>DXIF01000192.1 GCA_019113025.1 Candidatus Anaerobiospirillum stercoravium | reverse complement strand
ACAAGATGAGCTTGATCGTTTGGTTAACGGCTCAACCGTAGCAAGCCACATGAATTTAAAATTGGCTTGTCACGACCACTCCCAAGAAGCCGTAGCTTAAGGGGGTGGGACTTTTTAGATTTATCACTAGGTTCAGACGGAGGAGTGAAACTGGGGATGAGAGGAGAGGCTATGGATTTGCTACAACAATGCCAACGCTGGTTAGAGCAAGGCGCATATGATCGCGTAGTGAACAGGATTTTGTCTGAGCCTACAGCTATTTTGACGCCTAAGTTGGCGCAATTGCTCCATAGTGCGCTGCAAGGACAACAAAAGCAGGAGCAAGATGATTTTGTCGCCTTTGTGTGCCAAGACTTGGCTGCAGACTGTGCTTATAACCTGCATGATGTGAGCATCTTGCTTGATGCGATCTCCGATAAGTGGGGCTTGTTCCATCATATGTTCTTGACCGGTGCGTCTTCCCGCGTTTGGAACTTGCTCTGGTTTAAATCAAATAAGAGCCGTCCTTATGTCACCGCGCTCACCTTGGGGCTAATGCCTCTGGGCGTTGATGCCAAAGGGCGCCCGACCCATGTTGAGCTGATGATGCGCTTGCCCCCAAAGTGGAAAATGGGCTTTAAGTTACTTAAAGACCCCTATTGGGGCTGGCCGTCGCAGGTCTGCGATTTTTTGCAGCGCAACGCTTACTTAGAGCAGCTGGGATCTGAGTCCAGCAAGGCTTGGTGTTTAGACAAGCCCTTAGTGCCCAACACCGATCTGTGTGCCATGGTGTTGCTTGAGGGATCTAAGGTTACGGGGGGCCTTAAGCCGTGCGCGCTGCCGAGCGGCATGCAAACCAAGTTCTACCAGCTGGTTTTGCTCAATCACGCGGAGTATGACTTGGTCTGCTCCGGGGACAAAATTGACCTTGATTATCTGGCTGCGCGCAATTTCATCGTCGATCCCAAGCATCAGGTGCCCCAAGCGTCAGCCAACTCTGCAGCGTCGTCCCAAGGGGACGCACATAAGCCAAAGTCCAAGGTTCAGGGTTCTGCGGCCGTGGTTGCGCCTCGCTATACCTACACGCCTGAAGAGAGCGTGCTAATTGACCAACATATCGGGTCAAACTTTGGTAAACCGATGCGTTGGCTTATGGTGCTGACGCGCGCTGAGGTGCAGGTTGAGGTTGGGGTGATCAATCCTCACGCAGGCCATCCATATTACACCTTGGTGACCAAGGGCTTGGGCGCCTACAGTATGCGTAAGCTGGTGCCACCTGAGTATCAGGGCGATCACTGGGAGCGCTTTGAGTTGGTACTGACGTTGCCACCATATTGGAAGGTCAGCAACAAAGCGCTCAAGGAGCTGATTTGGAAGTGGCCGCTGTGCGTCTTGCGCGATTTAGGCTCTCATCCCTTCAATGATGGTTGCTGGTTTGGTCCGGGGCATAGCCTCTACTATGATTCATCCCTGTTGCCGGAAACTGAGTTGCAGGCCGCGGTGGCCTTGGGGGCCGCTAAAACTAAGCAGCATACAGCGCTTTATTGCGGGTTACCCAGCGGCGAGCATGTCAATTTCTACCATGTCTTACTGCTGCATCGTTCAGAGCTTCAGTTGGGCCGGACGCAAGGCTGGCCGCAGCTGGTGACCCAGCTTAAGCAAGCCTTCCCTGATTTTAGCTATGTGGTCGATCCCCTGCGCCCTGAGCTTGGGGCTCACAAGCACGTGGGGCCGCGCTCAGGAGTCTATGCTGAGGCCCAAGCTGAGTGGGCGGCGCGTCAGCATAAGCAGATTGCGGCCCAAAATTGCTCTGAGCCTAGATCGGGTTTAGCTTCGGTTGGTGCAGACACCAAGGATGTTCCAAAGGATGCTCCCAAGGTAGCGCCTAAGGTTGATCCCAAGTTGCAGCGCCAGCAGCGGAACGAGGCTTTGCTGCAGGCCTTAATCGATAAGATGGAGCAATGCGTGGAGCCGGAAGATCGTGATTTGGATTATAGCGAGGCAGAGTTAAATGCCATTGTTGACCATATTGTCGCTTGCGCTGGGGAACCAAGTCATGTCTTTACTGGGCGTGAAATCCCTGATATCAAGGTTGATGTGGCGGTGATCGATCCCAGTGTGGATCTGCCTTATTACACCTTGGTCACGATAGGTTTGGGCGCCTATCAAATGAAGGTGCCACCTGAACTTAAGCCATTCCATTTAGAGCGCGCGGAGTTGATGATGCTGCTGCCTCCTGATTGGAAGATGGATGAGGCTCATTTGCAAGATGAGCGCTGGTTCTGGCCATTTCGCGTGCTCAAGAGCCTAGCGCACTTGGCGGCACTCAAGCATTTTCTGATCTCGGTGGGCTATGTCATCGATGGCGATAAGATGTTCGCGTCTAACACCAAGCTATGTGGCTTGATGCCTTTGCCTGCTGATGCCTTCAACGATATCACTGATACCAGCGGTACCTGTGAGTTACCCAATGGCGAACTGGTCAATTTCTACTTCCTGATCCCACTCTATCGGGATGAGGTGGACTACAGCATACGCCAGGGGTGTGAGTGGTTTTTGCAGCAGGTGTGCATTGATGATGTCGTAGTCGATCTCAAGCGCCCTAGCTTGTTGCAGGCCTACCTCAAGCGCACGCAGTCACACGCGGGCGCAGCTTATCATAAGTCTCATAAGTCGCGTGGCCCCAAAGATAAGCGCCCCCAAAAGCGCAAGACGCAAGGGTCGGCCGTAGGCTCCAAGCCACAAAAGGCAAGCCTGCCGCGGACACCTCGCTCGGCGCGCGCGCAGCGTCAGAGCTGAGGTCTAAGCGTTGGGCCTGCAGCGCCTAATAATCTTGGCTTGGTAGGAAGTAGACCACCTCAAATTTCGGATTGGCCTTAAGCCCTGCTTGCTCATAGAGCAAGGAGACCTTGGGGTTGTCTTTGAGGTGGTAAAGATAGACTGTTTTCAGCTGGCGCTGGGCACACTCAAGGTGCGACAGGGCCACTAACTTCGCCAGTACGTTGCGCTCACTCGTACCTGGGAACTTAAACAGATGGGCTATGTACAGGTTGAGGCCGTTGAGCTCGAAGTTGACGGCTCCAGCGAGCTCACCTGCTTTAGTGCGCAAGGCTAAGACCATCTTGTGCTCAATTTGTTGGGATAAGACCTGTGAGGTGGGGAGCTGAAAGCGGATGGGGTTAGGCAGTTGTGCTGTTAAGGCGCTCTCCAGCTGCGCTTGCTCCTCGGGGCGGACATAGCTTAAGTGCAAGCCTAGGTTGGCGGCGGCCGTGACTTCACAGGGAGCGCTGCGATAGGTGAAGGCGACAGTTACGGGATAGTAGGGGGCAAAGAGCGCGCTCAAGCGCGCGACGTCATAGTTAGGACGCACCAGCAGGGAACAGTAGCTGCGTTCAGGCTGCCACGATCCTTGAGCTTTAAGGTGCGCTAACAGCTGGGCTAAGCGCGCATAGGGATCGGCGGCAGCTGCCGCGCTCAGCCAAGCTGACCATGGCGCAGCGACCGTTTGATGAGGCGGTAGCGGCTTGATGTTAAAGATCAGCTTGGGCAGCGGCGTAGCTAAGTTGGGCTCACGCTCGAGCAGCACTTGATGCGCATCATCTTGATAGAGGTAGTGGCTGCGCTCTTGGTTGATAAAGAGCGGACTGTTGGACAGTGCCAGCACAGGCATGGGCAAAACTCCAATCTCAAATGCGGATGTGACGATAAGGCGGGGACAGCGCGCGGTAGCACTAATAGTGAGGCGGCCGGGTGTCCTCTGAGAGCGGACGGACATGCTCTTGGGTGTCAGCAAGCTGCGCTAAGACCTTGATTTGCCGCTCGACTTTAGCGAGGCGCTGCGCCATGTCTTCAAGCAGCTGATTGTTTTCTTGCAAAGCGTTTTCCAGCCACGCAATGCGCTCTTGCATTTGCAGGGTGGTAGGGTCAAGCTCGATGGGTGCGGCCATGATGTGATCTCTTGGTTCAATGAAACGTCGGCATGTTGGTTGTGGTGTGCTCTTGCGCAGATCGTACCATGGGCGCCGGGTGGAACCTAGAGGCTGTAAGGTGCAGCAAGTAACAGCAAGGCGCGGCGAGTGTAGGTAAGGCGCCGCGAGTATAGGCATGGCGCGGCGAGTGTAGGTAAGGCACGGCAAGTATAGGCAAGGTGCCGTGAGTGTAGGCAAGGTGCGGCGAGTGTAGGTAAGGCGCGGCGAGTGTAGGTAAGGCGCCGCGAGTATAGGCAAGGCGCGGCACTTGCGCTAAAGTAACAGCAGTAAGCTTAGTGGAGCTGCCAGTGTGAGCTATCGGGTATGGCGCGGAGGTGGTTATGAGTGCCCAAGAGCTGGTTGATATCGTGAACCGGGATGATGAAGTCATTAAGACCGTGCCCCGGGCGGTGATGCGCGCGCAACATTTGCCGCATCGCGCCTCGTACATTGTGGTGATGGATGCCCGCGGTAAGGTTCTGGTCGAGATTAGAACCTTAAGTAAGGATTATGCCCCAGGCCAGTTTGATGCCTGCGTGGGCGGCGTGGTGCAGTCGGGGGAAGACCCGATTGTCAGCGCTGGGCGCGAGCTTTATGAGGAAATCGGGGTCACCCCAGAGCAAGTGCATCTGCACTATCTGGGCAAGCAGGCGATCCCATACCAATTTCGTGACAGCTTTGTCATGGCTTATCTCTTTATGGCGCAGGGCGACTTTATCTCGGTGCGGCAAAAAAGCGAGGTCAGTGGCATTATGTACTTAAGCTGCGACCAGCTGCGGGCGCTGCAAAGCAGCTGCACCTACGACAGCGTGCGCGCCTTTGAGGAAATCATCACGCGCGCCCACGAGCAGGGCTTGCTCTCAGCTGAGCTCTGCTGAGCTTAGATAAGCTTAGCTCAGCTGCAATCGAGCTGAGGTCTGATACACTAAAGCGGAATGATGGCAAGGAGTTAAGCCCATGACAGATCAGAACAATCCTCAGGATGAGCTTAAGAACGGCGGTGACGAGGTTCCTTACGACCAATACCGCGTTAAGAACGATAAGTTTGATGGTTGGCGCTTCCCTGAGGACATCAGCGGCAATACCTTAGAGGAGCTGGGCGTGCCCTCGCTCTTGATTCGCACGCGCTATCGCTCCGATCACAGTGCGCACTACTCGGTTAATACCTACGATAATTTCAGCTTGGGCTCGGCTCCGGTCAGTAATTTGAAGTCGGTGGGCATGATCGAAAATGATGAGCCGTCAGGGCGGATCTTATTTAAAAAGGAGTTCATCGCGCAGTATCCACAGCTGCAGGACGTAACCGTATATCGTTTGGGCCCGGGCGTGATTCGCTTTATTCGCACCCCACTGACCAATAATTCCTTTGAGCAGGTTGAGGCCGCGCGTAAAGCTGCGAGCAAGGCGAAGGCAGCTGCGACGCGGGCGGCCAAAAAGGCGGCAGCAGCCAAGGACGCAGAGTCGGCGCGCGCGCAAGCTCCCAGTTAACCGTAACGATCAAGCCGTAGTGCAGGTTAAGCCCCGTTCGGGCGCAGCGGCACTCTTATGGACCTTAGCGCAGCACAGCAAGCTCTATCCGATCTTGGAGCGCTGCTGTGGGCGCGCGGCCGCGCAGGCCTTGTTTGACGTGGCTTGCTTGTGCCTGCTTGACCCCAAGCGGGGCCACCAGCTGCTTTTTGCCTTAGCGGCCAGCTATCGCAGCAAGGTACCAAGTGAGCTCAATGGTGATTTTTGTTCCTATCTTACCGGCCAGCCCTACTATATGCAGCCCTTGGGCGAGCTGGTTTTAGGACTGAGTGCCACGCAGCGCACCGCGGTGGCGCAAGCTCTGATTAACAGCAGTCTTGCGGCGCAGCGTTATGTGCACGCGCAAAGCACGGTGCAGCAAAAGGGCCTGGTGCGCAGCTTAGTTGACCCCATGCTGTCTCATTACGACCAGCTTGCGCCGCACTTGTCACCCGTGCTCTTACCCCGCATGCCGCTGCCGTCCTTTTGTGCGCTGAAAATTCCTCAGCTTAAGTTGGAAACGAGCTTGGGGCAGTGTGTGCCCCTCTATCTTATGAGCCTAGCGCTGCAGCCCAATGGCCTGCCCAGTCTGCTGGCGCTAATAAGTCCCGAGCCGCGCGCTCAGAACTCCCCTGATTTCCATCGCATCTTGTTGCGCCGGGCTTTAGCGCAAGCGCAGTTGCAAGTAAGTCCGGTGGTGCTGCAGCGTTTAGTGGAAGTGTGGGAGCAAGGGCCGGTCAATTTGGCGGCGGTGAAAGGTGCCGCAGAGGCGAGGCGTCCCTTTATCTTGCGCGTGCCGCTACAATCCTTTTTGGGGCGCAAGAGTCAGCGCTTGCTCTATCCTCTGTTAAAGCAAGGCTTTGAGTATCAACCAGTCGCGTGCTACCCACAGTTACAGCGCTTTAGCATTGAGCTCTTTGTCTATAACCGGCCTAAGCTTTCACCGCAGGTTCAGGTGCACCGTGTGGTGCATCCCAAGCGGGCGGCCTACTTTACTCAGTATTATCAGCACGAGGCGCAGCGCTTCTGGGAGATTTTGGAAGGCCAGCGGCCGCGGACCCACTTAACCCCAGAGCAGCAGCAGTTTAATCACGCTTGGCACTTGGTCCGCCGTAAGGTGCCCCATATCTATCGGGCCCGGAAAGAGCTTACGCGCCTTAGTCACTATGAGATCAATGAGCAGGCGCTCAAGCATTTGGTGCAAGCGCAATCGCAGCAGGTATTAGTGAGCAGCGCCGGAGAGTTTGACCCCGACGCGGTATATCGCACCTTTGCGCAAAAGGAGCGCATGCTCAAGGTAATGGGCATGTGCCTCGCGGCGGCCTTAGGGGAGCGCACTAACCCGCTCTTGCATGAAGTTAGCGACCATAGTTTTGAGCCCACGGGGCCCAATGCGGCGTTAGCGCAGTTACCTGAGCGCACCTTGTCGCAGCTTGAACTAAACAATATCACCCCATTTATCTTTTTAGGGACGGTGGTCACAGCCTTAATGCAAACCTTGCATTATCGTGTGGAGGAAGCAAGGCTGCAGCTTGAAGCGCAAGGTGCAGTCAATGCGGCAGTAGCCCGCTATTTAGACAACGTTCCGTTGTTGTTGCGCTTTATGGCAGCTGAGATCAAGCTGCCTGAGCCCCATAAAGACAATCAGCGCCGTTATGCCTATAGCAAGGGTCGTCGGGCACTCCAGCGGCAGCTGTGGCGCCTATTAACCGCCCGCACGCGCTCAGCCCTCAAGCCCTAGCTCCTAAGCCCCAAGCTCTAGCACCTAGGACCTAAGCTCTCGCTCCTAGGACCAAAGCCTTAGCTCCTAGACGCAAAGCATGAGGTGGCGCGCCGGGCCAAGGCAGAGGTAGGTGCGGTGCGCTATACCCGAACTTGTTATGACTTTGCGCAGCTGAGACTGCCCACGATGGTGGTCAAGCGCTCGTGCAATGCTGAGGGCCGTGCTTGCTCCTTGGTGTATGTGACTGACCCTAAGCTGCAAGTAGTAGGTCAGGTCGCAGCGGGCAAGGCCTATGGTTGGATCGATTTTGCTGAGAGCTTTAAAGCGAGCTTTCCGATTTTGCAGCAGGTTGAGGTCAAGTTTACCAAGGCCAAGGGCTATGGCTTTCGCTGGAGTCAGCATCCCAAATTTCAGCTACCGCCCCTCACCGATCCCGAGCTGGATGCAGCACAGTGTGCGCAGCTGCAAGCCGCGCAGTGGCATGACTATCGGGAGCTTGGCCTGCCTGCGCTCTTGTGCCGTCGCCATCACACCGAGCGCGGGGCGGATTATTTTCTGATTACGATTAGCCGTGCTGATGCGCACAAGGCGACCCAGTTGGCGGGGGTGCCGGTGGCGCGCACCGTGGGCTTGGTGCTAGGGCCGAGCAATACTGGGCGCGTGCTCTTTAGCACGCCCTTTGCGCAGGCCTATCCGGTCTTGACCACGGTCACCGTGGTGCACAGTTGCGCCAAAGGCTATGTTTATGCGCCGCTCAAGTTGCACGGGCGCACCTATGAAGAAGAGCGGGCGCGACGGCATTTGCCCAGCAATCAGCGCGGCCAAAAGCGCATGCTCTGCGGCCTGGCGATTGGGGGCGCGCCGATTTATAAGGGTGATGGCGATGTCCGTGAGTTGATGGAGGACACGGAGCATTTAACCGCCACCTATCTGCCCCCATGGCTCACGGAGCGCTTGGGCATTTGGCGCTATCATGGCGCCTATATCGCAAGTTACGACCATGTCATGACGACGGCGCGCTGTCAGCACGATTGGTCCGAGAGCGAGCGTGAGTTTCCGGCGTGGGCGCGCGATGACTATTGGGGCGATGATTTTGTGCAGGAGCTGCTCTATACCGAAGACCAAGGCTACCACATTTATGCGACCAAAAATGAGCATCTACCTGAGCCCAAGATCGATCCCTATGAGCTCAAGCTCAAAGCAGAGCTGGAAAGCGGAGAGGCGGTTGACCATGTGGCGCTGTGGTTTCATCTGGCGCGCCAAGAGGGCTTAGTCCAGCGCTTAAATGAAACTTTTGGTGCGGCGACAGCGCTGCGCTTACTGGACTGGGCCATTGAATGCTTAAGTGCGCCGCTGCGCGGGCGCGCTGCGCTGCAACAGCTTAAGCAAGCGCCCTTTGCTCCCGGGCAAGTCAGCTTTATCTCGCAGCTAGCCGATCATAGCTATAGCTGCTCGGAGCTGCAAACGCTGCTGCGGCTCATCACCCCAGAGCAAATTAACGCCTGTTTTGAGCCTCAGACCAAAACAGTGCTCGCTATTTTAGTGCCGTCGCAGCGGGAGCAGCCCTTAACGGCGGGCACGCATAATGCGCAAGTCTTCTATGGCACCACCGCCTTTTTAGGCTGTGGGCCTATAACTCAGCTGAGGCTCAACGAGCTCACTGGTCCCAAGGCGTTGCCGCAGCAGGCCAAACTGACTTGGTTTATTCCCAGCCTTGAGCTGCATCGGGGGAACGCGCCGGCCGTGCGGGGCTGGTCTGATGAGCGCTATTGTGCCTTAATCGCGCGCTGTTGCAGCAATGAGGCGCAGCGTCAGGTGGTGGTGCAGGTCAACCCGCGCAGTCAGCTGTATCAGCTGGCGCTCGATCCCAGCGTGTGCGCGGCGGTGCTCGCAGGCGCCGAGCGGTCGTCGCCCGCGGCGCCCCCCGCGGCGCCGCAAGCCGGGCCGTCCTCAGCATCCGCGCCGTCCTCAGCATCCGCGCCGTCCTCAGCCGCCGCGGCGGCGCCTAAATCCGCAGCTTTTCTTGCGCCTGGTTTACGCTCGGCGCGTGATTTGCTGCATTGGCTGAACAAGAGTGCGGTGCCCAATACGCTGTACACCTGGCTTGGGCCGCGTCATTGCACCGGGCATTACTGGGTGGAACTTACGCCCTCAGGTGAGTTGCCGGATGTGGCGCGCACGGCGCTGCCCTCACGGCGCACGCCGCAGTATTCCAATCCTCCCAGCTACTGGGCGCTGCATGTCTTGTGTGATCATGAGCTGCGCCAGATCTTGGTGGCGTGGTATCACCTCTTAGTGCGGCGGCTGTGTGACCCGCGCCATCACCGCAAGCATCGCTTGGTCAGCCCGGAGCTGGAGCAAGCGCTGCGAGAGGCGCATATCATAAGTCCCACCCCCAAGGGGCCCAAGCGCTATCGCATTAATGAAGCCGCCCTGCAGCGCGAGGCTTACCGCAACTCGATCTTGGTCTTTATCACCAATAGCCCCAAGCTAACTTGCACCAAGCTCGAGCGCTACTATCATCAAGGGCAGTCCTTGGTGTTAGCGCAGACCATGGTGCAGCGCTATGCCCTGAATTTTGGGCCCGAGCACCAAGGGGGCCTGAAGCTGTTAACGCTCCTCATCGCCAACTTAAGTGCGGCGCTGGAGCGGCGGCTTAATGAGGCGCGCCAGAATCAACATGGCAACAATTTGCTCGGCCTTGAGCGCTACTTGCACAGTAGCATCGACTTTTTGGCGTTGATGAGCAGCCCGTGGATTTACCTGATTCCAACCAAAAACCACACCTATTACGCCTTCGCCATTAAGGCCTATTTCTTTGTGCTGCTCGGCTTAGTGGCTGAGCGCGAGTGCTTGGAGTACCGCGCCATCAATGTCCGTCACCTCAAGTTCCCGCACTATCATCAGTATAACCAAACCATGATCAGCCCTGAGCTGCGGCGCAGCGCGCGCCAGCAAGCGCAGCAGGAAAAGCAAGCAAAGCAGGAGCAGGCGGCGCAGCAGAGGCAGCTTAAGGAGCAGGCAGCTGCCGCATCTAAGAGCGCCCAGCCCAAAACCAAGCCCAAGCCCAAGCCCAAGCCTAAGTCGCATCAGCCGGTCCATCTGCTCAGCGACCAAGAAATTAGTGATTACCTCAGTCATGACTGGAATGATGAGGGCACGGGGCAGAGCTTTGATTATGACTTCGACCTCAATGACTTCCTGCTTTAGCGTGCTCTAAGCGCGCTTAAAGCGCGTGGCGGCCGCTCACCACCAAAGCAACCAAAACAGCACCGCCCCGCGGGCAAGCCCGCGAGGCGGTGGTAGGTGGAAGCCTAGGCGACCAATGATTTAGGCGGAAGCTTCCAGTAAGCGCTCGTGTAGCTTGCGCAGCACCGCCTCGGCTTCGTTTTGGTCAACCAAGAAGCAGAGGTTATGGCTGGAGGCGCCGTAGCAGATCATGCGCACGGCATACTCATCGATGGAGGAGAATACCTCGGCGGTGATGTGCGAGGTGCGCGCCATATTGTTGCCGATGACGGCGACCAAGGAGAGGTTGTGTTCAACCTTGACGTGGCAGAACTCGCGCAGCTCGTGGAACAGGCTCTCAGGGATTGCCGAGAGCCCTGAGGTTTGGGTGCCCGCATCCAAGGTTACAGCAATTGAGACTTCCGAGGTCGAGACCAAGTCGACCGAGAGCTTGTATTTTGCAAAGATGCTGAAGACTTGGGCTAAAAAGCCGGTGGCACCGACCATCTTAGGCGAGGACAGCACGATTAAGGTCTGGTTCTTGCGCAGGGCGACCGCGCGGAAGGCCGGGGCATAATCGGTGGTTGGGCGCACCCAAGTGCCGCCGAGCTCAGGCTCCTTGCTCGAGCCCACATAGACAGGGATGTCACAGCGTACTGCCGGTACTAAGGTCGAAGGGTGCAAAATCTTAGCGCCAAAGGTGGCCATTTCCGCCGCCTCTAAATAGGTCAGCTCAGGGATCGGCTTGGCATTTGGGACTAAGCGCGGATCAGTGGTGTAGACGCCTGGGACATCGGTCCAAATCGAGATGGTAGCCGCATGGCACGACTCGCCTAATAATGCGGCCGAGTAGTCCGAGCCGCCGCGGCCGAGGGTCGTGGTTTGGCCGCTGGAGTCAGCGCCGATAAAGCCTTGGGTAACGATGATGGAGTCGCCCGTAAGCAGCGGCAGCAAGTGCTCCTTGGACAAGGCGGCGATGACTTCGACTAAGGCGGTAGCCTTACCGAAGTTGGAGTCGGTGCGCATGACCTTACGGACATCAAACCACTGTGCCTTATAGCCTTGTTGCTTGAACAGCTCCGTGATGAGGTAGGATGACATGAGCTCACCGTGCGAGACTAAGCGATCGGTAATCATGTCAGTGCGGGTCATGGTAGCTTGTACGGCCAAGTCACGCACCACCGACAGGTACTCACGGATCACGGCTTCATGTTGCGCCTCATTGCCGAGCTGAGCGATGATCTGTTGGTGAATAGCAAAAACTTGGGCAATGATTTCCTCGCGCTTTTTGCTGTCGCAAGCGCCCGAGGCCAATTCCACTAAGAGGTTGGTGACACCGGCGCAGGCTGAGACCACGACCAACTTAGTGTTAGGGTTCATGGTAACGACCTTAACACAGTTGCTCATAGCCTCGTAATTGGCGACCGAGGTACCACCGAATTTTGCGATATCAAGATTTTGCATGTTAACTGATCATTCCAAGGAACAAGCGGTAAGCGCACCGGATGAATCAGCGCATCAGACCAACGCCGTTTTACGCCATCTTCAGTTCTAACGTCTTAACGTCCTAACGTCCTAACGCTCTAACGCCGCTTTGTGCCATCCTAACGGGCCCAAAACTTGAGATTATACCCCCAATAAGAGCCGGGAACATCATGGTGCCACAATGCGGTCACTGCGTGCTGCCCGCTGCTGGGAATATGGTCACAATTGGGTCAAAAGCTATGGTAGGTCATCTTAGGCGGGCTCAGGGGCACATGCAAGGGCGCCTCACAGGGCGCACTTTTACGGCGCAGCACGGGACAAAGCCCGTCGTTTTGCCCTTGGTGGGGCCCAACAAGGTAATCTAGGCCCACCGTGTTAGTTTGATCTAACTCACAGCACCGCCCATAAAGCACCGCGATAGTGCGAAAGCGGGGTACGCCCCAAGTTTTGCCCCAAAACAGAACGTAAAACGGAACGCAAAACGGAACGCAAAACGGAACGCAAAACAGGACGCAAAACAGGACGCAAAACAGGACGCAACATCCCCGCGCGCCCTACGAGCTAAAGCCGTGCGCCCTCGATGCGCCCTCGGTGCTACCACGATTGACCGAGGGTCGCTGCCTGCTGGTGGGAGCACGCCAGTGGGGGCCTCGGGCGATGGTTTAGGGCTAAGGCCCCATGTAGGGGCCCAGGGCGCAGGCCCTGAGCATGGTTCTAGTGAGGTTAGGGCCGGGCGCTAGCTGGGGGCGCCGTCCCGGTCAGAAGTGGGGTCGGGGCAGACGCTGGAGCTGTCGAGCTCATAGCATGGGACGTACTCACGCTGGGAGAGCAAGATACGGCCTTGGGCGATGAAGTCGGTCATGAGCTTGCCCATATGGTTGATGATTTCGGCGTCGCCATGGAGCTTGAAGGGACCATGCTGGGCCACCATCTTGATGCCGTATTCCTTGACGTTACCGGCGACGATGCCAGAGAAGGCGCGGCGCAGGTTCGCGGCCAGCTTGTACGGCTCTTGGCCTTGGCACAGATTGAGGGCGGCCATATTAGCGTGGTTGACCTCAAAGGGGAATTGCAGCTCCGGCGGAATCAAGAGCGACCAGTTAAAGCAGTAGGACTCATGGATGAGGGTGCGATGCTCGTAGATGGTCTTCAAGCCCTCGGCTACTTGGCACGCCACTTCGTTCGGGTTATCCAAGATGATTTGGTAATGGCGCGTGATATCTGGGCCAAAGCAGTGGATCAAAAAGTCGTTGATGGCCTCAAAGTACGGCGCACTCTCCTTATTGCCGGTTAAAATCAACGGCAGCGGATTGTGCCGATTTTGGTGGCACAGCTTGATGCCCAGAATATAGAGCAGCTCCTCGGCCGTACCTGGGCCGCCGGGGAAGACAATCAGGACATGGCCAAAGCGCACGAAGGCCTCAAGGCGCTTTTCGATATCGGGCATGATGACCAGATTGGAGACGAAAGGATTAGGGGGCTCGGCGGCGATAATCGACGGCTCAGTCAAGCCAAAGCGCTCGCTTTGGGCGGCGTTATTTTGCAGGGCATGCCCCTCCAAGGAGCCGCGCATTGGGGCTTCCATAATGCCCGGGCCGCAGCCGGTGCAAATGTCGATACCGCGCAGGCCCAAAGCCTTACCGACTTTATAGGCGTAGTCGTACTCGGGCTTGGAGATGGAGTGGCCGCCCCAGCACACGGCGATATTGGGCTTCACGTCAGATTTGACGGCCTCAGCGGTGCGCAAAATCATAAAGATCGAATTGGTGATGATCGCGCTGTGGTCAATCAAGTCGACATTAGCGCCGATATTGGTCAAGGCGTCCTTGACTGAAGGCACCAAGACGATATCGCGCAGCACCGCGTACAGGTGGCGCTGCAAGGTATTGATGACCTTACCATCGACGATGGCTGATTCAGGCGGATTGATGAGCTCAAGTTTCAGTCCGCGCTCATTGCGCACCACATCGATCTCGAAGTTCTTGTAATTGTCCAACAGCTCCTTGGAGTTATCGGTCAAATTACCGCTATTGAGTACCGCCAAAGAGCAGTTACGGTATAAATCGTACAACTCGCCTTGGGACTTAAGAGAAATGCGGTCGGCTTCCAACTGCGTAAGCAGCGCCATTGAGCCCGAAGGCCACACCACTTGAACGCTCATAACTTCCCCTTAACCGCCGAGGGCGGTAGCAATTAGCACATTTGCCAACTCAAGAGCAACAACCGGCGCCAAGCGCGCAACCGCAAACCGCAAACTGCAAATCGCAAACTGCAAATCGCACTCCTAACCGCGCCCAGCTCAGGCTGCAAGTTGCAACTTTCTGGTTGCACGCCGCAAGCCTCACAGGCCGCGGCCGCGCTCTCAAGTTAGCCCACATCCCATCTTAGCCTAGGGGCATGAAGTTTTGGTTAAGCCCTGACAAAAGCTGTCGTTAGATCTCGTTTTGTTCCCACAGCTCCGCCCTCAATGCCGGGCTTACTAACTAATCCTAGCACTTTGCAGCTTGCCCGCCCGGCGCGCGGCCCTAGCCCGCCGCGCGCAGGCAACGGCTTGCCGTGGTGGCAGTATGAACCGGTGCCCTTACGCTCAGCCACTAAGAAGTGGAACCAAACCTCCATGGCTGGTGCTCGCGCGGGTTGGGGGCCTTGGCACGAGCGGCGCGGTGGGGGCGGGATCTTGCGGCGCAGTTGGGCGGCGCGCCTGGTTATTGCCGCGGGGTGCGAATGGGGGAGCTAAAGGTCTTGGCGTTGGAGCGCACCGGCGAGATGTCGATGCCGCCGCGGCGGGTGAAGCAGGCGGTGACGGTGAGCTCGTCAGGTTTGAGCTTGTTCTTGATGTCGGTAAAGATGCGCTCGACACATTGCTCATGGAAGCCTTGGTGGCGGCGATAGGAGATGAGGTAGGCTAACACCGAGAGCTTGTCAAAGCGGTCGCCGCTGTAGCTAATCTCAATGCTGGCGTAGTCAGGCTGGCCGGTGACCGGGCATAGGGAGCGGAACAGGTCGGTATGGAAGGCTTCGACTACGCCTAGGCTCTTCTTGTCCTTTTTGTCCTTGTCGGCGAGCTTGAGCAGATTGGCATCAACCTCATAGCTTTTGAACTTGTAGTCTGGTAAGTCGACGCTGCTCTCTAACAGCGGGCTGTCAAAGGAGATTAGCGGCATGGTCTTGGCGCCAATCTTATAGAGCTTGACCTCAATGTCAGCATCGAGGATATCGACCAAATCATGGGTGATTAAGGCTGCCACTTCGTCGGGCGAGCCAAAAATGGTCTGGCAAAACGAGCCTAAGTAGAGCTTTAAGCTCTTGGATTCCACGATGTAGGGAGAGGTGCAAGGCACGCGAATGGTGGCCATATAAGCCTGCGGCAGGCCATTGGGCAATAAAAAGGTGAGCTCATAGACGCGCCACAGGTCGTAACCAGTGAACGGGGGCAGGGCCAAGGAACTGCGGCCTTGGTTACGGGCGATCGGGAAGAGAACCGATGGATTGTACTCTTCAAAGTAGCTGGTAGCTTGGCCCAGCAATAACTGGTGATGAGACATAATGGCACGACACTAATGAGATACAGGCTTGGAGCCACAAGACACAACAAAAGATCAAACCACAAGGGATGGCGCCGCCTAAGTCACAGCGCGCCGTGTCCTTATTATAGCGGGAGAGCGGGGCAGCTTATGGGGTAAGCGCCCCGATCGGACAGCGCGCGGGGGCGCCAAACGATATGATGACGAGCGCAGGTCCCGCGTGCGCTGGCGCACCGTGGGGAGTGTACCGTAGGGCGCTCAGTGAGGGCCAAGCAGCGCGCCCCGCGCTCCCCGCGCTATAAATCGCCAAAATGGGCGCCTAAAATCGAGAGGGTAACCAAGGCTGCCGTCTCGGTGCGTAGAATGCGGGGGCCCAGGGTGATGCCGACAAAGCCGGCCTGCTCCGTGGCCGCCACTTCTTGCGCGCTAAAACCGCCCTCGGGGCCAATTAAGATGCGATAG
>DXIF01000191.1 GCA_019113025.1 Candidatus Anaerobiospirillum stercoravium | reverse complement strand
AGCTTGAGCCTTGGCTTGTGCTGCCGCGCGGGCTTGATCGGCGGCGCGCGCTTGGGCTTCCGCTTCGGCTTGGGCCTGAGCCGCTGCCGCAAGCTGGGCTTGCACTTGGGCTAACATGGGATCGTCGATTATGGCGATCTGGGCGGGCTCGATGATGGATCCCATAGAGGTGTGCGCAGGATCGACCCGGAACACTTGTACTGAGTTGGCGTCAATGACGTTGAGGTAGTACCATGCCTCGGGCAAAGGGATGAGGTGTTCGCGCTCTTCGGTGCGCATAAAGGTGATGAAGTCTTTGATATTGTGAGTCGGCACCTTGATGCCTGATGCCATCATCTTGGGCAGGTCATAGTCCCACCAACCAAGCTCGAGTAGATCGGAGATGACTTCATCGGGGAAGCGGTAGCCCTTGATAATGCCGCGGCTCATCTCGCCCCCACCGGCCCCGGCCACAATGGCGTAGGGTGGAACATCGTGGGTGATGATGGAACCGGCGCCAATTACTGCGCCGTGGCCAATGGTGACGTCTTTAGGAAAGAGGCAGTGACAGCCCACCCAGATGTCGTGGCCCAGGGTGATCACACTGGTTTCCTCTCCATCCGGGCGCTTGTCGGCGCGGTTTAACGGGATGCTACCGCTATACTCCATGAAGAGGTGATTGTTACAAATCGCAGGCGAGGCGCTCAAACCCTGGAACTGATGGTCGCCTAAGCCAAACTCAACGGCGTGGCCGATGGAGCAATAACGGCCGACGCTGACCGTAGTGAGCGCAGAGTTAGGACTACTGTAGGAATAGGCGCCGATTTTAAGGCGGGCAGCGGAGCAGCCGCTGTGTAGCATGGCACACCGCTCGAACATCAGATTGCGCCCGATGGCAACGCTGCTATCTAAGCGCAGTCCCAGGGCACGGAGCTGCTGACAAACACGCGATGAAAGTCTAGTCGGTGGGGGGGGTAGATAGATCTAAAAATAGGCGAACTCATGAAGGGCAAACTACAGTACAGACGGTACAGACGGGACAAAGAGGGCACCTGACGCGGCACCAGTGCGGCATCTCGGTTCTCAGGCCTCCATCAGGGAGCGCTGAACCTCGAGGTCTCATTATAGCGTTGCCCCTTGTCGCTTGCATTAGGAGCGACCGACTCGCCTCGCACTTGAACTTGGCACCCGATTGTCCTTGGGCAGCGGCGCATTCGCAGCGTGTTCTGCGACTGGTGCCGCCGCGAGCTCGCTGCTGGTGCTGGTCGCCGTGCTGCTGGTACATATGCAATATTCCGGACGGGCAAGGCGGGCCAACCTCAGCTAAGCCATGCTTTTACTGACATTTATGAGCTTTGAGCTTGTTTGTCTAAAGGCTGTGTCTTGCCCTATTTGGACTTGGTTCAGAATCATGCATATGAACGGCTGCTGAGGCGGACTAGCCTAAGAGCTGAGCTAAGTCGTATTTAGCAGGAACTGCCAAGTAGTTGAGGTAGGCTTCACCGTCGACTAAGCGCGCATATTGCTGCAGCATCATCTCGGGTGTGATCGGGCGGAGTCCGCCGTGGCTGCGGTCAATGACATAGAGGCGATAACCCCAGTTGACTAAGTCATGGACAAAGGTGCCATCTGAGCCCTGCATCTTGAGTAGGCTTGGACAGTACTCCAGCATCATGATCGGGCTAAAGCCGCGCTCGAACAGTTGGCGGGCGCCGTTAAAGAACTTGTGTTCTGCACCTTCAATGTCCATGACCATGAGATCGCAGAGTTCAGGGGCGGCTGCGTCGCAATAGAGCTCATCGAAGGTATGGAGCTGAACCGTTTCCTTGGCGATATAACCATCAGGACGTTCCACCAAGGACGAGCCGCCGTAATTGCCCTTTTCGACGTAGAAGCTGGTTTCACCCGTGGTATCGGACAGGGCGAAGTTATGGAGCGTGGCGCGGGCTGCGTTCGGGGCGATATTGCGTTGCAACAAGGCAAAGTTGGTGCTGACCGGCTCAAAGGCAGTCACTTGCGCATAGTCATTGGCATTGAGAATCAAGGTGCTATACCAGCCAATGTTGCCGCCGACATTAAAGAACTTAAGCGGACGCTCGGCCTCACTTTGCCCCCATTGGCGCTGTAAGCCGCGCATGATGTTAAGCAGAATGTGGGTCTCATGGGGCTCCCATTTGCCGGTCAGCACTATTTCTGGGCTGAGGTACTGGTCGAGCTTCCAGTCGCGGTACACGGTGAAAGCAAAGGGTTTCACGCCCGGGACATCAGCATAGCAGGAGATGTAGTTAGGGTCAGGGTTCTGGTTCTTGACCTGGACGCTCAGGCGCGACTGTTTGATCGCGTTGCGGCGGGTGCGCAGCTCAAAGTCGCGCTGCTGCGGCGCCATATCTTTGATCACTGGTAGAAACTCAGGATCGAGTACCAGTTGGGAGAGGACGAGCCACCAAGCCCCCGTATCCTTGGTTTGCTCTAAGACTGCCTTGAGCTTGTTAACGGTGATGGCACGTACGCAGCGCTCATCATCGATGAAGCTATCGTGGAACGGATGGCGCGCTTCAATGAGCAAGCGGGCATTAGGCACGCAAGTGCGGGCAATCTCGGTGAAGAGCGCAATGAGCGAGATATTCGGCGGTAAGGTCTCAAGGCTGAGGTTGAGGTGCCACACCGCGACATTTTGGTCGGGCAGCGCAATGGCGACGTGAGGAATGGAACATGAGGATAAATTTAGATCCTCAACACCCCCCCCATAGAAATAATATCCTTGATCGTAAAATACTTAACATCGGCCTGCGCGTTGGCAGGCAGCGCGGTGTCGTCTGCAACCAAGACGACCTTGAGCAAGTTAGCCATGAGCCTGATCTTCTTCCCTGAGCTGATATAGGCATAATCGGCGGCGCCGCGCGCCCCGATCTATTGCTGCTGCGGCGCTCAGCCAATGTTCTAAGCCAGTATGGTGGCTGGTTGACCGCAAGTCAGGCTGTGATCATAGCAAAGAAGCTGGGGCGATGCCCAAACCGCTCAGGCGGTCCCCTCGCTCAAGCGGACACAACGGCGCAAGTTGTCCCCACTTCACAAGCATTAGAGGGCGCTGGGGTCAGGCAGTGCATCGTGCTCCAAGAAGTAGTCCACAAATGCCGGGATGGTGGTACCGGCCTTGCCCAAGTAGCTGTGGGTGAAAACACCGCTATTGGCGCTGGGGGTCAGGTTGAACTCAAGGCACGGCTTGCCTTGGCGCGAGCAATAAGAGACAAAGCCTGCCGCAGGGTAAACCACACCTGAGGTGCCAATGGCGATAAAGAGGTCGCACTGCATGATGGCGCGCTCAATAGCGTCCATGTGGTACGGGATTTCGCCAAACCACACGATGTCTGGGCGCATCGTCTTGTGGCCGCAGAACTTGCACTCCGTGGTGCCATCGCAGTCCTCATGCCACTCATAGGATTTGCCACAGTGAGAGCACAGAATCGAGTTGAGCTCCCCGTGCATGTGGATGACATCATGGCTCTGGGCCTTCTCATGCAAGTCATCGATGTTTTGGGTCACGATGGTGACGCGGCCCTGACGCTGCTCCATTTCCCGTTGAAGCTTGGTCAGCGCGAGGTGCGCGGCGTTAGGCTGCTTGGACTTTACCGATTGACGCATCTGGTTGTAGAAGTCATGCACCAACTGTGGATTGCGCTCAAAGCCCTCTGGAGTCGCCACATCCTCGACGCGGTGGTTTTCCCACAAGCCATCTTCCGATCTAAAGACTGGGATGCCTGACTCCGCCGAAATGCCCGCTCCGGTCAGTACCAAAATATGCTGATAGCGCATCGCTGTTCCTCCTTATACCCCAGACCATCTTGGGCGGTAAGCCCATGCTGATCCCATGCTGAGCCAACGATGGATTCATTATGAGCTCAATTAATGCCAACGGCGCACTGGGGTTTGTAACCTGTGAACTGGGCGCATGCGCGGGCTCAGATAGTAGGTGCTCCTTGATTGGGGGCGGGCGCCTTCATTTGGTGCTGGTGCTAAGCCTTAAGCCCTCAGCGCCGCCCCCACCGCTTTTTGCTTTTCTTGATGCGCAGCAGCCCTGTCCTTGCTCCAAGGACAGGGCTGCTGCGCTGCGTGCCGCGCCGCATGCAGCGCGGTTAGGCGGCAGCGCGCTAGCTCAGGACGCGCCACTATGGTGTGCGGGAGTGGCGGCGCTTAGTATTGGGCGCCGACCAGCCAGTGGGCGAGGGCTAAGATGGTGTTGCCGGTGGAACCTGAGGCAAGATAAGGCGAGTTGTCTTGCTGGTAGGCGTTGGCCAAGTCTAAGTGGGCCCACTTGATGTTGCTGTCCACAAAGAACGAGAGGAAGGCCGCCGCGGTGGATGCCTCTGGGGCGCCATCGCCGTGGCTGGTATTGCTGATGTCGGCGCGCTTGGCGGTGATGTAGCGCTTGTGGTATTCCTTGAGCGGCAGCTGCCAGTACTCTTCCTTGGTGTAGTCAAAGGCTTGGGTCAGCTGGTCATCAAGCTTGCTCTCGCGACAGAGAATGGCGCACATGTCGCGGCCGATCGCGATCTTGGCCGCACCGGTTAGGGTGGCCGCATCTAAGATAAACTTCGGCTGATCTTTGCAGCCTAAGAGCAGGGCGTCGGCGAGGATTAAGCGGCCTTCGGCGTCGGTGTTGCCGATCTCAACCGTGACCTTATTCGGGTAGGTGATGATGTCACCTGGGACCATGGCGCTGCTGGAGACGCGGTTTTCGCAGCAGGGCAAGTAGCAGCGCAGGTGCTTGTGCGCGCCCATGGCGGCCGCGAGCATGGTCGCGGCGGCGACATAGATGAGACCTGACTTGTCCGTGCGCATCGTCTCCATAAACTTCGAGGGCTTTAAGTCGTAGCCCCCGCTGTCAAAGGCAATGCCCTTGCCCACTAAGACGATGTCGACCACGTCGTCCTTGGCATTAGGACCTACGTAGTCGATGACCCCTAAACAAGGCTGATGCTGGGCGCTGTTGCCTACGGTTTGCAGGCCGACGCAGTTTTGGTCAAAGAGCTCGTCACCTGCCATGTAGAGCTTAAAGCTCAGCTTGCCTTCGGCACCACCATACTCCTTGCCAAATTGGAAGAAGGCCTCTTGCAGCTTTTGGTAGTAGGTCTGCACTAGGTCAATGGTGTGGTACTGATTGTTCGAGCTATTGGCAAAGATGCGCCCGAGGGTAATAAAGGTGACGTCGCGGCGCACCGCCTGCAAGACGGCATCCTTGAGCTCTAAGGCCACAGTGATGCCCACCCGCGCCGCAGGTTCGCTGTACAGACCAATGATGAGCTGGGTGGCACTAAGGTCAGTGAGCTCTAAGCCTAAGTCGTCGGCCAAGGTGACCGCGACCTTGGTTAAGCCTAAGCTGCCAATGGTGCGTCCGGCCTTTTGCAGCGCGCGGCTATCGGTGCTGTCCACTAAGACATCAAAGCCGCCCTCACGATTAGGCACCGCGGCGGTACCCTCTAAGTAGCACGGTGCGGCCGTGCCTTTGACTAAGCGTACTTGGCCAAACGAGTCATCGACCGCGGCTAAATTAACAATTTCAATGGGAATCAGAGCAGAGCTGGGCATGTCATATCCTTCTATGAGCTGACGCCGCCCCCGCAGCAGCACGACCGTCTGCGGCAGCATGGTCCAAAGGTTGGCCCATTGTAGACCTTTTTGCGCGTGCTGCACGGCTGACGGCGCCGCCGCCCCCGCTGGCAGCGCCGCCCGGCGGCGCGCGCAGTGCAGCAGCGGCCGCGCGGGCGGGCTGCTTCGTGGGGCACCTTATGGGGCGCCTTGGTGGGGCGGCCGCGGGAGTTAGAGCAAGAGGTTGGCGTGGCAGCTGGGGCACTTTTGCTCCAGCTGGCGCTGCGCGGGAGCATCTTGCAGGCTGAGCTGAGGGTTGAAGACCAAGGAGCAGTGCTCGCACAGGCACTGGACCATGAGCGCTTGCTGACACTCTAAGGCCTCGAGGGCGTACAGAAATTGCGCAAAGGTCGGAAAGTAGCTGGGCGGTTGGCTCAGCGCGGTGGGAGCAGGGCGCTTCCTTGCTTGGTCTTGCTGTAGGTCTTGCTGCAGGTCAAACAAGGCAGATTCGCGTAAGGTCCGGTCCTTATGCTTAGAGCGCGTGCGCACTTTGCTTAGGACCGGGCTCGGCTGGGCGCACGCTCGGGTGCGGGCGCCGGTCAAGGGCGTCTGGGTGCTTAAGTGATTTAATTGCCTGAGGCTCTGATAGACTCCCGCGGCCAAAAAGAAATTGATTTGGCCGGGGTAGACGGCTTTGTTACTTAACGGCGGCGGTGGGGTGATGAACTGCATCTCAGGCTCGGCGCTGGCACTACCAGCCGGGGTGGCAGACGCGCGGCCTGGCGCGGCCGCGGGGCGCTCCGGGTTGGTGGTTGTGGTTGGTGCGGTGGCCTGTGCGCTGGCCTGTGCGGTGGTTGGGGCGTGAGGCGGCGCGCTGGATACGGGGGCTGGGCCTTGAGCCTGAGCTTGAGCTTGAGCCTGCGCTTGAGCCGGGCCCTGCGACTTGGTCTTGGTGGTGCTGAGGGCATTGCCATGGAGCAGGTGCTGGAGCACATAGCTTTGGGCAAAGGTCAGGGGCTGCTCTAAGTGCGCCACGTCAGTTACGCGCGTCAGTTGCGTGCTGCTCCAGCTGGGAAGTTGTAGGTCGCAGGCCTGGGGCGCGAGCGCGGACTTGCGGGAGCGGCGCCGGGATTGAGGCGCTTTAGGGGCGGTGCTGGAGCCAGTGCTGGGGGTGCGGCGCGGGTGGTGCTGGTGGGCATAGTGCGTCAAGTGCGGGTTCAGCTGGCGTAAACACTGCTCATGCGTGCGCGGCTTGCTAAAGTACAAGGTGAGGTCGCAGAAGTTGGTCTCTTGCTCATAGCACGCCAGTACGTACTCGTTGAGCTGCTCTAAGGTGCGAAAGCCTAAGGCGGTGGGCGCGGAGCGCTTGGAATCTGACGCTTGCCCCCAGCTTTCCCACGACAGCGTGGCCCATTTACCTTGGGCTTGAGGGGGCCGGGCGCCATAGGACTTGGTTAAGGTGCGCAAGCTCGGGCGCACGAGGTGGGAGCGGGCGCAGCTTTGATTGAGGCGCACCCGCGGATCAATCACAAAGGGATGGCCTAGGCGCGCATAGCAAAAGTGCAGGTCGGGGCGCGCCGAGAGGGCGGTGAGCACTAAGCGCAGGGCCTCGGGCGGAATCTTTTTCAGGCCCAAGGACGCCGGCACTAAGGGCAAGCGCACCTGTTCGCGGTACAGCAGGCCTTGGGTCTCCAGCTCTTGGTAATAGTGCTCGACTAAGGCCGTGAGCGCCTGCGTAAGCTCCGGGCGATTGAGCTGCGTAATGAGCGCCATATTGGGGCAAAGGATGCTGCTCCCCTTAAGGTGCGGCAGCGGGGCAAATGGGGCGCGGTCGGCGTTTGAGGCCGCGCTTTGAGCCGCGTTGCGGTCAGCGCGGCTGGTGGTGCAGTTGGCGGCGCCTCGGACGCTGCGACGGGTGGCGCGGCGGGCGTTGCTGTTGGCGGTGTTGCGGGTGATGCTTTGCTCTGCACTGCGGGCGGCGCGGGGCGTCGGCTTTTGTTCCTGCTTGAGCTGCTGTGCCATCAGATCGTAGTGCAGCTGGGAGCTGCCCAGATAGTAATGGCACTGCGTGCGGTTAAGTCCCACTTGAATCATCAGCTTGAGCTCTACTTGCGCGGCAGTGAGCACTTGCTTGGGATGGCGCGCTGGGGTGATCAGCTCTAAAGGCAGGGTGATGGGGCGCGTGCGCGCCGCCTCGCTTAAGTACTCGCGCCACAAACAGCGCGGCGCGGCGGCCAGCTGCGCGACCCGGAGCGCATCGCCCGCGCAATAAGTTAGACTTTGCTCTAAGCAGTAGTCCCTCGCGAGCTGACAGGTCAGGGCGCGGCGCGTCTGCTCCGAGCCGTCATAGCTGAGGTTGCGCTCTTTAAAGGTGTGGGGGCGCCTCAGCTTGAGGAGGATGTCAAAGATGGAGTTGAGCCAAGCCTTACCTTGGTGGCTAAAGAGCTTAGGGTAACATTGCGGCACGGTCAGCTGCGCTAAATTCAGATCGCCGCGCAGCGCGGGCCCATGCCAATAATCCGCGGTGCGCAGGCGCTCCTCGGCATTAACTAAGTGGGCTAAGTACTGCGGGTTCAGGCCGCTTGGGGCGGCGTCAGTAGGTGAGTTGGAGTGGGCGTGGGTGCGCTGCGGTAGGGCATAGAGCTTGACCGCTTGCCCACAGTAGGTGCCGCCGATTGGGCGGTGGGGCCCGACCCGGGCTAAATAGGTGTCGGCCGCCGCGCTGCCGGTGAGCGCCAAGTGCTCCAAGCAGTGATTGAGGTTGGCCGGATGGTGGCGTAAGGACTCCATTACTTTGAGCGCTGAGCGCAGCTTGGGGGTGTAGTCCGGCAGCTGGGTGCTATCGGGAAAGCAGCCGTTCCAAGTCACAATGAGGGGCTCGGGATAGGGCTGAAAGCGCTGCAAGATTTGGCGCAGCATGCCCGCTTGATAGGCGCGCACGAGTTGGGTGCCATCAACGACAATCTCAACTGGCATCTGATAGCGCTTCAGGTCGGCCAAGATAGCGCGGCTGGGCGCGCAACACAGGCGCGATAAGCCCGTGCTCAAATAGTCGCAGATAAGCTCGTCTTGATGCCGCGCGGCCGTTTGGGTATAGGCCTGCATCAGGCGCTCATCCTCGGCCCCGGGCATCGCCTGATGGAGGTGGGTCTGGGCTTTAATTTGCTCGTGGCCACGCCATGGCCGCTGCAGCGCGCCCACCATCAGGCTTAAGTCCAAGGACGGCTCCAGCTCCCAGAGCCGATATTGGTGGTGCCGCAATTGCTGTAACCAGTAGGTCCATTGCGGGAAGTGGGTAATGAGCTCCTGCGCGGCGCCGCAGTACGGCCGGTGCGCCGTCGCCCGCGCGTTTGCGCCGTACTCGTACGCAGCGCGGTCGTACTCAGCGCACTCGTACACCGCGTAGTTGTACGCGCTGAGCGCGTTGGCGTGCCGGGTGCCGCGGGTGCGTTCTTGGCGCCGCAGGGCCGCAGCTTGTTCGCGCTGCGAGATGGCGCTTACCCCATCTTGCTCGAGCTGTTTAAGATATAAGGGGAGGTCGGCGCTGAGGTCGGCGTGGGGCGGCACGGGGTGTAGGCCCTCGTTTGGCGCTTGGGCCTGCTGTTGCAGCGTGATAAAGATGCGCTCGGCACTGCGCTCGCGCAGCGCGGCACTGATGGTGCTGGGCTCGAGATTGAGCGCCTCTAAATAGAGCTGACGATAGCGCTGGCTCTGACTTAAGTTGAGGTTGGTGCAGTCCTCACTTAAGTAGAACAGGGCAAAAGCTGAGCTAAAGGCTTGTTCGGCTAAGGTGAGGCACCGGTAATAGGGAGCCCCTTCGTCGGCGTTGGCACAAATGGGAATCGCACAATAGCCAGTGTGCTGGCTCAACAGCCCCAAGACCTCCAGTAAGAGGTTGGTATCAGGCTCAAGCAGCGCCGGTCCCAGTGGGGTGGTCAACGGCGTGGTCGGATAGCGCGCTGGGCGCTTGAGCCGCTCAGCTTGGGGGCCCTGAGGAAAGGCCTGCATCGGATTATGCCCCAGCCGTTTGGGGGTTGAGCTAAAGTCGAGGTTGGGATCCTGATTTTGGCAGTTACGGGGTACGCGCGCCCAACGCGGCAGAAGCAAATGTTTCTTGGCGTGGCGCTGGTGCCAGGTCAGGTGCGGGCAACGATTTTGGTGGTACCAATACTGATTCACTTGGAGATGATATTGGTCAAGGCTCGTACTGGTGGCAAGAGCTTGGAACACCAAGTGCTGATAGTGGTGCTCGGGCTCGCCGCTCAAACTATCGACAATGTTGTACTTGTCCTCAGGATCTAAGTAGCGCAGCAGGGGCAGCGCTAATTGGTGCAGGCCGTCGTGCGCTTGTTGCAGCTGTAGTAAGGTAAACAGCGGCGGAAGCGGCGCTAAGCTGGGGCGAGCGCCCGTGGCGCGGCTAGGCCCCGCTTGGGGCGAGACGCTCTGTGCTGTGGGGGCGGTGGGGATGAGTGCCGCAGCTTCCGTAGCGTGCGACGGCACCAGCTTTGGCCCTAGCTTCGGCCCTAGCTCCGGCGTTGTTACTAGCGGGGTGAGCTCAGTGGCAGCGCGCGGCAGTGGCCCCAGCTTGCGCGGGCTGGACAGCGAGCGCATGGGACGCTGGGCTAAGGACTCAAGACTCAGTTTTCTCATAGGGCACCTCCCGAGCTGGCATCAGTGCTGGCCACGGTGCCCGCGGGGCGTGCGCGCTGCGGGGTCGGTTCCGGACGCGCAGTTGGCAGCTGGGACATAGGGGTAAGTTGCGCTCCTAGGTGCAAGCGCAGGCGCGGTGGGCGCGCCGGGGACTGGGCCGCGGCGGACGCTAGGGTTACGGGGGCGCACACTGAGAGCAGGGCATTGCGTGCTAAGCGCGGCCGCGACTGGGCCGGATTAAGCGCGCTGAGCTCAGCGCTGTGCAGTAAGGATCGGGCGCGTTGCTGCAGGCGCTGCTGGAGGCGCGCTACCTGGTGCGTCTTGGGGGCTACGGTGCGCGGCGCCCCGTGCGCCGCGCACCGCGTGCGGGGGGCGTGCGGCTCAGGCACTGGCGCTGCTGCTGGTGCGACCGCTGGGACTGGCACTGGCGCGGCCAGAG
>DXIF01000190.1 GCA_019113025.1 Candidatus Anaerobiospirillum stercoravium | reverse complement strand
GCGGGACGAGCCGCTAAGCTTAAGCCCAGCAGCGCTAAACCTAAGGTCATCAGGGCACTTAAGCCCTGGGGCTTAAGTTTCTGGGTGATAGACGACATGAGGGTGATCCTTAATAACGAAGGTGTTCTGATTTAAATCAATTTCGTAATTGGCGCCTTGGTTCTCAAAGTTGCGACCGCGGATCGTAATGGTCTCAGGGGAACTTATGATGTTGGCAGTCAAGTCAAAATGGACGTAAGGGGTGATGATCTCTTCAATCGGGCTGGTGGGGAAATTGGGCTGGACGTGGACATTGCCTGTAAGTTTGGCGTAGCGGTCAAAGACGACTTCGCCTTGGTCTGCAATGATTTGCCAGCCGCGCCCGGGTTGGTTGACCAGATCTTCGTGGTCGTAGTAGAAGCCAGCGAGATAATCAGCGGTAATAAGGTCGCGGCTTTCGTAGAAACTGACGTCGCGCGCAAAGATGCTGTAGTTTAACAGCCCTTTTTCGTTGTAGAGTTCAGCGGTGAAGTTGGTCGCGGTAAAGCTGGGGAAGCGCTCGTTGATTTCGTCGGCGCTCAATTTGCCCGTGTTAGCCGAATAGCGATACAAGAGAGCAGCCGCGATTGAAAGCAACGCCGCGATAATGATAGATCTGACGGTTACGCTCATGGCATCGCTCCTGATCTCTCCTAAAAGGGCGTGAGGTAGGCGGCACTAGTCTTCATTAGCACCTGTTTGGTCGTGCTATTTGCTGGCACCACTCAGTTTATGTCTATATCCCTAGCAAGCTCGGGCTCATTCAAACTGACCACCTTAAGCTTATTCTAGCGCACTTAGGGCCCTTTCTCAAATTTGGCCTAAAATTTGCCTATTGAGCGCACATTTTAAGACTATTACCCGCCTAAAACCGCATATTCTTGCGCTTTTTGCTCAATCTCCTGAAACTCCCTAACAACAAACCCCGCTCTTGCGATGCGGGGCAGGCTTGGTGCGCCCGCTTGGCGCGGGCTGGGGCGCTCTTGGGCGCTCGCACGGCTCGGGCGCGCGCTCGCGCTTAGGGGCGCGCGGCTGGGGCCAGCTTGCTTGGCTATTGGCCGATGGCGTTGAGCTTGAGCGCACGTTCCTTGAGGAAGGTCGGGTTGCCCTCTGGAGTGGTAAGTCCCTGGGCCATCAAGATGAGGTCGGAGAGCTCACGCGTGGCGCCTTTACCGCCGTCGCTGGTAAGGACAATGGTGGCGATGGTCTTCATGTAGTGATAGCCATCGCGCGGGCAGGCGGAGACGGCGGCGTGCTGATAAAGCGGCAGGTCGTTGATGTCATCGCCTAAGACTGCTAATTGCTCCTCGCTCAGGCCACAGCGGGCGATCAGGTCTAATAGAGCCGATTCCTTTTCCATTTGGCCTTGGATGACGTGCGGAATGCGCAGCTCCTGGGCGCGCCGCTCGGTGAGGGGCGAGATGCGGCCGGTGAGGAGGGCCACTTCAATCCCGGCTTTGAGCAAGAGCGATATGCCCATGCCGTCCTTGCAGTTAAACTTCTTGAGCTCATTGTCGCCGCGGTCGAGGTAGATGCCACCATCACTGATGGTGCCATCAACATCGAGCACCACCATCTTGATCTTCTTGAGCTTTTCGACCGTACTCAGGGGCAGGTCTTGATAGAAGGTGTGAAAAGTCTCGGCCATAAGGGTCGCTCCTGGTCTAATCCTTGTCTCAAGGGGCGCGCGGCGCCCCGAACCCCGCGGGGCCGGTTGCCCCAAGGTTTAGGTTGGTTGCCCTAGGTTGGGGCCGGTTGGGCCTGAATGGGGGCCTTGTGCGGCCTAAGCGGGGATGTCGTGGCCTGAGTTTAACCCAAATAGGGGGTTAGATCAGGCCGGCGCGCAGCAGGTCGTGCATATTGAAGGCGCCGATGACTTTGTGGGCGTCATCGACCACGATCACCGCGCTAATCTTCTTTTGCTGCATCAGGCTTAGAGCGTCGGCGGCCAAGGTCTGCGCTTTGACCGTGATGCCGCCGTAGGTCATGACCTCACTTAATTGGTCCTTGACCGAGAACTCATGCTCGAGCGTGCGCCGTAAGTCACCGTCGGTGTAGACGCCCACCAAGGTTTGATCTTCGGGATTAACGACGGCGACGATGCCCAAGGTCTTGGCGGTCATTTCGAGCAAGGCCTCTTTAATCGTGACCGTACTGGCGCACATCGGGATATCGGCGCCGGTATGCATCAGGTCGCCACAGCGCACTAAGAGCTTGCGTCCTAAAGCGCCGCCGGGGTGCGAGAGCGCAAAGTCGCGCTCGGTAAAGCCGCGGGCTTCTAACAAGGCAATAGCCAGCGCATCCCCAATGGCCAGCTCCGCAGTCGAGCTTGAGGTCGGAGCGAGGTTTAAGGGACAGGCCTCCTTTTCGACGTGGGCCGAAAGGGTGACGTCGGCGGATTTAGCTAAGGACGAGTCGAGCTTGCCCGTGATCGCGATAAGCGGGATACCGCGGCGCCGCAGGAGCGGAATCATGAGCTTGAGCTCCGAGCCTTCGCCGGAGTTGGAGATGGCGATGACCACATCGTTTTGACCAATCATGCCCAGATCGCCATGGGCGGCTTCACCTGCTTGCACAAAGAACGATTGGGTGCCGGTGGACGCAAGGGTCGAGGCGATCTTGGTGGCGATATGGCCTGATTTGCCCACGCCCGTTAAGATGACCTTACCTTGGCAGTGGAGCAAGAGGTCGCAGGCTCGGGCAAACTTGTCATCAATGCTTGGTACCAGCGCTAAGATTGCTTCCGCTTCCTCACGCAAGACGCGTTGACCGGCTTGAATACAGGTTTCGTTAAACATGGGGCAAATCCAAGATAGCAAATTAGGTTGAGGCTCATTATAGCTGTAACGGGCGGTGCCAGACGCACCCTGATTGTGCGCAGGCACGAGGCACGCACGGAGGCCCAGCTTGGTTGTGCTCATCTGGGCGCTGTTGTGCAGCCGCGACGCTTGTGACTTGAGTGGCCCGCACGCCAGTGCGACAATTTCTCAGGGCGAGCGGGCGCTTCGGGCTTAAGCTGGCTTGATCTGAGTTGGGCGCGGCGGGGCCTGGCTTGTGCTCGAACTATCGAGCTCAAGTTTGGTCTAAGTTAGGTGCGTTAAGCTCAAAAAGTAAGGCCGATGCGGCCCCCGCTGGTGGTTGTTTTAAGAGGTTTGGATGGAAGCTAAGGACACTGCAACTCAAGTCCCGGCGGCCCCGGATGCGGCGAGTACAGATGCTGTGAACGCGGCTGCGACGAGCTCTGATGCGATGAGCGCGGCTGCGGCGAGCGCTGATGCGACGAGCGCGGCTGTGAACACGGCTGCTGCGAGCGCGGTAGCGCCGGTGGTGGGCGCGCCGGTTAATGCCGCGCAGTTTGGCTCGGCCCAAGTTAAGGCGGTCGATCCTGAGGTCTTGGTTGAGATTAAGGATGTCGTGTTCGGCTATGGGCAGCGCAAGATTTACGATGGCCTGACCTTGCAGATTCCGCGCGGCAAGATTACCGCGATTTTGGGCCCGTCGGGCACCGGCAAGACCACTATGCTGCGCTTAATTGGCGGCCAACTGGCCCCAGAGTCAGGTCAGGTGCTGTTTGATGGCATCGACGTGCATAAGTTAAAGCGCGCTCAGCTCTATGAGCTGCGCAAGCGCATGAGCATGCTGTTCCAAAGCGGCGCCCTCTTTACCGATCTCGATGTCTTTGAGAATGTGGCCTTCCCGATTCGGGAGCACACCAAGCTCCCCGAGATCTTGATTCATGACTTGGTCATGATGAAGCTTGAGGCGGTGGGCCTGCGCGGAGCCGCGCGCTTGTCGCCTAATGAGCTTTCAGGCGGTATGGCGCGCCGCGCGGCGCTCGCGCGCTCCATTGCGCTGGACCCTGAGCTCATCATGTACGATGAGCCCTTTGTCGGCCAAGATCCCATTACCATGGCGGTGTTAGTTAAGCTCATCGGTGAGCTCAATGCCTCGCTGGGACTTACCTCCATTATCGTGACCCACGATGTGCAAGAGGTGCTCTCCATTGCCCATCACGTGGTGATTGTGGCCGATGGTAAGGTCTTGGGCTCAGGCAGCGCCGAGGAGATTCGCTTAAGTAGCGACCCGCGGATCATGCAGTTTATCAATGGTGATTACGATGGCCCGTACGCCTTTAAGCTCAAGGCTGAGCGTGATTACTTGGACGATTTGTAGGAGGGGCGGCCTGAATGTTCAATTTTGTAGGTGAGCTGGGGCGCTATGTGATTCACAAGGTGACCGCCTTGGGACGCTCGACCATCATGCTCTATCACGCCTTGGTCGGTAAGCCCAACTTCAGTAAGCACTTCCCCTTGCTGATCAAGCAGATCTACTTTGTGGGCGTGCAGTCGGTCATCATTATCATCGTCTCGGGCCTCTTTATCGGCATGGTGCTGGGTCTGCAAGGCTTCAACATCTTAAAGGACTTCATGGCCACGGGCTCGTTAGGTCCCTTAGTCGCCCTAGCCATCATTCGCGAGTTGGGCCCGGTGGTTACCGCGCTGCTTTTTGCCGGTCGCGCGGGCTCGGCCCTGACCGCGGAAATCGGTCAGCTCAAGGCCTCGGAGCAATTGTCCTCGATGGAGATGATGGCGGTCGATCCGCTGCGGCGCATCATTTCGCCGCGCTTTTGGGCGGGCGTCATCTCGATGCCGCTGTTGTCGATCATGTTTTGCTTGGTGGGCATCTATGGCGGTAAGCTCGTGGGTGTAGATTGGCTCGGGCTTGATGACGGAATTTACTGGTCGGGCATGCAAAGCTCGGTCGATTTGGTCGACGATATCGGTTGTATGCTGATTAAGGCCATCATTTTCTCGATTGCCTGCGTCTGGATTGCGCTCTTTAATGGCTATGACTGCAAGCCAACCTCCGAGGGCATTTCCAATGCCACGACCGCGACCGTGGTGCAATCGTCCTTGGCGATTTTAGGTCTTGATTTCGTGTTAACGGCCTTGATGTTCTAGGCCCCATGTCGGATGTACTTTTTGTTATGAAATTCAGCAAGATTGAGTTTGGAGTAGGCATCTTCATGGTGCTGGGCATTGTGGCCGCTGTGATCATGTCCTTGAAGGTAGCAGGTTTAGTGTTAGATTCGTCCTCGGACACCTATACCGTGCACGCCAAGTTTGACAACATCGGCTCGCTTAAGCTGCGTGCGCCGGTGCGCATTGGCGGTGTCGCCATTGGCCGGGTTGAGAATATCAGCTTAGACCCAGTTGAGATGGTGCCGGTGGTGTCCCTTGCCATTGAAAGCCGCTACAACGAGCTGTCGAGCGAGTCCAAGGCCTCGATTCTGACCGCCGGTATCATCGGTGAGCAGTACATTTCGATCACCCCAGGCTTTTACGACGAAGAGATGGGCTCGACCTACTTAAAGGATGGCGACTATATCGCCGACACGGGCTCGGCCATTGTCCTTGAGGACTTAATCTCCAAGTTCTTGTACTCAAGCTCGGTGGGCGATTCGGCCAAGGCTGAAGAGTAAGGCCGATGAGTAAGGGTGAAGAGTAGCAGCGTAGAGTAAGGGGTTAACCTCAGTTTTGGTTCTGTGTGCCTTTGTGGCCAAGGAGATTGTATGAAGAAGTTTTGGGCTGCCTTAGCCTTATTTGGCGCCGCGACTTTGGGCTTAAATGGGGCCAGTGCCGCCACGGTTGATATGACCGATCCCTACAAGATGGTGACCGAGGTCGCCGCAACCACCTTTGACAAGATCAAGACCAATAAGGACAAGATGAGCGATGCCGCCTTCCGTAAGGACTTAGTGCGCACCGATCTCATGCCTTATGTCGATACCCGCTACGCAGGCTTTAAGGTCATGGGCACCAACTTAAAGAGCATCAGCGCTGACGACCGCAACACCTTCTGCGATGTCTTTGCTGAGTACATCGTGGCCTCCTTTGCCGATGCTTTAGCCTTGTACAACAACCAAGAGCTGGTGTTGCCGGACTACAAGTCAGTATCGGCTGACGCGACCCAAGTTAACGTCAAGTTCTTAATTCGCGAGCCAGGTAAGGCGGACTTAGAGCTCATCTTCAAGCTGCGTAAAAACTCCAAGACCGGCGAGTGGCGTGCCTTTGATATGGTCGCTGAGGGCATCAGCTTGTTGACCTCCAAGGAAAATGAGCTCTCCCCATTAATCCGCGAGCGCGGCATCAAGGCGGTGATCGACTTAATCGACCAGCACAACAAGTCGGGCAGCACCGCCCCATTAGTAGAGAAAAAGGAAGGCTAAGAGCGGCAGCTAAGGCTAAGAGCGGCAGCTCAGGCTAGCGCCAGCTCAGGCTGAGGGTTGTAAGGAGGGAGCATCATGGGCAAGCTTGATTTAACGCGCTTAACTCACGTTGAGGTTGCGGCCTTGTGGCCGCAACGGGAGCGCATTTTTGCGCACAACGAGGTCGATTTGGCTCCAAACCAAGTGGTCGACTCCGCAGGCATTGCCTTCTTGGTGCAATGGGCTAAGCACACCCAAGAAAAGAAGCTGACCTTGCATCATGCTTCGCACAATGTGCGCTCCCTCATCACCACCTTCCACTTAGAGCCGCTTTTTGTCTGCGTCGACTAAGTGCGAGTACTTGCTTTAATTTTAGGGCGGCCGGAGGCCGCCTTTTGTTTGGGCGCAAGGTACGCTCAACGGCCGGACACGGTGCAGCGCGCTATCGCCGACGTACCGGGGCGGGCGCCGGTGCTATGATTTGGGCCTATTCTCACTTTTAGGTAGAGGAAGGGATGTTATGAGCAAGTTACAGCGGAATTTGGCGCCTCAGCGGAAGCTGCCGCCCCAGCCTCAGAGCAAGGCGGAGCTGGGACATAAGCTTGAGGAGCAGGCGGCGCAGCGGGCATCGTATCGGCGCCTGCAGCGTTTACTGCGCTTGGTTCGCCTCAACATCTTGGCCATTGCCATCTCGGTGGGCGTGTGCTCGTACTTTCTCTTTCACTACGTGACCTTCTTGGCCCCGATTAAGTACCCCATCAAGCATGCGGTGGATGCTTTAGTGCCATGGCTCATCTTCACCATGCTCTTCTTGGCCTTTAGCAAGATTGAGCTGAGCAAGATGCGCCCGCGCCGTTGGCACTTTATCCTGGTCGCGCTTCAGTTTTCACTGCCGCTGGTGCTGGTGCTCTTGCTGCGCTTTTTCCCGGAGGCGCTGGGCTCTATGAGCATTGAGCTTGAGGGCTTTATGGCGTGCGTGATCACGCCGACCGCGGCCGCGGCGTCAGTCATTACCGGCAAGTTAGGGGGCGATGAGAGCTCGCTGACCACTTACACGCTGCTTAGCAGCATGGGCGCTGCTATCGCCATTCCGCTTATCTTCCCGCTTATTTCGACCTCGGTGCACGCGGGCTTTTGGTCGGAGTTCTTGCTCATCATGCAGCGCGTCTTCCCGATGATTGTGCTGCCCCTGATTTTGGCCCAGCTCATCCGCTGGCTGATAAAGCCGGTTCATCGCTTCGTGGTGAGCAAATTAAGTGGCGCGTCCTTTTATATCTGGGCCTTTACCTTGATTACGGTCTCGGCCACGGTATGCTCCAACATCATGAACTCGCACCAAGACCGCATGACCTTGATTAACCTCGCGGTGGTGGGCTTGATTGCCACCGCGCTGCAATTTGGCCTGGGCAAATTCATCGGCCACTTGGAGGGCCAGCGCATTAGCGCCGGTCAGGGCCTAGGCCAAAAGAACATGGTCTTCGGTATCTGGGTCACCTATACCTACCTTTCGCCTGCCGCCTCCATCGCCCCGGGCTGCTACATGCTGTGGCAAAACGTGGTCAACTCGTGGCAGCTCTACTACCGCGAGACGCGCCATTTGACCTATACCGATAAGATGTAGGCACCGATAAGATGTAGGTGCCGACGAGCTTTAGGTACCTGCCCCGCTGGGGCTGGGCTTAGGAGGTGGGGTGGGTCTTACTTCTTGAGCTCTTCCTTGTCTTGCTCGGTGAGCTGGTCGCTGCGCTTGGCCTCAGCTGCGGCGACTTCGGCGGCGTTGTCTGCCTCAAAGATGGTGGCGCGGCATAGGGTGAAGCTCTTGTCGCCATCAAGCGGCATGATCGCAAGGGCAATTTGGTTGTGCGCTAAGGATGGCCCCCACTTGTCACGGAACAGCTCCAGCTTGAGCTCTAAGAGCTCATAATCCTTGAGCTCGTCCTGATGGTCGGCGTGCTCTTGGTAGTAGGTGACAAACTTGGGGTGACACCAGATTGGCAAGAAGGTGTGGCTCGTGGTCTCGTCATCGCCCTCTTGGGGCTCATCATTAAACATGAGCGGCATGCCCTCGGCGCCGGGCTCCTTTAACAGGTAGAGCGCGCCTTGCTCTTGGCACTTTTGCAGGCAAAAGAATTGGCGGTAGTCATCGTCTAAGGTCAAAACCGCGTTATACATCGCGTCGGTCAGCTCAAACATCGCATGTTCTCCCAACAATAACACTGGCGGCCATTATAGCAAGGGCGGCGCGCCACCCAGGGCGCGGCTTTAGGCCGCCCGCGCCTCAAGGGGCGGGGCCTGCGGTTGCGCGCGCTTCAGGGCAGGGCCTTAGG
>DXIF01000189.1 GCA_019113025.1 Candidatus Anaerobiospirillum stercoravium | reverse complement strand
CGCTGCGCCCGGCCGGGCGCAGCGCAGCTCTTTGCGCTTGAATTTGTCAAGCCCGGTCTTTTTCACTAAGATCGTGCTTTTATCCGCTGCGTGCGTAGCGGATCCGCCGCCTAAGACGCGGGCGCCGCCGCGGGGCATAAGGCGGGTCCGTCTGAGCGGCTGCTCTTTTCTGGTCTCTTGCGAGAATGTTGGGTTATGGAAAAGTTACCTAGTTTTGATGCCGTGCCCCATATGCACAAGGTGCGTCGCATCCACTTTGTGGGCATTGGCGGTTCGGGTATGTCCGGTATTGCCGAGGTCTTGCTCAATGAGGGCTATGCCATCTCAGGCTCTGATCTTGCGGCAAGTAAGGTAACCCAGCGTCTTGAGAGCTTAGGGATTCAGATCTTTATCGGCCATCGCGCCGAGAATGTCGCAGGCGCGAGCGTCGTCGTTGTGTCCTCGGCCATTCATAAGGGCAACCCTGAGGTCGAAGCGGCGATCGCCGCGCGCATTCCTGTGGTGCGCCGCGCCGAGATGTTAGGCGAGCTGATGCGCTACCGCTATGGGATTGCGGTCTCTGGTACCCACGGCAAGACCACGACCACCTCGCTCATTGCCTCGATTTTTGCCGAGGCGGCCTTAGATCCAACCTTTGTCATCGGCGGTCTGCTCAATAGCGCCGGCACCAATGCGCGCTTAGGCTCGAGCCGCTTTTTAATTGCGGAGGCCGATGAGTCCGATGCCTCGTTCCTGCATTTGCAGCCGATGCTGACCGTGGTCACCAATATTGAGGCCGACCACTTAGAAACCTATGACGGTGACTTCAATAAGCTTACCAACACCTTTGTCCAATTCCTGCACAATCTGCCCTTCTATGGCGTCGCGGTCGTGTGCATTGACGATCCGACGATTGAGCGCATCATTCCGCGCATTGGCCGGGCAGTCATCACCTATGGCGTCAGTGATAAGGCTGATTTGCAGGTGTGCAATTACATCCAGCAGCGCGCGGGCTGCGTCTTTACGGTCAAGCGCAAGGGCCAGAGTGATTTAAACGTTAAGTTGGCCTTGCCGGGCTTGCACATGGCTAAAAACGCCACCGCCGCCATTGCGGTCGCCTTAGAAGAGGGCATTGAGGAAAGCGCGATTTTGCGCGCCTTAGAGCACTTTGCGGGCGTAGGGCGCAGATTCCAGCGCTATGGCCGCTTTATGGCCCCCAAGGGCGTCATCAGCCTGGTCGATGACTACGGGCACCACCCTTCGGAGGTGCAGGCCACAATTAAGGCTGTGCGCGAGGGCTGGCCTAAGCGGCGCCTCGTCATGGTGTTCCAGCCGCACCGCTATAGCCGTACCCGCGATTTGTACGAAGACTTTGTTAAAGTACTGCAATTGGTGGACGTGCTCATCATCGTCGAGATTTATCCGGCCGGTGAGGACAAGATTGTGGGCGTGGACGGGCGTCATCTGTGCCACTCGATTCGCAGCCAAGGCAAGCTTGAGCCGCACTTTGTCGAGACCGTGGCCGAGGTGCCCGAGCTGTTAGATCGCATCTGCACCGAGGGCGACATTGTGTTAACCCAAGGGGCGGGCAATGTCGTCCAAGTCGCCGGCTTACTAAGCGCGCGCTGGCCCAAGGTCGAGCAAGAACCGCAGCCGAACTTAGAGCACTAAGGTAGGGCCCTAAGGCAGAGCCTACAAGCGCCGCTCAGACCAAGAAAGCGCGCCAGACTAGGAAAGCGCGCCCAGACCAGTAAAGAGACGCCCCTAACGGTAAGGCGCCCGCGCCGCTGAAGACGAGGTAACAACATAAGTGGGAGCAATGCAATCGCGCACCAAGCGCCGCCGCAGCCGGGGCAGTTTTCTGCTCGGGTTGCTGGTGTTTGTGCTCTGCTTAGGGCTAAGTTACCTGGGCTTTAAGTTTGCGGTGGACTTCACCCAAAACGAGGCGACCTTTCCGGTGGCGCGCGTTGAGGTTAAAGGTCAGCTCAAGTACATCACGCAAGAGGAAATTGCCACCACGGTGGGCAAGCTCGTCGGGGGCAAGAACCTGACCTCGCTTGATTTAGCGCGCCTACACAATGCCCTGGTGCAGATGCCATGGATGGCGCAGGTGGCGGTGAGCAAGCGCTTTCCGGACACCATTGTGGTTGAGGTAGTTGAGCACAGTGCCGCCGCGCGCTGGCGCAGCTCCGGCCTCTATGACCAAGAGACCGACAGCGTGTTCTATCCGGACGTCAAGCAGCTTGATTTGCCGCTCGTGCTGCTCAGCGCGCCCCACGATAGTTTGGCCGGTGACCTGTACCATCACGCGGCGCAATTTATCAATATGTGCCAAGCGACGCCGTACCAAATCAAGGAAGTGCACCTTGATGCGGTGCGCGGCTATCGCATTCGCCTCGAGGGCGACGTGTGGTTAATTTTAGGGCGCGAGACTAGTCCCAACCTGCCGTTAATTAGGCTCAAGCGCTTTTTACTGGCGTTCCCACAAACGCGTCTGACCTTGGCGGAAATCTCGTACGTTGACCTGCGCTACGACAACGGCTTTGCCGTCGGCGAGCGCCAAGCCAACTACGATGGCGTCACCGGCACGGTGCGCTCGCCCCAGCCGGAAGCGCCCAGCGCCGCTGACGCCGCGGCTGAGAGCGCCGCTGACGCGAGCGCGGACACCGCAAGCGCGGACGCCGCGCCCGCGCCATAACCTCAGTCACTAGGGGGCAGCTGTCAGTCGTGGTGAGCCCTCAGTAGCGGGCAGCCGTCAGTAGGACAGTAGGAGCTATCAGGTGGCGCCAAGGGTGCTAACCGGACCACGACCACGGGCGCGGCAGCGCCGCTCAGGTAACGGCGCGGCGTCCCTGGTAGTGCGGTGAAAGTGGTGCGGTTAAGGTGGCGCGCTCTGGGGCGCGTAAGGTACGCGCACGGGGCGCGGACGGTTAGGGCAAGCACTTGCGCTTGCCGGGGCGCCATGGGGTATCATGGTGTAATGATTGCCATTGTGGATTAGGAGCTGATAATGTCCTTTTTCTCGAAGAAAAGTGCTAAATCGCAAGAGGACGAAAACCAAGACGCCTTGGTCGCGTTGGATATCGGTTCATCCAAGATCCGCCTGATTGCAGGTGAGGTGGGCGAGGGTGGGGTCTTGACCCTGACTTACTATGCCGAGCAGCCGTCGCTGGGCATGGACAATGGTGCCATTACCGACTTAACCAAGCTCTCCGAGCAGATTTCGCTCCTCATCGCCGACTACAAGGAAAACGGGCGCGACATGACCCATTGCTATTTGGGCATTGCGGGGCGTTACATCAAGTCGGCCAATTTGCAGGGCGGTACCGTCATCCCCTCTCATATTGTGACGGAGGACGATCGCGCGCACGCGATTGAAAATGCCGCCGCCAACCGCTTTAGCGAGTATCAGCGCTTTATCCACATCATTCCTCAGAACTATCAGATTGGCGACACCAAGGAAATCACCAACCCGATCGGCATGACCGGGCAGCGCCTCGACGTCAATATCCACATGATTGCCTGCGATGAGGATCAAGAGCAGAATCTGCGCAGCGCCATTGCCCGGATCTCAAGTGAAATCAACGTCGACCATGTCATCTTCAATGGCATTGCCGCCGCCGACGCCGTATTAAGCGAAGAGGACAAGGAAATTGGCGTGTGCCTCGTCGACTGGGGTGGGGGCTCAATTAACGTCTCCCTTTATGACAAGTCCTGCCTTATCCACACCTTTGGCTTAGATTACGGCGGCATGCGCATTACCCGCGATATTGCCACGCGCTTTGGTCTCCCTTTAGTCACGGCCGAGTACTTAAAGCGCAATTACGGCATTGCTCACCCCGACTTACTCACGGCCAAGGTGCGCAATACGGTGCTCAAGGTGCCGGTGGACCCGCTCTATCCCAATGCTGATTCGCTTTATGTCTCCTACGAGGAGCTGGCGCGCACCATTGCGGTGAGCATGATCGATACCTTCCAGCAGCTGCATCGGCGCATTAACAACTTCATTCAAAGCCAGAGCGTGCACCCAAGTTTAGGCGCAGGCTATGTCTTCACGGGCGGTGTGGCCAACACCAAGGGGCTGGCGCAGCTGGCGGCGACCAAGCTGGTCAACGAAAACGGCATCAAGCCTAAGGTTAAGACCGGGGTGCCGCGCTCGGTCAGCTGCAACTTCAACCAGATTTTGCCTGAGAACATCACTCCCGATGAGCTCAGCACCAACATCATCTGTCCAACCGGTGCCACCGCCATTGGCTTGCTGCGCTTTGGCAATGCGCTCAAGGAAGAAGAGCACCGGCGCTACAACGTTCAAAACGAGCGCCGCCACAGCAACAGCACCCTCGCCAAAATCTACTACTGGAGCAAGAACTGGCTCTCAGGCGAGCTCTAGTGCCGCCGCCACCGCGCCTTAGCGTCGGCGCCGAGGCCACACGCCCCGGCGCGCCCGAAGGGGCGCTGCCACACGGCGCCCACCTTGTTAATTGGGGTTTAATTGGGGCAGCGCTGCGCGCCCCGCTGCCCCTCAGCAGCCCCCAGCTCTTGCCCAGTTTCAGGGCACGGAGCGGGCGCGGTAGCGCCACGCTCAGGTCAGAGCGCGCTTGCAGGTCACCTCAGTCTGAGCTCCTAACCTAAGTCTGCGCGCCTGTGGTACCAAAGCGCCTGAGGTAGCGTGCCCGCGCAGCCGTGCCGACGCAAACGCTTGCTCTGTGCGCAACTGACCGGCGCGACCGGGGCGCCGCCGCAGGGGCAGACGGCACCCCAGCGGGGCAAAAGCAAACATAATGCACCAATGGCGCACAGTGTGATTGGGGCGCAAGTGCGCCTTGAGGCTTGTCCGACAAGTGTGATTTAAGGTCTGGACTGGAAGGCTCATTGGTGGGGTGAGAGGGTCTGAGGCGGCGTCGGGCGGGGGCGTTGGCGCCTGCGCAAACGCTGGTGGGGCACCAAGCGCAACGCTTACGCTGTGCGCATGTGATCGCCCTTGCAAGATTGGTATGTAAGGTGCTTATTGGGGACTAAACCTCGCGGCGTAGGGCCAGAAAATCCTAGTGCAATCGGGCTTGAGCAGCGCGCCTGCTAATAGGGAGTGGTGTGCTATTTTTGGGCTTTTGAGGTTATAATACATCAATCTTCAGATAAGTTAGATGCACAGTACCTGCGTTTTGGGAGTTTCAATGGACGAGCAGCATTTTTCTGTCGATATGTCAAATGCAGCTGCAAGCAGCGAGTCTGGCATTCATTTCGCCAAACCGTGCACGATTAGAGTGCTAGGCGTAGGCGGCGGCGGTGGTAACTCGCTGCAGCACATGATCAATCAAAGCTTAAGTGGCGTTGAATTTATCGCTGTGAATACCGACTCACAAGCCTTGAATCGTTCCACTGCTCCCCTTAAGGTTCAGATTGGCGTCAAGCTGACCAATGGTCTTGGTGCTGGCTGTGATCCTAATAAGGGACGCAAGGCTGCTGAAGAGAGTAAAGACGACGTTAAGAAACTCCTGCAAGGTTCCGACTTGGTCTTCATTACGGCAGGTATGGGCGGCGGTACTGGTACTGGCGCAGCCCCGATCATTGCTGAAATCGCCAAGGAAACTGGTGCTCTAACGATTGCGGTTGTGACCAAGCCGTTCAGCTTTGAAGGCAAGCGTCACCTCATCAATGCTGAAGCCGGTATTACTGAGCTCTCCAAGCACGTTGACTCCTTAATTGTCGTCGACAACAACAAGTTGTTGCAGAATCTGGGCGCTAATATCTCGATCGTTAACGCTTTCAATGAAGCAAACGACGTTCTGCTCAATGCCGTCAAGGGTATTACGGACTCGATCAGTGCGCCAGGCTACATCAACTTAGACTTCTCGGACGTCGAGACCATCATGCGTGGTCGTGGCCATGCCATGATCGGTAATGGTGTCGGCCAGGGTGCCAACTTCGTAGAAGATGCCGTCCAGCGCGCTATTCACTCGCCATTAGTCGATCAAGTCGACATCAAGAGCGCTACTGGTCTGTTAGTTAACGCCCGCGTTAATCGCAACTTCCCAATCGCCAAGTGGTATCAGATTAACAAGGAAATCCAGAATTACGCCGACGAAGAGGCCGACTGCAAGTACGGTGTCGTCTTTGACGATCAGATTGCTGAGGATCAAATCGTCATTACCATTCTCATCACGGGCATCTCCGGCGGCGATACCCAGAAGAATGAGAATCCGGCTGCGGCAGTGCGCTCGACCGTCAACAATCGGCGCAACAATCCGCAGCTGTCGAACGATCCGGGCTTCTTTAGAACGGCTCAGAGCTACCAGCAGCCAGCTCCAAGCCGTCAGCCGATGCAGCCTGGTATGGCTCCGAACATGCAGCCTAATATGCAACCACGCCCAGCGGCCATGGCGCCAACTCAAGGCGGGATGCGCCCTACTAATATGGGGGCTCCAATGAGTGGTATGCCGGGTAATCCTTACGCCATGGATCAAAAGGAAGTGCACGTCCCAGGTCAGATCAACGATGACGAGTGGGGCGAGACCGGCGAGATGCCACAGATCTTCCGCAAGAAGGGTTAATCCCCCACTAGCGCTCAAAGCCGCGGCCTAGGGGCCGCCCAACAGACCAGTGCAGCACTCCTGTACTGGTTTTGTTGTCTTTGCGCGCCGCCAAGCGCCGCCGCACCACCCGCGCCGCGGGCGCGAGGCCGCCGCTAAGCGGCGGGCGGTGCCGCACCCGGTGCCTTCATGTGCGCTCAGACATCATGTCGTGAGATCCGGCCCGCCACCAGTATGGAGGTTGGGGTGATTCTCAGCAGCGCGCGAATGGACAGCGCGACTGGTCTTGCGTCCATGGCCGCGCGGGGCGGGCACGGGCCCCGCGCGTTAGCGGCGCGGCTTGTGGGGGGAACTCTGCGTGCGAGGCGCGGTCTATTAAGTAGAGCGCGGTTGCTGAGCGCTGTCCTCTTTTGGCGGCGCACTTGTCCGATCTCTGTGCCCACTTGAGAATCTTGCGCATAGGTTCTGCGCTGGGCGCAAAACCTATGCGCGAGGTGGGCGGCGGTTGGCCCTAGAGCGCCATGGGCCGTGGCGCGTGCCTTGCGCACGTTGACGTGGTGTTTTGCGTGAGGCGAAGGGGCGGCGCGCCCGACAAAATAGCGGTTTTTGCACGTAAGAATTTTTTGATTCGCCGCACAAATTTGGGGTTGACAGCGCAAGTTTGCGGTAAAATGTAAGCGTCAACTAACCGGGGCCTTAGGCCTCTAGGGCTCACGATTTACGGCATTTGGGGATTAGTTCATGATTTTCCAGCGAACCATTAAAGAAGCGGTTTCTGCTACCGGCATTGGCCTGCACTCGGGCTCCAAGGTAGAAGTCACCTTTCGCCCAGCCCCAGCCCATACCGGTATCATCTACACCCGCACCGATTTAAACCCTCACGTTTCAATTGCGTGCACTCCTGAGGCGGTGCGTGATACCCAACTGTGCACCGCGTTAGTCAACTTAGACGGCGTGCGCATCTCAACCGTTGAGCACTTAACCGCGGCGTTAAGCGCCATGGGTATCGACAATCTGTTTGTCGACGTCAACGCCCCCGAGCTGCCGGTAATGGATGGCTCCTCTCAGCCGTTCATTTACCTGTTAGAGTCGGTCGGGGTCGAAGAGTTACCTGCGGCCAAGCAGTTCATCCACTTAAAGCGCCCAGTCCGGGTCGAAGACGGCGATAAGTGGGCTGAGCTCATCCCGGGTGATGGCTTTAGCCTTGATTTAACCATCGACTTCAACCACCCTGCGATGGAGCGTGAGCTCCAGCACTTCTACTTGGATTTCTCCGGCCAGTCCTTTGTCAAGGAGCTGGCACGTGCTCGTACCTTCTGCTTTATGCGTGATGTCGAGTATATGCACAGCCACAATTTGGCCTTAGGCGGCTCCTTAGAGAACGCGGTGGTGTTAGATGACTATCGCGTCGTCAACCCTGATGGCCTGCGTTACCCCAACGAGTTCGTCAAGCACAAGATGCTCGATGCCGTAGGCGATCTCTATATGAGCGGCCACAGCATCCTAGGTCACTTCCGGGCCTACAAGACCGGCCACAAGCTCAATAATATGCTGCTGCGCGCCGTGCTGGCGGCCCAAGAGAATTACGAGCTGGTTACCATTGGCACTCCTGAGCACAGCGAGTCGATCGATTTTCTGGGCCAAGATATTACCCCGGCCATCGGTGGCCACAAGTTGGTCGTAAGCTAGGCGCAGTTAATCTGCAATTAGCCGACTAACGTGGGTACGGCGCACTTTTGGCACCTTGAGTTCACGAAAGGCTCTGTTATTAGGGCCAACCTTGGTTAGAATAGAAAGATCGTTTGGCAGAGCTTGCTAAACGGTCTTTTTGTTTTTTAGGAGCCGGGACGAGGTTGAAACCTAATGGTGATAGTGCGGAGTGCTGAGCGCGCCATGAGGTGAGCCCGACGTGTATCCGGTGTAATCTTGGTTGCACGATGGAGCGGAGCGTGCTTATGCCCAGAAAAAAAGGTTTTCCCAAGCGCCGAGTCACGGTCGATCCGAGCTTGCTCCCGATGGATATCGAGCCGCCTGCCCCCCCTAATCTCAAGCTCCAAGTGCGCGGCAATCAAGACAGCGGCTATCGCGTCTGTACGTACCTTGCGCATTGGCGCGGTGGGGTCGTCAATGGCCCTAAGGCCAAGCGCGCCCGCGGCACCTGCTATGCCACCAACGTCAAGACCGTGGGCTATATCGAAAAGCACCGGCGCTCGGGCAAGATTATCTTTATTCCCGAGTACTATCTGGAAGTGCCGGAGCTGCGCTATTACGACGTGTTCCGCGACTTTGACCATTGCACCTATCAGCTGCGTGCAGATTGGCGTGAGACCTGGTATCTGACCTCGATCGGTAAATACGTGCCTCCTGAGGAGAGCATGAATTTAAACCAAGAGCTGGCGCGTCTGCGCAAGTTGGTGCTGGCCAAAAAACGGGCCGCCGAGCAGGGCATTGAGCTTGAGATTGATTTTGATGCCCCGCCTCCGCCGACCAAGGAGCAACTGGAGGCACAGCGCCGCGCGGCCAATCAGGCGCGCTGGCAGCAGCAAAATCCTAATTGGACCCCGAATTTGATGGGCGTCATCCCGACGACTGACGCCCTTAAGACGGGTAAATATAAGCTGCCTGAGGTGCCAGCGGACGCTCAGGCTGAGGTCACTGAGCCGTCCTTTAGGGTGCCGCGCGCCCACAGCGTCAGCATTGTGCCCGCGGTGGCGCGGGCCGGAACGCGCGCCCCGATGAGCACGCGCTCAGAGCTGCCACGCCCTGAGGATTACCTGTCGCTGTTCGACGACCCTAACTGCGAGTGGAATCAGATTGCGCGCGCTGAGCCGCAGGTGACCGAGCCGGTGCCGTCGTCCTTGAGCGTGGTGGCCCGCCCTAAGAAGCGCAAGCGCGCCGCACCAAAATTCCGCACGCAGGCCTTACCGGGCACCACGGTGCAGCCGAATATCAGCGGCTCCTTAGGGGGCAGCAGCGCCCCGACCACGCTCAGCGCGAGCCCGAGCGCGAGCCCGAGCTCAAGTACAGCACCACTGACGCCGCCTGAGCCTCAGTTGCAACCGAGCTCGCAGCGCGCAGCTGAGCCGCAATCGGGGAAAAAGGAGGCGCCACCAGCGGGCGCGCGCTCGCAGCTTAAGCCGAGCTTGGCGAAGTTCCGGCCTCAGACTCAGGCGGGCCTGACTGGCTCCTTAGGCCCGGGAGCTGTGGGCACGGGCACTTTAGCTCGTGGCGCCTTAGACCAAGGCTCTGTCGGGCTGGGACTTAATCTGCATGAGAGCAATCTCAAGCGTGTATCAAGTGACGATACCGCGTTCAACGCCGAAGTGG
>DXIF01000188.1 GCA_019113025.1 Candidatus Anaerobiospirillum stercoravium | reverse complement strand
TCGTACTGTTTAAGCTCGCAGGGCCCATTATCTTGGGCAACTTTGCCTTTGCGATCCTCGGCATCACCGACATGATGATGGCCGGTATGGCGGGCACGCCCGATCAGGCTGGCGTCGCGGTGGGCGGCTCATTCTTCTTCCCGGCCATGACCTTTATCATCGGCATGGTCTCGGCGCTGCATCCGATCATCTCACGCCACTGTGGCGCCAAAACCAAAGAGCAGATTCCGCAAGCGCACGCCCACTCTATCTTGGCCTGCCTCATCATTGGCGTCATCTTAATGGTCATCTTGCTGCTGTTAGCCCAATTTGCCATTAACATGGAATCATCGGCGCGCATGGAAGAGGTGACCCGCTTCTTTGTCACTTGCGTGGCCTTCTGCATTCCAGTGAGCGCCCTCTATGCTAACGGCCGCGCCTACTGCGAGGCGATGGGGATCACCTCAACTACCCTGTACTTTGGCGTCTTGGCAGTGGTGCTCAACGTGCCGCTGTGTTACGTCTTAATCTTCGGGCATTTGGGGCTGCCGCAATTAGGCGGCAAAGGCTGTGGCGTGGCAACCTTGTGCTCCTTGAGTCTGTCGACTGTCATCCTCTATCTCTACATCTGGTTTCATCCCAAGCTCAAGCACCATCACGTCTTTAAGAACCGGGCAGGCGTAAACTTAAGCGGCATTAAGAGCTTCCTTAAGCTCGCGCTGCCTTTGGGCATCTCAAGCTCGGTCGAGTGCTCCTGCTTTACCTTAATCGCGCTGCTGTTAAGCCCCTTGGGCCCGACCGTGGTCTCAGCCCACACCATCACCATGTCGCTTACCAGCTTCACCTTTAACATTCCGCTGTCATTGGGCATTGCGGCCTCAATCATGGTGGGCTACGCCATCGGCCAAAACAATCTCAACACCCTGCGCCTCAACATCAAGGCCGCCTACTGGGTGATGTTAGTTTCAGTCAGCGTAAGCCTTGCCATCTTATTAGGCGGCCGCAACTTCCTGCCACGCCTGTTTAGCCATGACGAAGCGGTGCTGGCCTTGAGCGGCATCCTGATCTTCTTTGCCTCATTTAACCAATTATTTGAGAGCGTTCAGACGATCCAAGCCTTTATCCTGCGTGGCTTCAAGGACACTTTAACCATCTTGGGCGTGACCATCGTCGCCTTCTACTGCGTCGCCCTGCCGCTGGGCATCGCGCTGTGCTATGGTTATATCCATCTGCCGTACCTTGAGACCATGCTAGGCGACCCGATTGAAGGCTTAATCGGCCCGCGCGGCTTCTGGGTTGGCTTAGCATGTGGCCTCATCACCGCCTCGCTTTTGTACCGCTTGCGCGTGCTCAAGCACTACCGCAAGTTAAAGCAGGCCCTGAACACCGATAGCACGGCTGAGAACAAGGCTGAGAGCAAACCAGACGCCACGCATCCCACTAACTAACAGCAGGAGCAACTATGCCTAAGAGCAAAAAGATCATCATCGCCGGCCTGAGTGCCAGTGCCGTGCTCTTGGCTCTCATCTTTGGCCTCTTAGGCTTGTCTTGGTGGTGGCCCCTCATCACGTTACTCATACTAGCAAGCGGGGTAGCCATAAGTTCCAAGCGCAGCCCAAGAGGCGTAGCCACGTCCCCACAAGCCCCGCAAGCCTCAAAAGCTCAGCAAGGCCCAAAAGTACCCACGCTGAGTACGCCTGAGGAAGCGCAGCAGTTAGTGGAGCGCTACACCAAGCATCCGGCACGACAGCGTGACCGCCAAGTCAAGCGCAAGGAACCTGATTACACCCCAGCGCGCGCCTTAGTGATCGAGCACATCGTGTCCTTAGTGCTCCAGCCCCTGATGGGCAAGAATCAGCACTTGGAGCAATGCTTTAAGGCGCTATCGGCCGAAATCCTGCGCCACAGTATGCTCGAGGCCGACGCAGCGCAGCGTCAGTTTTATCAGCAGCGCGCCGCTGAACGAGCCCCCGTTCAAGGGAACACGCTGCCTGCCGTAAGCGCCCATGAGCTCACGCCCAGCTCCGAGCTTGAGGCCGAGGTCAAACAGCATCTCATCAGCACCGGAGTGCATCCGCTCCTTATTACCGCAGCTATGGCCTATGCCCACCGCCGCCTGCACCAAGGCCAAGTCAAACCCTGGGAAGAGCTCAAGTGGTTTGAGCTACGGCCGCAGGCCATCGGCGCGGTCGTGTCCTACCTCAACACCATGGTCACTCATTCCGACCAATACGATTTAAGCCCTGAGCTGTGCACCCAATACCGCAAGCTCATTACCAAGCTCGAGGCCCTGCGCTCTTAGCCCCTAGGATCTAGTTACTAAGCACTAGGCACTAGGCACTAGTTACAGCGCCGCTGCAAGGGGTTATCAGCGCTAAATGAGAAATTTTTTCAAATTTAGGCTGCCAATCACAGCATAATCCCGTATGATAGCCGCCACGATGAGCGGACTTTGCAGCGCAATGGTAGGAAGGCATAGCGAAAGTCCAGCGCCACTGCCTTATGGTAGGCGCCAGCTCACAGCTCAGCTGGGCACCAGAGCCCGGCAGCTCAATGGCTGCGATATCCGTCGCAACGCCACTCTCTCCCACCGTTCTTTGCACGTTACTAAGCACTATCAGTCTTAGCTAACTTCCTCTGCCCACAGCAGCCCTGAGCCCTCTCAGTCTCAGCTCAGCCGTGCTGTCTTTAGGGCAGCCACCATTAAGCCAAACGGCAATTTTGCCGCGTAGACCCCACCCCGATCCTCTCCTTATGGGCGCAAGCTATCGGCGGGAGCTGGGCGCCTGCGTATTGGATTGTTAGAGGTTTTAACTGATGGCACAAGCCAAATTTGACCCAATTGCGGGTGAAATCGTACCCAGCTGGTCAGTCGACCTGCGCCGTACCTTTAAGCTCTTCTTACCTATCTTCTTAGGCTCGATCGCCACCACCGCGATGAGCGTGGTTGACACCGTGATGGCCGGTATGGCTGGCACTATCCAGCTGTCGGGCGTCGCCATCGGCGCTTCCTTGTACACCCCATGCGCGCTCTTTGTCATGGGCATGACCTTGGCGATTCAACCCACGGTCGCGCAATTGCGCGGTGCCGGACGCACCAACGAAATTGCCCCGCGCATGCACTTAATCTCGGTGGTAACGCTCATCACCTCAGTGCTGGTGGGTTTATTGATGTGCGCCTTACCTCTGTGCTACAAGCTGATGGGCGACATCGACCAAGACATGGTGCGCGTGGCCGAACTCTATCTTTACTCAGTAGCCACCGCGATGCCAGCTATTGCCCTGTTTAACATTTTGCGCGGCTATTGGGAAGGCCTAGGCAATACAGTACCAACCTCGATTTTTGGCTTTCTGGCGCTCTTTTTGAACATTCCGCTCAACTGGATCTTCATCTTCGGCCACTTTGGCATGCCCGCCTTGGGCGGTGTGGGTTGTGGTGTCGCCACCAGCATCACCATGTACATCTGTGCCATCTTCATGCTCATTTATGTGTTAAAGAGCAAGACCTACGCACAATACCGCATCTTCCAACACTGGTTTCAGATGCCATGGAGCGAAGTTAAGCAATTCTTACACTTCTCCTTCCCGCTGGCCTTAAGCACCACGATTGAAGTCACCTGCTTTTCGTTAGTGGCGATGCTCTTAAGTCCGTTTGGTCCGGTCATGGTCGCTGCGCACTCGGTCGCGATGAACGTCTCGAGCATCATCTTCATGATTCCGCTTGCGATCGCATCAGCCGCCACCATTCGCGTGGGCGAGGCCTTAGGGGCCGGTCACTGGAATCGCGCCTATCGCTCGAGCTTAGGCGCCTATGCTATTGCCTTCTTCTTCTACATCTTCTCGGTGTTGACGATTGTCTTCTTCCACCAAGACATCATCGAGCTCTATAGCTCTGATCCGGAAGTAATCTCACTTGCCTCCCTGCTGCTGATGTTCTGCGCCGTTTACCAATTACCAGACGGCATGCAAGTGGTTTCGATTGGC
>DXIF01000187.1 GCA_019113025.1 Candidatus Anaerobiospirillum stercoravium | reverse complement strand
GGCCTGAGGAGAGCAAAAGATGGACTTACACAATCCGCCCAAAGGTAAGACGGACGGTTAAGTTTGACCACTACCGCCAGTACCAGCACTTCTGCCCAAAATTTGGACAGTAATTAAGTTACAGCTTCCTAACTGAGTAGTAACTGAGCACAGAACCGAGCGCGCTGCTCATGCCTCGGATGCAGGCTAAGGAGGAGCGGCACTGGGGCGGGAGTTCAACGGGGCCGGAGCGCAAAAGTGCGGCTCTTGCGCGCGGGCGCGCAGGTAACTGCGCATTTTTCCCAGTAGCGCCGCGCGCTGCCTAGTTCCAGCTTCACTCTAAGTTTGATCTAAGCTAAGTTCGCCATAATGACCTAAACACAACATACTTGGTCCTTTTGGTTGAGGTGAGTCATGTCCGATTTATTCGATAAGTTAAAGCAAGGCGTTTCTGGCGTAACCAACAATCTGCCTCAGGGTAAAGCTGGGATGCTCGGCGCTGCCGGCGTCGGGGGCTTATTAGGCGCCCTCTTTGGCGGCTCGAAGGGCATCCAACGCACCGCCAAGAATGTTGCTGTGGTCGGAGGCTCAGCTGCCTTAGCGGCCTTAGCCTATAAGATGTACCAAAACTGGTCCAATGGTAAGCAAAGCCAAACGGCCCCGCAAAATATGCCACAGCAAGGCTATGGCGCCCCACAATCCCAAGGTGGTTTCGGCGGTGGTTTCGGCGGTGGCTTTGGCGGCGCTCAGGGCGGTGCCAATGGCGGCTTCGGGGGGAGCCAAGGCGGCTTTGGCAGCAGCGCTTTTGGCGGCGCGGGCGACGATCCATTTGCCGCCTACAACTCCCAGCAGCAAGCGCCTGATGCCTTAATGCTGCAAAACGATATGGGCAAGCTGGTGCTCAAGGCCATGATCTTCGCGGCCCGTGCCGATGGTCACATTGACCCTAGTGAGCAAGAGGTGATTTTAAACACCGCTAAGAGCGTCACCAACGACCCTAACTTCAACCAACTCATCCGCGACTACTTAAATGAGCCGCTCGACCCGAAGAGCTTGGCTTCCCAGGTTTCCTCGCGCGATCAAGCCTTAGACCTATACCGCTTAAGCGCCGCAGCCATTGTCGCCGACAACCAAGCAGAGCAAAACTACTTAAGCGCGCTGGCTGCCGCCTTGGGCCTTGATGGTTCCACCAAGCTGCAATTAGACCAAGAGGCGGCCCAGGTGCGCCTGCAGCTGGCCCAGCAATAGCCCCAGCCATAAGGTGGGCTCTAAGCCTGTCCCTATTTTCTCTTGGCGGTGCAGTGCCACTGCACCAGTACATATGCAGGATTCCGGACTTGCAATAAACTCTAACCTCAGATAGTCCCAGCCTTTCTCCGCCATTTATGAGCTTTGAGCTTGATTTGGCGGGAAGCTGTGTATTGACCTTTTAGGGCTTGGTCCGGAATCCTGCATATGTACCTGCACCATTAAACTCAAATGCCCCGCAATGCGGGGCATTTGAGTTTAAGGCCCGCTCAGGCCGCAACTGAGGCAGCGGGCCGGGAGCGCAGCACTTGGCCGGAAGCTGATCCCGGCAGGACACTGGTCCCAGCCGAACGCTGGTTCCGGCCAGACGCTGATCCCTACTTTTGCGGCGGGAACTCGCGCATGATGCGGTCGAGCTCGGCGATGATGCGCTTGTCCGAGATTGGGCCAATCACACCTAAGTGCTGAGCGTAGTAGGAGACGCGCAGCTCTTCGATCATCCACTTGACCTCATAGAGCGGTGCAGGGACTAGATCGTCGTGATAGCTCTTTAAGGTCTTGTGGTACTCATCCTCGCAGTACTCGATATTGCGCAAGTACATCTGGTCGCGCACCACGTCGCGTTGCAAACGTTGCAGGCGCTCAAGCGCGGCGCTTAAATAGCGCGGCAGCTCCTTTAAGTGAGTCATGCCACAGGCGCTGATAAAGCCCTTGTAGATGAGACCATCTAATTGGTGCTGCAGGTCGGCGTACGAGCGCGTCAGCTCAAAGGAGATATTGCCCTTGAGCAGGCGGCGCAATTCGTGCGCTTGCACCAAGCTCTGCTCAATGAGCTTCGCCACCGAGAGCGCCTCATCATTGAGCTCGCCCCGCACGATTTCGCGCAGCTTAACGAAGCTAGCCTCGTCCCATGGGATACCGCCATTGCGCTCCATGATGTTGTTGATGGCGCACAGCATCAAATCGTCGATCAGCTCTTTGATCGAACCCAGCGGCTGATAGTACATCGAAAGCTTCGCGCGGTTGGGCAGATGGGTCTCAAGGTAGGCCGTCGGCGCCTTGAGGCTCAAGGCCAAGAGCTTGATCGCGCCACTGCGCATCGCCTGCATCTGGCGCTGCGGGCTGTCATACAGCTCCAAGGTCACGCCCTCACCGCGGTCGGTTAAAGCCGGATAGGCGGTGATGCTCAGGCTCCCTTGTTTCGTCACCTGCTGACGCTTGATGGTGCCATACTCCCAGCCTTGGGCGGGGGCTGCGACCTTGTGGGTCTTGACCACCTCATGGAGGGCATCGCGTGCTTGATTTTGCAAGCGCGCCGCGAGCAAGGTGAAATCCTTGCCAAAGGCGAGCTCAGAGCCATTGACCGCTTCAATCGAGAAGTTCATGAAGAGGTACGGCTCAATCAAGGTCTTATCGAAATCCTCAACCTCGACCACTTCACCGCCCATGCGCGTAAGCTCCCAGGCCACCGCCGCAAAGAGGTTTTGCGACGGATAGCGCTTGAGCTCGCGCGCGCTCAGGGGCTGCGGCTGCTCGACATTAATCTGATCGGTGATACCCTTGAGGCTTTCAGCCAAGGCCTGAGCGTACTCAGGGGCGGGAATCAGATTGCGGCGGAGGCGCTTGGGCAGCGAGCGAATTAAGCTTGAAAACAGCTCTTGGCGCAAGCCGCCGATTTGCCAGAGGAAGTCCTCGGCCTTGACCTGATTTAACACCGTGATCGGGATGTGCACCGTCACGCCGTCGCGCTCATGGCCCGGATCAAAGACGTAGCTTAACTTAAAGCGCATCGCCCCTTGGTGCCAAAACTCCGGATAGAGCTGATCTTCGATCGCCATGAGGTCACTCTTGGCGATGAGTTCATAGCTAAAGTCGAGGTAGTGCGGATCGCTCTTTTCCTTAGTGCGCCACCACGCATCAAAGTCGCGCATATTGCAGATATGCTCGGGGATGCGCTCTTGGTAGAACAGCTCCAAGGTGGTGGCATCGACCAAGAGGTCGCGGCGGCGCACCTTATCCTCGAGGTACTCGACATCGTCGATCAAGGACAAGTTGTGCTGGTAGAAGCGATGCTTGCACTCGATATTGCCCCCGACCAAGCCATCGCGGATCAAGAGCTCATGGCACAGCTTAGGATCGATCTTCTGGTACTGAATAAGACGGCGCTGCACAATGGGCAAACCATAGAGCGAGCGGGTCTGATAGGCCATGACCGCGCCCATCTTCTTGGACCAATGCGGCTCATGGTAGCTGTCCTTGATCAAGTGCTCCGCGGCGGCGGTCTCCGCGTAACTAGGATCAATTGCAGCTACCGTGCGCGCAAAGAGGCGACTGGTTTCGCTCAGTTCGCTGGCGCACAGCCACTTCGGCGGCTTCTTGGCAAGGCCCGAGCCCGGGAAGATCAAGAACTTGCTACCACGCGCGCCCATGTACTGATTGCCATTAGGCTCAATCATGCCTAAGTGGCTTAACAGGCCTGCGACAATGGCGCGGTGAATCGACTCGTAGTCGGCGCGCTCCTCATTGAGCTTCAAGCCCATGGTCTGGGCGCTCACGCGCAACTGGCGATAAACATCGAGCCACTCGCGTACGCGCAAGAAGGAGATGAACTCCTGCTTTAACTGACGGCGTAAGGCCGAGTTCGAGAGCTTACCTTGCAAGTCCTTGATGTAATCATAGAGCTTCAAGATGGCCAAGAAATCAGACTTATCGTCGTTAAAGCGGCGGTGCATATTGGTCGCCGCCTCTTTTTTATCCAATGGATATTCGCGCGGATCCATCACCGCCAAATTGGAGACGATAACCAAGATCTCGCTTAAGCAGTGATAGCGCTCAGCCTCGACAATCATGCGCCCCAAGCGCGGGTCGCACGGCAGCCGCGCCAGCATCCGGCCAATTGCAGTCAAATTCTGGCTGCCTGCAGCCCCGCCCTTGCCCATCGCAATGGCGCCCAGCTCATCGAGCAGACGCAGACCATCGCTGACCTGACGCTCTTGCGGTGCATCGATAAATGGGAAGGAGGCGATATCGCCTAAGCGCAAGGAGGCCATCTGCAAGAGCACCGAGGCCAGATTGGTGCGCAAAATCTCCGGATCGGTAAACTCTGGGCGCTGCTCAAAGTCTTCCTTGGAGTACAGGCGCACGCAAATACCATCGCTGACACGACCGCAGCGGCCCTTACGCTGATTGGCGGAGGCCTGCGAAATGGGCTCAATCGGCAGACGTTGCACCTTAGTGCGCGCCGAATAGCGCGAGATGCGCGCCAATCCCGGGTCAATCACATAGCGAATCCCCGGCACGGTAAGCGAGGTCTCAGCGACATTGGTCGCAAGCACAATGCGCACGCCAGTGTGCTCGGTGAAAATCTTGTTTTGCTCCGAGGTCGCCAAACGCGCATACAAAGGCACAATCTCAGTGTCGCGCAAGCCCGCCTTCCGCAAGAATTGCGCAATCTCCAAGATGTCACGCTCACCGGGCAAGAACACCAAGGTATCCCCGCGCCCGCGCGCTTGCAAATAGTGAATCGCCTGCAAGATGCCTTGGCGCAAGTCCATGGTATCCGCTAAATCGCGGTCATCGTCCGCCACCGCCGGACGCTTCGGTGCTACCTTAGCCTGACTTGCGCCAATTGCCGCACCCGAGCCTGCAGCGGCCGCGCGCATGCTCGCCATTGAGCCGGCGGCCCCGCCCTGCTGATAATCACGCCACGCGCCCGGACCGTTCTCACCTAAGAGCGGATCAGGCCCCGCCGCGTCAGCTGCGGACCGCTGTGATGCAAGCAGCTCCGGCTTGCCCTCATAACGCCCCGTGCCATCATGGCTTTGGACGTAAACGCCCTTGCCATCTTCCAGCAGCGGCATGTAAACCACTTCGACCGGATAAGTGCGACCAGAGACCTCAATAATCGGGGCGTGATTGAAGTGCTGCGAGAAGCGCTCAACGTCGATGGTGGCCGAGGTGATGACGAGCTTCAGCTCCGGGCGCTTGACCAAGAGGTTCTTGAGATAGCCCAAGAGGAAGTCGATGTTTAGGCTGCGCTCGTGCGCCTCGTCGATGATGATGACATCGTACGCCAGCAACAAACGATCGCTGGACAGCTCCGAGAGCAAGATACCATCGGTCATGAGCTTGATGTAAGCGTCATCGGAGCTGATATCGGTAAAGCGCACCTTATAGGATACGGCCTGCCCCAGCGGCTGGCCCATTTCCTCAGCAATACGGGCTGCTACCGCGCGCGCGGCAATACGACGCGGCTGGGTATGGCCAATTAAGCCCTTACGGCCGAACCCGGCCTCAAGGCACATTTTAGGAATCTGGGTGGTTTTGCCCGAGCCCGTTTCACCAGCGATGATCACCACTTGGTGCTCTTGCAGCGCCTTGACAATCTCATCCTTACGCTGGCTGACCGGCAGCGCCTCAGGGTAGGTGAGCTTAGGCAGCTTGGTCTCACGTTCGCTCAGCCACAGCTTGGCGCTCTCAACTTGCAGCGCAAGCTCACCGCGCAAAGCCACTACCTTGTCATCTTGCAACGCCAAAGGCAGATAATCTTGCGCGCTCTTACGCGGCGCGGCGCGCTCCGCCCCCGCCGCCGTGGTAGTGGTAGCTGTAGCGGTTGTAGCAGTTGTAGCTTGGTCGGTCTGCGCCCAGCGCTCCACTGCGTTTTGAATTACGCGATCGAGTTCATTGAGCTTGCGATACAGTGCCCGGCGCTCTTGGTAGGCGACCTCATTTTCCGCCGCCCGCACCAGCTTTAAGCTCTCAAGGTCAAAGTACTTGCCTTGCAGCTGTGGTCCCTGAGCCTTACCCGGCTTATTTTGTGTGCGCGGCTTATCCGGGCGAGCGACCCGCTCCCTGTTGACCTGCTGGGACTGCGGCGCGCGTTCAGCCTGCGCGGAACGATCCGCTTGAGCTGGGCGCTCCTGACGTTGCGGACGCTGAGCACGCTCTTGTCGCTCCGGGCGCGGCTTACGCTGCCCGGCGCTTTGGGCGCGTGCCACGTCCTTATCATGGTGGCTGTTGAGCTCATTGGCCTTACGCTGCAAGCGCCCCAGCGCCTGATTCAGGCGCTTACTTGTAAGCTCGTCCTTAGCCCGGCCGCTGAGATTTTGAGGCTCACGGCCCTGAGTCGCGCTGCGTTGCCCCTTACGCGCGCCTCGCTCAGGGCGCGCGCCCTGATGGTCGCGCTCATTACGATCGTTGCGCTCAGGACGCTGGGCAGGGCGCTCCGAGCGCGCCGCTTGCGGCGCGCGCTCTGACTGGGCCGAGCTTACTTGAGGGGTCGCGCGGTCACGGGCCGACTCGGCCGCCCCTTGCTCTGAGTTGAGGACCGCCTGCGCCGCTTGGGCTTTGCGCTTTAATGGGTTTAAGTGCTCCGTTCCGGCCTTAACTTCAATGGCATCGGCCTTGGCTTGCGCCATTTGAGCCTCTTGGTGCCGGAGTTTAGCGTGAAACTCTTTGAGGTCAGCAAAGGAACTAAAAGACTGGTCGGCCATAAATAACCCCAAATTACGGCACGGCCCACCCCGGCGCGCGCCTGAACGAAAACGCGCTCATTATACGCTAGCACGCGCGGCGCTCAAGCAAGGCGCCCGCGCGCCCTGCGGCGGGCCCACCACAGCAAAGCCCCGCTATGCAGGGCTTTGCTGGGCTATGCTGGGCTGTGGTTGAGCGCCTCCACTTGGGCCTTGGGCTCAGAGCACGAGGACTTAGCGATGACCTTGCATGCGCGAGACCATAGGGGAGTCGAGCATGTCGGTGAGGCTGGTCTGCTGCTTAAGCTCGGCATCTGCGAAGGTATCCATGCGCAAAATCTTCACCGAGTGCGCCGCGCACAGGCTTTCCAGACCTGCTTCGTTGGAGTAGCGCCGCGGGATGCCGTCCGCCTCGCTGCTGTCAATCATGGCATGCCAGTAACGGCTGTGGAAGATGCTGGGCATGCGGAACATCAGGTCATGCTCTTCGTTGTTGATCATGACGCACCAGCGCTCACCGCGGAAATTGCGATCGCCGATGTACAGGCACAGGTGGTTGATGTTGGGATTGTTCCAATCGCTGTCTTGGAACAAGGTGCCATCACTCTTACGCCACTTGGCGATGTAATCGTCCTCGAACTTGTAGAAGTAGTCGTCAAAGAGGTTGATTTCGCGCAAGACGCGGCTTGAGTGCACTAGCTTATTGGTGTTGACTATGAACTCCAAGAAGTAGCGCTGTTCTTGGGAGATATTCCAGTGGTAGTAATTGAGGTCGTTGTCTTGGCAGTAGCTATTGTTGTTACCAAGCTGGGTGCGCGAGAGCTCATCACCGCCTAACAAATGCGGAATGCCTTGGGCAATCAAGGTGGTGGCAATGAGGTTGCGCTTTAACTGCCAGCGCTTCTTGATTACCTCCGGATCCCGCGTGAGGCCCTCAAAGCCGCAGTTAGTCGAGAAGTTCTCGGTGGTGCCGTCGTTATTGTGGTCGAGGTTTAAGTCATTGTGCTTACTGCTATAGGAGACCAAGTCCTCTAAGGTAAAGCCGTCGTGATAAGTGACGTAGTTAACCGAGGCGTTGATCGAGCGCTCGCCCTTTAAGAAGACGTCACGGCTGCCCAAAAGGCGCGTGGCAAGATCGCCCAAGAGCCCGCGATCACCGCGCCAAAACCGACGAATGCTGTCGCGGAACTTGTCGTTTTGCTCAGACCAACCGCGCGGGAACTTACCCAGCTGATAGCCGTTAAAGCCCGGATCCCAAGGTTCTGCCACCATCAGCGCCTTTTGGGTCAGTTCGTTAGCAAAGCACGCCTTAAAGAAGCCACAATTGGCATCAAACTGATAGTACTGATTGGCGTGGCTCTCGCGGCAGATGGTGGACGCTAGGTCAAAGCGGAAACCGTCCACCTGCATCTCGCCTAACCAATACTTGAGGCTGTCCATGATGAGGCGCAGGGAAATGAGGTGATCGGCATTAAAGGAGTTACCGCAGCCGGTGACATTCATATTGCGGTTGTAATCAGGACGACCGTCGGGCCCCCGCTCATAGGCGTAATAGGACTGGGCATCAAGACCGCGATAGCATACGATCGGTCCTGAGGCATCACCCTCAGCCGTATGGTTGAAGACCACATCCAAGATCACGGCAATGCCGTTTTGATGTAGGGTTTTCACCATGGTCTTAAACTCGACCAAGACCTTGGCGGGGTCAACCGCATAAGCAGGATTAGGCGCCATAAAGCACACTGGGTTGTAGCCCCAGTAATTGCGCAAGCCCTTGCGCACCAAGAAGGGCTCACTCATCGAGGCGGCGATCGGCAAGAGCTGCAAGGTGGTAATGCCCAGGTGCTTTAAGTGCTCAATCACGCTGGGATGGCACATACCAAGATAAGTGCCACGTTGCTCAGGGGGCACCTCTTCTTTGAGTTTGGTCATGCCGCGCACGTGGGCCTCATAGATGATGACGTCAGCGCGATCGCGATAGACGCGCGGCACGCCTTCCCAGTTGAACTCCTCGCTGCCCTCGGGGGCAATGATGGCCTTAGGGATAAAGGCCTCATTCATGCGCTCATAGAGCTCATCGTCGTAATTAAAGGGCTTATTTAAGGCCTTAGCATACGGGTCGACCAAGAAGCGCCCGGCCTTAAAGAAAAGGCCGCGGCTAGGGTCCCACTCGCCTAAAGCTTCTAAGGCATAACAGTCACCGGCGCGCACGCCCTTGATAAAGCCATACCACACGCCCCCCTTCTTGCGGCCCAAGGAAAACGAGCCGAGCTTAATCTCGTTTTTAGTGTACAAGTGGACAATCAGGTCACTGGCATTAGGGGCCCAAACGCTAAAGAAGCAGCCGTCAGCAAACAAGACAGCGCCTAGCCCCACATTGCGGGGGCGATCTTCTACGACTAATTCGAGCATAAAGGATCCTTACCAGTGCTGCTAAGAGCGCCGTCCTACGCCCTAAAACCACGCCGCGCGGCCCTCAGCGCACCTTGGTGCTTAGCATATGACTCAAAAATGAAACCAAAAAGGTAAGCTCAGCCTGCGTGCTCGGCACAAATTCCAGTGCGCTCGGCACAGGTTCTAGCGTGCTAAGCAAGTTCCTGCGTACACGTGCACTGAGCTCTAGGCTTAATGCCCTTAGCGCTGGGGCGCCGCAGCTCCCAGCGCTAAAGACACTAAGGGCTCTTCCCAGTTGGTCTGACCCAACCAAGTCGAGCCCTGGATCAAGTTAGGCCTCACTTACTGAGGCGGGGCGTGGGCACCCTCGGGCCGTTGGCTTAAGCCAACGGGCTTAAGCCCAAACGGCCGCGAGGCGCACCGTCAGGTGCTTAGTCACCAACGCGCTTGATGTAAACCGTAGCAAGAGGTGGCAGGTCGAGCACAATGCTGTGGTACATGTTCTGCCACGAAATATTGGAGGCCACCAGCTTCTCAGGGCCAGTAGCGTAGCCCGAGCCCCAATACTTCTTGTCATCGGTGTTGAGCATGATCTGGTAGGTGCCAGGACGTGGTACCCCTAAGCGGTAAGCCACATATGGCACTGGGGTGAAATTCGAGACCATGATGAACTCATCTTCGATCTCACCGCCTTGGCCGTTTAAGGTACGCAGCATGGCAAAGACCGAGTGCTCAGCATCGGAGACGTCAAGCCAGCGGAAGCATTCAGGGTTGTAGTCGTTAGCCCACATGACCGAGTTATCCTTGTAGAACTTGTTTAAGTCCTTAACCAAGGCCTGAACACCCTTGTGCTTGTCGTACTGTAATAACCACCAATCGATACCGGCATCATGGTTCCACTCATTGCCTTGAGCAATTTCAGTACCCATGAAGTTCAAGATCTTGCCTGGGTGGCCATACTGGTAGCCCAAGAAGGCACGTAAGTTAGCGCACTGCTGCCACTCATCGCCTGGCATCTTGTAGAGCATCGAGTGCTTACCGTGAGTTACCTCATCGTGCGAAATGGAGAGGATGAAGTTCTCGTTGTAAGCGTAGATCATGCTAAACGACATCTCGCCGTGGTGGTACTTTCTGAAGTAAGGGTCTTGCTTCATGTACTCCAGCGAATCGTGCATCCAGCCCATGTTCCACTTAAAGCCAAAGCCTAAGCCACCGGTATAGGTTGGGCGCGAGACGCCGGTAAAGGCGGTCGACTCTTCGGCGATGGTCATGGCGTGAGGGAACTTGCGGTAAACGGTCTCGTTAAACCACTTGAGGAACGAAACGGCCTCATAGTTGATGTTGCCGCCATTGACGTTTGGAATCCACTCACCATCCTTACGCGAGTAATCCCAGTACAGCATCGAAGCTACAGCGTCAACGCGCAGACCGTCCACGTGGTAGTAATCAAGCCAAATTAAGGCCGAAGCGACTAAGAAGTTGCGCACGGTATCGCGGCCAAAGTCGTAAATGAGGGAGTTCCAGTCAGGGTGCCAACCACGACGTGGGTCTTCGTACTCATAAACTGGGGTACCGTCAAAGCGGGCTAAGCCGTGAGCGTCAGTTGGGAAGTGGGCTGGAACCCAATCCAAGATCACGCCGATCCCGTTTTGGTGGCAGGTATCAACAAAGAACTTGAAGTCGTCAATACCACCAAAGCGCGAGGTTGGCGCAAACAGGCCGGTCGGCTGATAACCCCACGAGCCGGAGAATGGGTACTCCATTACCGGTAAGAGCTCTAAGTGGGTGTAGCCCATCTCTTTGCAGTAATCGACTAATTCGTGCGCCAGCTCGCGATAGTTGAGGCTCGAGCCATCTTGCTTGCGCTTCCACGAGGCTAAGTGCACCTCGTAGATCGACATAGGCTGAGTCAGCTTGTCGTTTTGCTGCGACTTTTGCCACTCTTGGTCATGCCAAGTATAGGAGCGCTGGTCGGAAATGATCGAGGCAAAGGAAGGATATTGCTCGTGGTAGAAACCTACTGGGTCGGACTTATGCGGCAGACGGTTGCCATTGTTGTCCTTGATTTCAAACTTGTAGCGCTGACCTACACCTAAGCCTGGCACAAATAAGACCCAGTGACCTAATAAAGAGCGCGCCATTGGGTGGCGGCGGCCGTCCCAGAAGTTGAAATCACCGATTAAGCTGACGCAGGTAGCCGATGGAGCATAAACGGCAAACTTAGTGCCGGTGACCTTGACGCCGTCGATCTCGACTTCGATTAACTGAGCACCGAGGGTCTTATAGAGGTTCTCTGGGGTCTCATACATGGTATTAAGACCGTAGAAAGCCTCATCGCGGAATTGATAAGGGTCGATGATCTCAGTGGTCGCGTCGTTGTACTTGACCTCAAACAGATAGTGGAAACGCTCAGTTACGTTCTCCAAGACCTTTTCAAACAGGCCATCTGGATTGGTCATATCAAGGACACAGATCTCTTTCTTGCCCTTTAAGGTCAGTGCGCGGACCTCCTTGGCACCTGGCAGCCAAGCACGCAAGATCAAACCATTGCCATTAGGGTTAGGCTGCAGGCCCAGCACCTCAAATGGCTTGGTTAAACGTGCACTATTAAGTTCGTCAATAAGCATTGTTTAGCTCCTACATGTTTGGCAAAGGGCAACTGACCTCAGCGCCCTTAAGGCAAGCCACCCTAGCCAAGTCACAACAAAGAGCAGCATGCCGACACAGCCGCAAGCAGGTCACCTCGACCATGCCTAAGCCTTGTCACCTTACTAATTCCATGGGCTGCAACTTAGGGCCCGCGCCGCAACGCTGCGCCAATTAAGCACCGTTGCGCCAATTAAGCACCGTTGCGCTAATTAAGCACCGTTGCGCTCAGCTCTAAGCCCTTGCGCTTACACATCACAAGCACACCCGCCCCAAAACAGCTCTCAAACCTAAGTCACCAACCTAGGTCACAACTCATCACCCAACTAAGCAAACGGTCAGATTGGTTGAGCCAACGGCCAAGTTGGTTTGGGGCGGCCGCGCCGGTGCAGCCACCGTGAGCACGTTGCACCTTGCAGTCAGGCACCACAGAACATAACCCAGCCTTGCATCTAGCACGCCGCCTCAAACAGCATGCCACTTCAAGGAGCACACCACCTCAGCAAGCTCGCCACCTCAAGGCGATCACCGCCTCAAGCGGCCTGCCACCTCAAGCGGCCTGTGGGTCTAAGCTGCAAATTTACAACTATACTCATAGTCTTCAGTTTAATACAGCCCCCATGCTCTGTACCGCCAAAAACCGTCATAACGTGGGCAAAGTCTCATTCTGTAACATTGATCGCCCCACGATCCCGATCTTGGGGACATACTTCTTCTCCCCACTTACGCCCCACAGGGCGCCCACGATACAAAAAATGAAAAAAAAAATGCCGCCCAACCTTGCAGCTGGCACGGCGTTTTGTGTATGTCCCGTGCGTGCCCGGCGCACGCACGGGAAACTCAGCGCCCACCTCCTCGGGGAAGCTGCACCAACTCGGGCGCAGCGGCGCTACAGCGCTATGGTGCTACGGCGCAAACTTGCGCCGGCGCCTACTCGTGGGAGGCGGCGACGCGGGCCTTAGTCATGGCCGCAGTCACTTCCTTGACCAGCGGCTGCTTGTCTAAGTCTTCGACGTTGACCGTGAGCTTGCGGCGCCAATTTGGGTACTCGCGGAAGGTGCCTGGGACGTTCACCGGCTTGAGCACGCCGATCCAATCCTCAATTTGCGAGGCAAATAAGGCGCACGAGCCGCGGCACATATGGCGCTCTAAGGCCACCACTAAGGCGTCGGTCATCTCCGGGATATCGGCGACCCGGCGCGGCACGTCAGCGCCCACCGAGCCTAAGCCGTGCAAGCTATCTAAGATGCGCTGCTTAGCGTCCTCGCGCTCTGGGGCCATGCGGGCGACATCATCCGCAGTATAAATGCCCAGTTCTTGCCCTAGGGTTAAGTCATAGTGCGACCACCATCCCTTTAAGGTCGGCATATCGTGAGTGGTCAGGGCTGACAGCGCCTGCGGTTCATAGTCCTGCGGGGCAATGTAGCCGCCATCAAAGGCACGCTCACCAAAGAAGAGCTTGTAGGAGTAAGCCCCGACTTCCTTTAAGGCGATCCGCAGCTCCAATGGAATGGTGCCCAAGTCCTCGGCGATGATCAGGCACTGATTACGCTGCGACTCTAAGGCCAAGATGCCGAGCCAATCGTGCATATGGTTGTAGACGTAAGCGCCATCGACCGCCTTGCGCTTAGGTGGCACCCACCAGAAGCGATACAGACCGGCAGCGTGATCGATGCGCAGCGCTCCGCAGCTTTGCATATTGGAGCGATAGAGCTCAATGAGCTGGCGGTAACGGCTGCGGCGTAGCGCATGCGGCTCCATCGGCGCCAAGCCCCAGGCCTGACCTAACGGGCCGAGGGTATCAGGTGGTGCACCGACCTCGGCTTGGCCGCGGTAGATCTTGTCGCTGTCTGACCACACATCGCAGCTGCCTTCACTGACTCCGACGGCTAAGTCGCGGTACGTGCCTAAGATCATGCCCTGTTGCTTGGCCGCGGCAAAGGCATCTTGCAGCTGCTCCTCAGCGATGAACTGGAGGTAGCAGTAGAACATGACCGTCTTGTAGTTGGTCTTGCGCCATTGCTCCAAGAATGGGCTATTGCAGTCTTGGTACTCCTTAGGGAACTTCATCCAGCCCCAAGCATTGAGGCCCTTGGCATAAAGCTCACGCTGCAGCGCATCGTAGGTCGCCATATTCATAAGGGACGGGCCGCCCTTCTTGACGAACTCGGCGAACTTCTTGCCGCGGATTGAGCGGCGATCGGACATGCGATTGTGGTCGTACACGAGTTCCAAGACCTTGAGCTTTAAGTCCAAGACCGCCTTGTAATCGACGTACTCGCGATCGCGCAAGGTTTGCAGCTTCTTGGTGAAAGCAGGCGAGTTAACTAAATCGCGCGCCTTCTTGGAGGTGGCAAACTCTGGGATATCAGTAACGCAGATATAGATGATATTGAGCCAGCGGCGCGAAGAAGGCGAATATGGGCTGATCATGTCCGGATCAGGACTTGCGGGGTAACCGGCGTGCATCGGGTTTAAGCCCACGAACTCACCGCCCCGCTCATGGACGGCTTTAAGCAAGAGCTTTAAGTCGTGGAAGTCACCGACACCCCAATTGGTGCGCGAGCGTACCGAGTACAGCTGCACCGAAGCGCCCCACAGCTTTTGCCCCTGCTGCATCGCCTCAGGGACATAGCACTTAAGCGGGGTGATAATTAACAACTGCTCAATGGAGTCGTAATGCTTAACCCCATCGTCGATAGTGAGCTTAAACTTGTGATAGCCCCAGGGCAGCTCAAAGCCGCGCGGCAGCTCAAACGGCAGGATAAAGCGGCGCAGCGCAAAGAGGCGTCCTTGCACCTCAACAAAGTCAGCGATCTCAAGCTCGGAGACTAACAGCGTATCGCCAAGCTCGCGGCCATCTTCTAACACCAACTGCCACTTTAAGACCGCAGCCTCGCTCATGACATCCGGGGTGCGCACCGTAATAAAGGGACGCTCGCCCTCACGAATCACGGTAACCGGATCGATGATGTCGTTATACGGGGCCATTTCCTCGAAGGCCGCGCGCCGCTCGAGCGCCTCAAGGTCACTTAAGTCATAACCCATAGCGCCCAAGGTCGCCATGCGCGCTTCAGGGGTGATCACGGTGTACTGTCCATTGGCGTCGATATAGTCGCGCGCAATGCCCACCTGATCGGCAAATTTATCAAGATCAAACATACTAAGCCACTAGCTCAAATTAGCACAGCAAGGCCACTTACCATCAGGCGACACGCCGCAGCGCGGCACCAACTTGTAGGACCACCCGCCAACTTACGGCACCATGTCCCGCCCTGAGGGCCTTACTCTAACCAAGTTCGGCTCAACCAGCATGAAGGAGTACTCTCAGGTGCTCGAGCTACCAAGCCCACTTATCCGTACCAAGCGTCCTCCCTCATGCAGGCTGTGTCAGGGAGCTTGGCCCCCGGCCCGAACCATGAGCGCGCCGCTCCATCCGGCCTAGGATGCCCTGAGCTAAGCTCAGGATGCCCTAGGGCCAGCCTAGAATGCTCCTCGGATGTAACCGCGCTGGCGCCATTTTACGCCCAGCCCAGTCTCAGGGAAAGGAAAGCACGGTTGAGGCTGTGCGCGCGATCATGGCCTTTAGGTGGCAAGCGCGGCCTAGGTCGCACTTTCACCCTAACCGCACCTCATCTGTCCTCAGACCTCACCCAGACTGCACCTAGACATCAACATCATCCGGGTTAAGCACCAAAGCGGAGCAAAGCTCAAGGCCAAGTGCGCCCCCTTGTGCCCCACTGCGGGGACAGCAACGCGATATATATCGCGTTAGCCGCGACCACAAGCACAGTGGATGCCGATCGGGGGACGTTTGGAGCCAATTTTTAGCAACAAAAGTGTAAAACTTTGAGGCATCCCAAAAACATGGCAAAAAGTGTCACTTGAGGCCGCGTACACAGGCTTGGGCTAACTTGACTTTCTATGCAACTAGAGTATGTTAGGTTTTACTACTTCAAGTGGTAGTAACATCCTGATAGGTCACTGATCTCCGGTCTTGCGACCAAGAAACCCTCGCGGTACGTGAGAGGTTTACTTCTCACTCAAGAGGGCGTAGGTCACCGTCAGAACTTTTAGCTGTAGTTAACCTAGGAGGCGGCGCTCCCACTTTTTTGTCAGAGTCGGGTCTGTGCCGTGATATTAGTAGATGACTATTAAAGTTGGTATTAATGGCTTTGGTCGTATCGGTCGTTTCGTCTTCCGCGCTTCCATTTACCGTCCAGAGTTAGGTATCCAAGTAGTCGGTATCAACGATTTATTACCACCTGACTACATGGCCTACATGCTCAAGTACGACACCATGCACGGCGCTTTCAAGGGCACCGTTGACGTACAAGACGGCAACTTAGTTGTAAATGGCAACGTAGTACGCGTAACTGCCGAGCGCGATCCAGCCCAGTTAAAGTGGGGTGATATCGGTGCAGAGTATGTTGTAGAGTCGACCGGCTTATTCTTAACTGACGAGAAGGCACGTAAGCACATCGAGGCTGGTGCAAAGCGCGTCGTTATGTCCGCTCCATCCAAGGATGCTACCCCAATGTTCGTCGTTGGTGTAAATGACAAGACCTACGCTGGCCAAGACATTGTGTCCAACGCATCTTGCACCACCAACTGCTTAGCACCTTTAGCTAAGGTAGTAAACGATGCTTTCGGCATCGAGCTGGGCTTAATGACCACTGTTCACTCCACTACCGCTACCCAGCGTACTGTTGACGGCCCATCCTTAAAGGATTGGCGCGGCGGCCGTGGTGCATCCCAGAACATCATCCCATCCTCGACCGGTGCTGCTAAGGCTGTAGGTAAGGTTATCCCAGAGTTAAGCGGCAAGTTAACCGGTATGTCGTTCCGCGTTCCAACCGCTGACGTATCTGTTGTTGACTTAACCTGCACCTTAAAGACCCCTGCTACCTACCAGCAGATCTGCGACGCTATCAAGGAAGCCTCTCAGGGCTCGATGAAGGGCGTCTTAGACTACACCGCTGATCAGGTTGTATCGTCGGACTTCTTAGGCAACACCCACACCTCCATCTTTGATGAGAAGGCCGGTATTGCTTTAACTGACAACTTCGTCAAGTTAGTATCCTGGTACGACAACGAGATCGGTTACTCCAACAAGGTTCTCGAGTTAATCCGCTCCATGGTTGACTCCGGCAAGTAATTGCTCCGGCAATAATTGCTGCTTGTTCTGAGTAACAGAACTTGACCGCAGGCTCACCGCCTGCACGCACCAGCCTGACGGCTGGTGCACAAAAGGCCTCTTCGGAGGCCTTTTGTGTCGCTACAATAAATAAAGGCCTCGTGTGAGGCCCTTTATTTTTAGGGGCAGTCCTGCCCCTACTTGCCAGCGCCCTACTTGCCTACACCCTACTTTCCAGCGACTGCCGCGTCGATTTGGTCGATCAAGCCCTTAATTGCGGTAAAGGGCACCTTTTGCTGCTCCAGCTGCACCATGACGTTGAGATATGGCGTAATCTGCGCCAAGAAGTCTTGGTAGCCCGCGCAAAAATAGCTCTGCGGCACCCCATCCACCGCATCAATGCGATGCTTGACGCAGCCGCCGTTGCATAAAGGCAGATACTGACACGCCTGACACTTCGGACTCAAGACGCTCTTGCAGGCGCACAACTTACCTGAATGCAGCGCATCAAGCCCCCTCGTCCCGACTGTTACCTTACCTGTATCATGAGCACAGGCAATGCCCTGAGCGTAAGGTCCAAAGTCCTTAATATTGCCCAGCTGATAGCCCGGGTACACCGTTTGGTCGCACTCGTAGATAGTGCCATCCGCCTCAACCACCATATTGTCCGGGCATTGGTTCTCCCAGACGCAGGAGTGATGCCCTAGGCCTAGGACGCAAGCAATGAGCGACTCAAACTGCCGAATCACGATGCGCCCGATATCGTGGCGTACCCACTGCTTAAAGAGCGGTCCCATAAACTGACCGTAAGCGGTGGCCGGCAGCGAAAACGGCTTGACCTGATAGTCGGTCAAAGGCTTGCTTTGCTCCACGTGCTCCGGCTCCGTCTCAACGACCTCTGAGAACTGCCAATAAGTCGAGCCTAGCGACTTGAGGAAGTGGTAGACCTCAAGGGGGTGCTCGTAATTTGCGGCATTGATGCAGGTTAAGGTGTTAAAGGGGATGTTGTGAGCCTTGAGCTTATCAATCCCCGCCATCACCTGGGCCCAACTGCCTTGACCCTGGCGATTCTTACGCCAGGCATCATGCAGCGCCTCAGGACCGTCGATCGACACGCCCAAGAGCACTTGGTGCTGGGAAAACAGCTGGCACCACTCATCATCGATCAAGGTGGCGTTGGTCTGCACCGCATTCTCAACCTTTTTGCCATAGCGCAGCGCATACTTATCTTGCAGCGCAAAAGCCTGGCGATAGAAGTCCAATCCCGCAAGGAGCGGCTCACCGCCCTGCCAGGTAAAGTAGACGGTATCCCCGGGGCAAGCGGCGATGTAATTGCACACTAAGGCCTCAAGCACGTCATCAGGCATCACCTTGGGGCCTGAGGGCAAGATGCCTGAGCTGCCCTTAGGCAGATAAAAGCAGTAATCACATTTGAGATTGCAAAGATACGACACCGGCTTGATAGTAAAGTGCATCCGATTCTCCTGAGCGGGCACACGCGCACACAAAAACGCCATGGCGGGGCGGCAGCGCAGCGCCCGCCGCCCGGTCATGGCGTGGGGACGTGCACCCAAAGGCGCACTTCCCTGACAACAGATCCTAACGGTGCTAAACCTACTTGGTGGCTAAAGCATCGACGATCTTCTGGTACTTAGGCTGGTTGATCTCCATGATTGGAGGCTTGGACTCGTTGAGACGCTCACGCGCGATCTGCTTTAACTGCTCAACCACCTCAGGCTTTTGCGCCGAGAGCTCGTTCTTGCACATCAGATCATCTAAGGCATAGAGCTCGAGCTGATCGTTCTCGGCGGTGTAGATCAGCTGGTAGTCATTGGTGCGTACCGAGTAGGTGAACTCACTTAAGTTCTCGGTGTTAGGGTTGTTAGGGTAGTCGTCAGACTCAAAGCGGACGTACTTGTGGTAGTTATCCCAGAATGGGATATTGCGCTCGTCAAACCAGTGCGAGAACGAGGTCAACCAGACCAAGGACTCGTGTGGATTGCCCGTATTCTCACCATTGAGGTAAGGCAGCAGCGATACACCGTCTAACTTGCCCTTGAGCTCCTCAGGAATTGGGATACCCGCAGCATCTAAGGCGGTTGGATAGAAGTCCATGGCGGAGACTAACTTATTGTAGTCACCAGCCTTGAGGTGACCTGGCCACGAGACGAACATTGGGGTGTGAACGCCACCTGGGTAGGTCAAACTCTTGTAACCACGCTGGGCACCATTAAGTGGTAATGGGCCGTCGATGACCGCGCCGTTATCAGCGGTGAAGAAGATTAAGGTATTGTCGAGCTGGCCATTCTGCTCTAACTGCTCTAACAGCCGCTTAACGCCTTGATCGACCGAGTAAACAGCAGCGTAAAAGTTGTCTGCGGTCTTAGAGCCAGTGTCAAATTTGCTCTGGTAAACCTCGGGCGCTGGGGCATCGTTCGGTAAGTGCGGTGCGTTGTAAGCCAAGTAGAGCATGAATGGCTGCTCGGTAGCAGCGGCACGGTTGACCACCTTGATCGCCGCATCGGTCAGCTGATCGGAGATATAGCCTTCAGCCTTGACGTGCTCGCGGTTCTCAAACAGCGCCGGTGAGTTGTAGTAAGCGGTACCAGCTGGATGGAAGCCAAAGAAGTAGGTAAAGCCACGGTTTTGCGGCTGACCCGGCTCATCACCGTAGGTGACGAAATTATCGTGGTAGTCGCGGGTTTGCTGCTCTTCAGGCACAGGGATGTTAGTGATGCGCGATAAGTGCCACTTACCGACGCATGCAGTGTAGTAACCGAAGTTTTGGAACAGCTCTGGTAAGAAGACCTCATCAGTTGGGATGCCGTCTTGGGAATCAGTGTTGCCATAGACGCCATAGCGCGATGGGGAGCGAGCAGTCATGATGGCCGCACGTGATGGGCCCGACATGGCATGCGCGACATAGCCCTGAGTTAAGCGGACACCGTCGTCCATCAAGCTGCGCAGCGTTGGCGTGGAATTGCGCGCCGCTTCAATGGCCTTGTCGACATCAATCTTAAAGGTGGCAACCTGCTCACGATTCTCCATCGTGGCCGGATCAAAAGAGCTCTCATCGTAAGGAATTTGGCCATAGCCTAAGTCGTCCATGGTCAGAACGATGATATTAGGCTTTTCCTTGGTGGTGTACTCAACCGGGGTAAAGTCGGCAAAAGCAACGTTAGTAGCAGTGGCCTTGTCGTTGTCACCGGCCAAAGCCGAACCCGAAAAGGCAGCCATCGAGACCATAGCGGCACCAACCGCTAAGCCTAAGGTATTCTTATTCAAATGCATGAGCTATCGGCGCCTCAAGAGCAGATAAGCAGTGAGCGCTGGCGCCGCCTCCAAAACAGTTAGATGGTACGACTTAGCGTACCGCGCCATAGAGCGCAATAGAAAAAGAAATGAGCATCGCGCGGCCGCGTCGGGGCTAACCTTAGCGGTCACCCTACCAGGCGCAGCCTGCGGTAAGGCACCAGGTGCCTTACTCTAACCAATGCTCCAGTTCCCAGACGATCCTAAATCGTTCCGTTATTATGCACCGCAACGCCCAGCGCGCCCAGTCACAGCCGCGCTCAGTTTGAGATCGCTCGCAATTCTGGCCCCAAAAGTTGGCCCCCACCGGGATCTGCGTGCGTGTAAAGCCCGCTCCTTGTTCCCCAAATAACAAATAAGCCACCAGCAAATAAGCCACTTGAGATAGATGGCCCCAAGTGGCTTAGGCGATTTGGTTGAGTTATGCCGGATGAAATGTCTGAACCGGATATGCCCTACTCTTTGAGTGCTACTGCTTTGGGCTCTACTTCTTATCGTGCAGGTCGAGCTGCTTGCCCGGCTGATTGAACTCCATGACCCCCACCAGCTGGTGCGGAACGTATGGCTCCTCTAAGTAAGCGCAGTCTTCCGCCGAGAGCTGGACCTCGACTGCTGCCACAGCCTCAGTTAAGTGCTTGCTCTTGGTCGCGCCGACGACCGGGGCTGCGACCTTTTGTAACAGCCAGCCTAAGGCTACTTGCGTCGTAGTCAGGCCATACTTTTCGGCTAGCTCCGCGACCCGGGCGATGATGACCGCATCTTGCTGCGCCGAGCGATCGTACTTAGCGTGCAGCACGTTATCGTGCTCCATGCGCGCGGTGACCTCGCCTGGCTTTTTGACCAGACGGCCCGAGGCTAAGGGGCTATATGGAGTCAGGGCAATGTTGGCTTCCTTACAATATGGCACCATCTCGCGCTCTTCCTCGCGGAACAGCAGATTGTAGTGGCCTTGCAGCGCGACGATCTGAGGGATGCCCATCTGCTCGGCTAAGTGATTAACGTGGCACAGCTGCCAAGCATAGCAATTGGAAAAGCCTAAGGAGCGCACCTTGCCCTCTTTGACCGCTTGGCCCATGCCTTCTAAGATTTCCTCGATCGGGGTACGGTAGTCCCACATATGGCAGATGTAGAGGTCGATGTAGTCCATGCCTAAGTCAGAAAGGCTCTTGTTGACATGGTGCATCACGTGCTGCGCGCCCGTGACGCCTTGCTCGAGCTCAGCGTCGGTGCGCGGTAAAAACTTGGTGGCGACCACGACTTGATCGCGCGGCGCAAAATCGCGTAAGGCGCGGCCCACAATCTGCTCGCTCAAGCCCCCACCATAGGCAAAGGCGGTATCAAAGAAGTTGATGCCCTGCTCTAAGGCTTGCTTGATGATGGCGCGCGCATCATCCTCGTTTAAGGTCCACGCGGCCCGGGCCTCGCCTTCCTTTTGGCCAAAGCTCATGCAGCCTAAGCACAAGCGCGAGACGTTCAAATCCGACGAACCTAACTGAGTGTACTCCATAAAAAATCCTCCCACTATTCTTACCTGGCACCCATCATAACGGAGAGTTTGGCCCAATCCGGCTCACGGAGAATTTCAGACAATCACTTGATAGACTCAGACAATGATGAAGCCCCTAGGGCCAAGGCCCCAGGGGCTTCATCAGCGCGCCCTCACCGGGAGCGCGGGGACGCGCCGGGAGCGCCAGCTCGGCGGGGCGCGGTAGCGCCGCCGCGCGCCGCGTTAGCGGCCGCGGGCACGTAAGGCGGCAATACGCTTCTCAAGTGGAGGGTGGCTCATGAAGAGCTCGGAGAAGGAGGTACCACCGTTGATGCAGAAGGCACTGAACTGGCCTTCCTTTTTGACCTCAATCGAGGACAAACGTTGCAGCTTTTGCAGCGCCATGATCATGCGCTCGGTGCCCTCAAGGTCAGCAGAGCCCGCGTCAGCGCGGTACTCGCGATAACGCGAAAACCACATCGAGATGATGGTGGCGCCAATACCAAAGAGCACCTGCAGCAGCGACTGCACCATGTAAAAGACAAAGAAGTTGCCGCCGCCCCCTGAGCCTTCTTCATCGCTGGAGCGGCTCATAAAGCCCGACAGGGCTTGGGCCACAATGTAGGAGAAGAAGTAAACAAAGGTGTTGAGCACACCTTGCAGCAAGGTCATAGTGACCATATCGCCATTAGCGACGTGGCTGATTTCATGGCCCAGCACGCCGCGCACCTCATCGGCGCTCATATTGTTGAGCAGTCCCGATGACACCGCGACCAAGGCATTGTCCTTAGAGGCGCCAGTCGCAAAGGCGTTGGGGTCGGCAGAATAGTAAATGCCCACCTCGGGCATGCCGATGCCTGCGCGCTGTGCCATCGAGGCAACCTCGCGCAGCAAGAAGGCCTCCGCATCATTGCGCGGCTGCGTGATGATCTCAACGCCATAGGCGGACTTGACCATGGTCTTCGACATGAAGAGCGAAATCATGGAGCCGACGCAACCAAAGATGGCGCACATGATAAACAGGCCACCATAGGCGCCTGGACTGATTCTAATCCCCAAGAGCGCCATGATGATGGAGCCGACAATACCGACCACCACCAAGACGGCTACTTGCATCGCGATAAAGAGCAAGACGCGCATACCAAACCTCGACCACTCAACCCAAAGACAATACTGCACGGGGCAGCTTACTTACCAGTGTACCCATAATAGCTTAGCGCAAACCTAGCCCCACGCACTTTTGCCTATTCGGTGCAAGCGGCGCTGTGCTATCCGTGCTATCGTGCCTTGAGAGCTATCGATCCATGGGGGCTATCGTGCCTTGGGGGCTATCGTGCGCTCTCACCTTGCCGCGCCCGCGCTCGAGCTTGATATAATCAGCCCTGTTATCTGGGGCCGATTGGGAGGACAACATGCTAGGCACCATCATTGCGGTCAATCAGGAAAAGGGCTACGCCGACGTTTACTTCGATCAAAGCGCCACCACCTATCGTGCCCCAATCAATGAGTGGGCCACAGACGAGGCCTTGGTCTTAGGCAGCGAGGCCGAGATTGAAGCTTTAGGCAATCCTTCCTTTTTTAGCCCGGGCAAGGCCCAGATCACCGCGTTAAAGGCGGTCAATCTCAGCAATGAAAAGGTGGCTCTGACCTGTGCGCCGCACTATCCGGAGCATGAGACCGTGCGCGATGACAAGCACTACCTGATCGCGGCCGAAGGCGGCTCCGAGCGCGAGTGCCGCTCGGCGCTGATTGAACAGGCGCTCGCGTGCAAGGTCAACGCCCTGCTCGACCTCAAGCTCGAGGTGGTCACACGCCCGGGCGTTAAGACTGCCCTGTTTCGCTATACCGCGCGACCTGCGCTCATCACCGGTCCTAAGTATCACGCCAATCGCGAAGCGCGCCTAGCGCTCCCGACCAATCGCGCCCGCCGCAATAGCCCCAACGAGGCTATGGTGCGCTACATCCGCGTACTCTTAATCAGCTTCCTCTTTGTTGCGATTCCTTGCATCTTGGCCTTGACCAAACAAGGGGTGATCCCCAGTGAACTGTTGGGCCAAATCATCACCGCAGGCCTGTTGATGCTGTGCATGTTCCTCTTCTTATTCATATCCTTTAAAAAGCGCCAGAGTTTCATCCTGACGCTCAAAAAGGTCAACCGCGATTAGCGTCACCTGCGACATGCCGCAGGCAGCGCTCAAGCAACAAGGCCGTGCCGCTGATGCGGCACGGCCTTGTTGTAACATGCGCGGCTGAGCCACGCCGCTAAGACGTGAGACTTATATTAGGCCTTTTCGTCGTTGGTGATGTTTTGCGACACCCAGAGACTGAGGTCTTGCTTGTTGATGACCGCGGCCATCAGCTCAGGGAATTTATCGGGGGTGCAGGCAAAGGCGCAGATGCCCAAGCTTGCTAAGAACTGGGCGGCCTCTTGGTCGTAGTACGGGGCACCATCGTCACTTAAGGCGAGCAATACTACCACTTGCACCCCGCTGGCCACCAGCTCAGCAAAGCGCTGATACATGCGCTTGGTATCGCCACCTTCATAGAGGTCGGTGATCACCACCATCACGGTGTCATCTGGACGGCGCACTAGACCTTGGCAATAGGTCAGCGCTTGGTTGATATCGGTACCACCACCTAATTGCACGCCCAAGAGCACGTCCACCGGGTCACTGAGCTTATCGGTGAGATCCACTACGCTGGTGTCAAAGCACACCATGCGGGTGCTAACCGCAGGCAGGCTCGCTAACACTGCGCCGAAGATCGACGAGTAAATGACCGAGGTGCCCATCGAGCCACTTTGGTCAATCGCCAGTACAATGTCCTTGAGCTTACGCCCCTTGCGTCCATGACCCACCAATTCCTCGGGGATAATGGTGTGCAGCTTAGGCTGATAGTGGCGCAAGTTTTTGCGGATGGTGGCATCCCAGTTAATTTCGTTGGCGCGCGGATTACGCTTGCGCACCGACTTGTTTAAAGCGCCGGTCACCGCTTGCTCAGTGGGCATGCGCAGCTTCTTAAGTAGCTCATCGACCACTTGGGCGATGATGTGGCGCACTAAGTCCTTGTTCTTTTCTGGAACCAGCTGGCCCAGACTCATCAAAGTCTCAACCAAGTGCACGTCCGGCACTACGCTCTCGAGCATCTCGCGCTCGGTTAAGAGCTGCTTTAAATTGAGACGATTGATCGCGTCTTGCTGGAGCACCTGCACCATCGACTGCGGAAAAAGCTCGCGAATTTCGCCCAGCCACGTGGCGACGTACGGCGAGGAGCTTTCCGAGCCACCGCTACGGCCGCCACGGCCGCCACGGCCGCCCTTGCCCTTACCGCGACGATAGCGGCTCATTTGGCCATCGTATAGGGCCGCTAACGCCAGATCAACGCGCGCCTGCTCTTGCGTTAAGCTCGCGCCAGTACCATCATTGTTATTGTCACCGCCTAAGACCAAGCGCCAGCGGGTCAGATTTTCTGCATCCATATTACCCCTTCCTTATGCGGTGTGATTGGTGGTGTCCGGCGTAAGCTCAATGCCTAAGAACGAGCATACGAGCTCGATCACTGGGCGCGCTAGCTTATCATCAGGCAAGTTGCCTGCGCTCAGCTGTGCGAGGTTGGCACCGACGCTGGTGCCTTGCGCCGCGGCTTTTTCTGGGTCGTAGGCCTTGGCCTTGTGGCCAAGCTGAGTGCGTTCATGCTGCTCAAAGGTCGAGAAGGTGCGGCGCATGATTGGCAGGATTTGATCAAAGCTTGCTTGATCTAAATTGCAGATAAAGCTGTTGACCAAGCCCCAGAGCACATCATCTAAGAGCAAGACGGTACCCGAGCCCTCTAAAAAGCCCTCAAACCAGAATGCGATATCACTCGGGCTATTACCTACCGAGGAGTAATAGCTTAAGGCCTGCAAGATGAGCTCATTGGTCACGGTCTGTTGATCCCGCATCAGGCGCGTGGCGCAGCCTGATAACAGCGGATGGACCTTGGCTGAACTTTGAATCTTGGCGATGTAATCGCACCAAATCTTAAGGCAGCTCTCATCATTTAAGGTATTGAGCGCTAAATTGACCTGCCCTAGGGTGTCTTTAAGCGTGCGCGCCGCATCGTCATTGATATTGCAGCAGATCAAGAGACCACCCACATTGATACGGGTGATCATGGTCTCGAGCATGGTGCGCACTGAGCTGAAGTCAAACTTGCGCACATTGCCATAACGCACGATCGAGCACAAAGGCGGCACGGTGCGCAAGAGCACGTGCAAGTCAGAGGCTTGCGCCGCCAAGTCATTGAGACGCGCGCTCATGACCTCGACTAAATCCGGCAAATCGCAATTCATCACCCGCTCTAAGGTCTTGGTGATGAACTCGAGATCGGGATGCTCACGCATCTGCGTCTGCACGTAATTTTGCACCGCCTCCAGCAAGGTGTTGCCATAGATGGCGTGCTCGATAATCTGCACCATCTGCTCGGGGCGATAGTTGAGCTCCCAACTCTCTCTAAAGGTACCGCGGCTGGAGGACTCAACCTCTTGGGCCCACGCAATTCCCATCAGGCTTAAGCGATGGAACAAGACGCTGCGCTCTAAATCCAGCGGTTTACGCAAATCTAAGTCCACTGTCTTGATGCCTTCGGTAAAAGGCTGGCGCAAACGCTTTTGCAGCGCAGTGATATCAGCTAAAAGCGGCACCATCGGCACGGTGCTGGGAATCGTACCAATACGATCGGCAATGACGAGCGTACTTGCCACCGAGCGCAGCACCAAGTCATCGCCCATGCCCATTACGGTGGTAACCGCTTCGTTAAACTCAGCTAAGGCCGGATGGCTTAAACCGCGCAAGGCCGCTAAGGTGCGGGCTAAGCGCACCGCCTCCATGACATGGGCCACCGAGATATCATGGCCCTCACGGCGCAGTACCGCCGCCACCTGCGACAGCCACAGCGTGCCATCGTCGTCGGGGTGCAAGAACACATGGTGATACCAGCCCGGCGCATTGATACCAGCGCCATAGCCGGAGTAATAAGATAGACGGCTGTAGGTCCACGGAATCCAAGTGACGCCAATCTTGCCCTTGCCTAACGGCTTAGGCTGCTCCTTGATCAAGGCGTTATCATCCTTGACCTTGTAGCGCGCAAGGTCGGCCAAAGCTGGGACGTGCCATGCGCCGCACACTACGACCACATGGCCCTCAACCTTGCCCTTCTTAGGGCCCGAGACCTCACCCTCAGCTGCACCTTCAGCAGCGCCTTCACCTGCAGAGGCTGAAGCAGAAGCCGACTGGGCGCGCGCTTGCGCCCGCGCCGCCGCGTCCTTAATGGCCGCGCGCAGCTCCTTGCGCATCCAAGCCTCGCGCACTAAATCGCGCGCACTGGAGTGCTCCGGCAGTGCCTGACGCAAAGCTGTGACCGCAAGTTCCACTGCCTTAAAGATTTCGCTGCTCTCTAAGCGCTGCTCAATGCGCGTCTCCCACCATTGCTCGCCGTCCTTGAGGCCCTCAACCTGCGCTAAGTAGTCAAAAGGATCGACTGACACCGGCGTCGCCTCAGCCGCCTCAGCGGCTGCCGCTTCAGCTTCACCCTCGCCCTCAGCCTTAGACTCCGGGTTCTCAGCCTTGGGCTCAGCTGCCTGATCCGTTGGCTCTGACTTTGGATCCTGCTCCTTAAGCTCAGTCGCCCCCGCCTGCTTTGCCGCTTCAGTCTCCGCCGCCTCCAGATCGGCAGCTGATGCCTCCTTGGCGCGCTGCGCTTGTTTCAGCGCACTCTGCGCTAAGGTGTAACTCAGCGGCAGGTCAAAGGGACGAACCTCAACCCCATGCTCCTTACCATAGAGCATGGTCTGCCACTCAGGGGAGAACTCAGCAAAAGGATAGAAGGCAGCATTGCTCGGGCTATCGTTTTGATAAGCCATGAGCGCCACCGGCGGGCGCAAGAGATCAGGCAAAACAGGCGCGCTGTCCTCAGCTGCGGCCTTCTTTGCTGCGGTCTTCTTTGCTGAGGACTTCTTGGGGGCGTGGCCTGAGGTGCTCATAGCCTGAGCTATGGCCTGAGCCTTAGCTTCGTCTTGCGACTTTTCAGGCTCAGGGAGCGGGAGCGGGCTTGCCTTAGCCTGACTTAATGAGGGCACAAAGTCCAGCATGGGGGCAACATCGCTGGGAGCTTCCAGCAAGATGAGATCGGGCTTGAGCTCATTGAGGTACTCAACCACATGGCGGCATGAACCCGGGCCGTGGTGTCTGATACCTAATAGTGTGACGGGCATGGGACCCCCTTGGGCAGAACTTACGGGCAAAAAGAAGGGTGGGCGCCGGCGGACCTAGGCGCCGACGCTTAGTACTACTCTAAGTCGCGCGCGGCGCGGTAGATATCGTTCCAATCGTCGCGGCGCTTGACCACGGTCTCTAGGTACTCGTCCCAGACCACCTTGTCTTGAACTGGATCTTTAACTACCGCACCGTAGATACCAGAAACTAAGTCCGAGGCGCGGATGACGCCATCACCAAAGTAACCGGCCATGGCCAGGCCATTGTTGACCACCGAAATCGCCTCAGCGGTGCTTAAGGTGCCCGATGGGCTCTTGAGCTTAGACTTGTTGTCCGCGGTCTTGCCCTCACGCAGCTCGCGGAAGATGGTGACCACGCGCTCGATTTCGGCCAGCGCTGGCTTTTCGGCCGGGAGCTGCATCACCTCTTCAAAGCTCTCAACGCGGCGGCGTACGATGTCGACTTCTTCTTGCGCGGTCGCAGGCAGCGGCAGAATTACGGTGTTGAAGCGGCGCTTTAAGGCGCTTGAGAGGTCATTAACACCCTTATCGCGGTTGTTGGCGGTGGCAATCACGTTAAAGCCGCGGATGGCTTGCACTTCCTCGTTAAGTTCTGGGATCGGCAGCGCCTTTTCCGACAAGATGGTGATCAAGGTGTCCTGTACATCCGAGCCAATACGGGTTAATTCCTCGATACGGGCAATCTTGCCTTGCTGCATCGCCGTAAATACCGGGGTACGCACTAAGGCGCCCTCCGATGGGCCTTCGGCGATGAGCTTAGCGTAATTCCAGCCATAGCGGATAGCCTCTTCACCGGTACCGGCCGTACCTTGGACGATCAGAGTTGAATTGCCCGAAATCGCGGCGGCCAAATGCTCGGAAACCCAGCTTTTGGCGGTGCCAGGCAGACCGTACAAGAGTAAGGCGCGATCGGTCACCAAGGTCGCCACCGCAATCTCGATTAAGCGGCGATTACCGATGTACTTAGGGGTAACCTCAAAGCCATTAGGCAAGGTGCCGCCCATGATGTAGGTCACCACCGACTGAGGTGAGAGCTCCCAGTTCTCAGGTACTGAGTTTTGTTCGGCCTGCTTGAGCTCATGAAGCTCTTCTGCAAATTGCTGCTCGGCATGTTGCCGAAGTAAATTGCTCATCACTATTCCCCTTACGAAGTGAAATTCAAGGGCACACGGCCCACCGGACTTGCCGCCCGAGGGCTAAGCCTCATTAAGCCTAAGTTGATTCAGCGGCAGCGCTAAATACTGTCCTTGGAACACGATGCCGCACAAGATGGTTGCCAAGTCACTCAACAGCAGCATCGCACTAAACTCATGACCGCCGGTGAGCGCTAAAGCAGATACCACTTGCTCATGGATCGCCTCTTTGTGCCCACTTAACTTACGGGCTTTACCGGCGCGGTCGCATACATACCAAAAGCCGCGTTGCGGACTTCCCTGCTGAGCAAAATTAGCCTGCTCCATCACCACTGGGCAGTAGTCGGCAAATGGATTGAGCGCAAAATACTGCGCCATAGCATCAAGTGCAGCCTCAAGACTGGTCACGCCCGTAAGCTGCGTCAGAGCCGCCTGATAGCACTTAACTTGTTCCGGGCTAGGAGCCACCACCGCTTCAGGCTTACTCGGTTCATCGTCATCATCATCGAAATCATCAAAGTCAACGGATGATGACACTTCCGGCTCTTGCAACTCGTGTAACTTAAAGCGGCCCCAGTCATCTTGTACTTGAGGTAAGGCACTGACCAAGCTGCGCTCTTCTAACAAGACACGCGGAATCTGTTGCACCCCAGGATATGGGTAGACCTTAGCGCTGATAAGTGCGCCCACCGGCAGCCGCCGTTCGGTCATCGCTGCCGCAGCATTGGCATTGTTTGGGACAAAGATCTGACAGGTGACAAAGGCCTTACGCTCTAAGCTGTAGCAATAGTACTTGTGGCTGACGCCATTAGGGATCTCCTGAGGTAGATCCACCAGCACCAAGAGTTGCTCCGGCTCAATATCCTTACCACCTTGAGCAATGATGGCCGCCGTTAAGACCTCTTCTCTTGTGGTCGGAATGCCGACCAAGCGCGCAATTTCGCTTTGCCACTCTGGAGCTAAACTGTCCCGCTGCTCAAAGGCTGAAGCGACCAGATAAAGGCGCGAGAGCTGGCGTAAGTACGCACGGCGTCCCGGCTCTGATGAGCAGTCATATTGCAAAGCATCATCGAGCATCGTGACCAAACCCGGGGCCTTGGCATCAACCATGCGCTTTTTGAGGCGGCTGATATCTTGATGGCGCTGATCCATGACATTGAGCAAGCCATTGCGCAGACAGTCCTTAAGCCAGAGCTTAAGCTCAGCGGTACCTTCTTCCACCGCCGCCTCACGCTTTAGCTGGGTGGCGCTCTTAGCCTTAGCCTTAGGCTTTTTACCGGCAGCAAGATCAGCTGCTACCTGCCTGGCCTCTTCCTGGGCCTGAGCCAAACTTTGCTTGACCTTTTCGAGCTTTTCTTGGCTGCGCTGCTCCTTTTTCTGCGCCGCGACCGCACGCTTATCACGCCATTCGGTCACAGTTTGCGGCTCGCTCCCGGCGCTAAACCAATCGGCATGCTGCACAAAGTTCAAGAGCAAGGCTAAGCCATGCTTGCACGGAAACTTGCGGCTGGGGCAGGAGCACTTAAAGGCGATGTCGGCCTGAGACATATCGACCATGGCGACATAAGGGTTCTTACCGCTACCTTGGCAATGGCCCCACAAGGCCTGATCGGAGTACTCCAATAACGGCCACTTACTCTGCTTAACTAAGCCTTTGGCGGCCTTAAGCGAAGAGGCATCGGGCGCCAGCGACTCGACCTCACTTGTAGTTAACTTGGCATCAGTTCCCACTACGACCTCTCCTTACCTTTAATCTCAGTACTTAAGCGCCCGCAGGCAGCACTCTCACGCGTGGTGCCCCCGGCGGCTCTAGCAGCTCAATTTGTTCTCATGAACTTATCATAACACGGTATTTTTTATATGCAACTATTTATTTGGTTAAAGCAACAATTGCATCATTAAAAATACTAGTCAAATCACAATCACAAAACTATTTCACTGACCGACCTTGAAACTAGCCTTATACCGCTTACGCCTCAAAGGCATAGTCCGGGCGTGCCGGAGCATCAGCAGGAGCAGCAACTTGAGCACCGGTCTGAGCATCAGTCTGAGAGTCGTTGGGCCAGGCCGCAGGCGCCGCACTCAACCCGGTGACGCGCGCGACCTCAGCTGCGCACAGCTCTTTGAGGCGCTCAGCTTGATCCAGCGCCTTGAGCAAATACTTGAGATATTTATAGCAACCGGAACGCCACTTAACCTCACGCTCATAGCGCGTGCGTAAGGCAATATCCTCGCGCGCGCGTGCATTTTCATAGGTCTTAACCAGCTGCTCGCGCTCGGCAATCTCGTCTTTGAGTACCACTAAACGCGCCTCAATGCGCGCTTTAACCTCGCGCTTCACCGACTGATCTAAGCCTAGCGCCAAGGCATAGAGGTTAGGTAGGTTG
>DXIF01000186.1 GCA_019113025.1 Candidatus Anaerobiospirillum stercoravium | reverse complement strand
AAACAAGAATGCCTTATTTATTGGGTTTATGGCCTTAGTTTAGACCAGAACAAGCTCAGCTTAAGGTAGCTGAATGACAATATCTTCAGACTATGTAACTTCAGTCGTAAAACCGCATATACATGCTGTTTCATAAGACTGCTTGAGTTATATAGTCGGAACAGTCGGAGAATTTGGGTGCATATGAACCCATAAAGCTGCGCCCAAGGGCTGGGGCACACACCGCGCGTAGCGCTTGCGGTCAAAGGGAGCGGATGCATCGCGCTGGGGAGGCGGACGCGGGGCCGCAGGACTTTGTTTGCCGCCGGGCTTGGTTGGTGAGTACAAAAAGCCCTAGGCCTGAGGTCAGGACTAGGGCTCTTGGTAGGCATATAGGGCGCGGCCCTAGGTTGCCGTGGTTGGGCCTAGCCTTGAGGCTAGGCCGCGCCGCATGTTGTTTATGCGGCTATTGTCGTGCAAGCTGTGTGATGACAGCTATTAGACCTTCTCGCGGATGCGAGCAGCCTTACCAGTACGGTTGCGTAAGTAGTAGAGCTTAGCGCGACGTACGTCACCGCGACGGGTAACCTTGATCGAAGCGATCAGTGGAGAGTGGGTCTGGAAGACACGCTCAACACCCTCGCCCGAGGAAATCTTGCGCACGGTGAAGGAGGAGTTTAAGCCACGGTTACGCTTGGCAATAACGTTGCCCTCGAAAGCCTGTAAACGGGACTTGTCGCCTTCGACAACACGAACCTCAACGCGAACAGTGTCGCCTGGGTTGAACTGTGGAATGTCTTGACGGAGCTGCTCTTTTTCGAGCTGGTCAATAATTGGATGGCTAGCCATGTTGTACCTACCCTAAATAAAATCTGTGTTCGTACCTTTTGCTCTGCTGGGGCTGAGGCTGTGCTTGTGCTTATGCTGGCGCTTGCGCTTTTGCTTGCGCTTTTGTTTGCGCCGGTGCTTGCACGTTCCCGCTTTGTGCCTTGTGCCCTAGCCTTGAAGCTCGCTGGGGTCTTGAATGGCCCCTTGCTCCTTGAGCTCAAGGTATTCACGCAAGAGCTCTTGCTCTTCGCGATTTAGTAACCTTGACTGCAATAAATCAGGACGTCGCTCATAGGTTCTAGCTAATGCCTGCTGCAGTCGCCAACGCCGGATCTTTTGGTGGTTTCCGCTCATTAAAATCGGCGGTACGCCCAGCCCGTCTATCTCTTCGGGCCGTGTGTACTGCGGAAAGTGCAGTAAACCATCGGCAAAGGAATCCTCTTGAGCATTACGTATATTGCCAAGCACGCCCGGCACCATACGTGATACCGCATCGATGACACACATTGCAGGGATTTCGCCACCTGAGAGCACGTAGTCACCGATTGAAACCTCCAGATCGACTTCTCTCTGAAGGATACGCTCATCGATACCCTCATAGCGCCCGGCTATAAGGATTAACGAACCCCAGTCATGGAATCGCGTGACCAGTGAGTGGCTAAGACGTTCTCCTTGCGGAGACATATAAACGACTTTGGTTCCCTGAGGTGCTTTAACCCGCGCTGCCGTGATGGCATCGCGCAGCGGCTGAACCTTCATCAACATCCCCGGTCCGCCCCCATAGGGCTTGTCATCGACCGTTTGATATTTGTCGTGAGTAAAGTCTCGCGGGTTCCACAGCTCGACCTCAATGAGGCCATTTTTAACTGCACGCGAGGTTACGCCCGACTGAGTCAGCGCTGTAAACATCTCCGGGAAGAGCGAAATCACACCAAACCACATAAGAACTTCCTGAAAAGCTCCAATCCTGCCTCAGCGGGTATTCTTGCATCAGCTTGCAAGCTTGCTCTTGCAATCCTGCCTCAGCCTGGGATTAAGCCCCTTGGGATTAAGCCCACCAGGACGGCTTAGTAATCTTCGCCCCACTCAACCCAAATTGTCTTAGCATCGAGATCTACTTTGCTGACAATTGGGCCTCTAACATAAGGAATGAGCCTCTCTTGGCGAGGACCACCCTTAGGTTGGTCAGAGGGAGACACGACCATAATGGGAGCGGCTCCTTGATCCATAACCCTCGATACAATTCCGAGGTTAACACCATCAAGACCGATGACTGTGCATCCTTCCAGATCTATCAAGTAGATCTCGTCGCCTGACAGTGCGGGCAAGCTTGAGCGCTTGATCCCGATATCCATGCCCGTAAGAAGAGCTGCCTCTTCTTTGACATCGACCGCATTGAGCTTAACAATAAAGCCGTCACCATGCGGTTTCCAAGCTTCCACCTGAACCTCACGCCATTGCTGCCCACGCCGGCGGATATACCATGGCGCGTAGTCAAACAGGTTTTCAGGTTGCTCGGTAAAGGACTGTACTTTTAAGTAGCCCTTTAAGCCATAAGTAGAACCTAATCTACCCATGGAGCGTGGTGCATCATCAGCCATAAGCTGTCAGCACTAATTAAGCTTGAGCGGCTTCAGCGCCTTCAGCGGCAGCCTCAGCAGCAGCGGCAGCAGCCTCGGCCTCAGCCTTAGCCTTGCGAGCAGCAACAGCCTTCTCGTACTTAGCAGCCTTGTAAGCGGCAACAGCCTCAGCGCCCATCTCCTGATCCTTGATCAGACGCTCAACGCGCTCGGATGGCTGAGCACCAACACTCTTCCAGTAGTTTACGCGCTCAAGGTTTAAGTTCAGGCGAACTTCCTTACCGCGAGCGATAGGGTTGAAGAAGCCAACTTCCTCGATAAAGCGGCCAGTTGCTGCAAAACGGGAATCAGCAACTACAACATGATAGAAAGGACGCTTCTTAGCGCCAGCACGACGTAAACGTATGACTACCATTTCGTATATTACCTAGTCAATTTGTAGCTGAGAGGTGCGTCCAGCCGAAGCCCACACGCGCATCAACTAAGATATCAATACAGACGTGCGATTTTACAGTTTTTAGCAAAAAAAGCAAGATGAAAAGCGCATTTTCCGCCTTTGCAGGCTAGTCAAGCCGGGGTAACTGTGTTACGCTCTAAAAGATAACTTGTGAGCCTTGCCCTCCCGGCACCACCGCGCGCTCACCTCAAAGCAAAAGCGCTCGCGCGCGGCGCACCGGCGCCATCTACCAGCCGCCTTCTGGCCGCCCCGGCCTAACGGCCCAGTTCCAATCTTTTCCCGCCTCCTTTTCCACCGACTCTCCCCGCAGCTCTGTGCTCGCCGCTCTGTGCTCGCCGCTCAGTGCTCGCAGCTTTTGGCTCGCAGCTCTGTCACTTGCTTTGCTCACTTGCTTTGCAGGCAGCTCAAGCTGGCGCGTAGCCCTTCAAGGCTCAACGCGCGCCCCTCCGCCTGCCCCCAGCCGCCATTGTGCTTGATGCGACGCGGTGTATGAGGCGACGCGGTGCTTGGAGTGACGCCGCGCCTGAGCTGACGCTATGCTTGGGACCATGCCGTGATTGCTCTCGGCGCTGCTTGGCTGCAACTGGCGCGCGTAACTGGCCCCAAGGCGCGAGGGCCGCAGGCCGCGGGCCGAGTGGTTGTAGTTGGGCCCCCAAAGACCAAGGGGCAAGGCCCGGCACGCGTGACGTGCTGAGCCTTGCCCCTTGAGCCCTATCCCTTGGTAGGTGACCGCGTAAGGCGCTACGACGCGCCTTGGTCCAAACTTTTGAGCGCAGCGCCGGTCAGCTGATGACAGCTGAGGGCTTGGGCGACGGCTTGGGCAGCTGCGCTGGCGGCGGCTTGGCCGGAGGATTAGCCGGGCGCGCGTTAGCGCCGTTAGCGGCGCTTCATGCCGCCCATACCGCCCAAGCCCCCCATGCCCCCGAGGCCGCCCATATTGCCCTTCATCATGCCGCGCATGGCCGGAATAGCACGCATGGCGTTCATCATGCCGCGCATGCCGCCCTTCTTGCCCACCTTCTTCATCATCTTTTGCATCATCTCAAACTGAGTGAGCACCTGATTGATTTCGGTGACGGTAACGCCGGAACCGGCGGCAATGCGGCGCTTGCGCGCGGCCTTGATGATTTCTGGGTGCTGCCGCTCCTTAGGCGTCATCGACAAGATGATGGCCTCAACGTGAGCCATCTTCTTTTCCCCGGCCTTGGTGTCAACTTGCCCCATGAGCTTGGCACCGCCTGGCAGTTTATCCAACAGCCCGGACATGCCGCCCATCTTCTTCATTTCGCGCAGCTGATCTAAGAAGTCCTCTAAGGTAAAGCCCTCGCCCTTCTTGATCTTGTCGGCAAATTTCTCGGCCTTCTTGGCGTCGGTCTTGCGCTGGAGCTCCTCAACTAAGGAGAGCACGTCACCCATATCCAAGATGCGCGAGGCGATGCGATCAGGGTGGAACGGCGCTAAGATCTCAATCTTTTCGCCCATACCGATGAACTTGATCGGCTGACCGGTAATCTGGCGTACCGACAAGGCGGCACCGCCACGGGCGTCACCATCGGCCTTGGTTAAGATCACGCCCGTTAACGGCAGGGCATCGGCAAAGGCCTTGGCAGTGTTGGCCGCATCCTGACCGGTCATGGCGTCAACCACGAACATGGTCTCGGTTGGGTCAAGTAAAGCGTGAAGCTCCTTGACCTCCTGCATCATGGCCTCATCGACCGCTAAGCGACCGGCGGTATCGATGATGAGCACGTCAATAAAGCGCTTTTTGGCCTCTTCAAGCGCTGCTTGCGCAATCGCCTGCGGCGTGCTCTTAGGATCTGATGGGAAGGTTGGGATCCCGGTCTCGCGGCCGAGGGTGTGCAACTGCTCAATGGCCGCCGGACGATAGGTATCGACCGAGCACATTAAGACCGACTTTTTGAGCTGCTCTTTGACGTAGAGACCTAACTTGGCGGCCGAGGTCGTCTTACCTGCACCTTGCAGGCCCGCAAGCAAGATGACCGCGGGCGGCTGGTGCGCCACATTTAAGGCGGCGTTCTGCGAGCCCATCGTCTCAACTAACTGGTTGTAGACGATTTTGATGAACTCTTGGCCCGGGGTTAAGCTGGTACTAACAATAGTACCGAGGGCTTGCTCTTTGACCTTGTTGGTAAAGTCCTTGACGACGCTTAAGGCAACATCAGCCTCTAACAGGGCGGTGCGCACCTCGCGCAGCGTATCCTTGATGTTGTCCTCAGTAATACGGCCCTGACCTGAGATATTCTTCAGGGTACGATTTAATCTTTCGCTTAAATTCTCAAACATCGAGGGTCTCGTCCCCACCACAAGGGCAAAGCAGCGCAGCACGTGCCCTACTGAGCCCAGCCTATCTAAACGGTTCTGAACACCCCATTATACACGAGCAGGTTACCGCGCTAATTGAGCGCTCAGACGCAAAGTCCCGGCCGGGGCTAAAGGCCTGGGCCGGGACTTTACTGGGGGCGCGGGGCGCTGCGCTGCAGTGCAGTGCAGTGCAGTGCAGTGCGGGGCGCTGCCGCGAGACTAGCGCATGTTCAGGTTGTAGTAGCCATTGCTCATGGCGCGGGCCACGATGTTAGGTGGCATCATCTTCTTCATTTCGGACTGCAAGTACTGGCTCTTTAAGATGTCGTACTCGTTGAGATAGAGCGAGTGATACAGCCAGCTAAAGGCCTCCTCGTAGTAGGCCGGAGCTCCCAGGCCGCGTACTAACATGTCGGCCCAGGCAAGACGCGCATGCGGCGAGCCCACCGCGGCAGCCGCCCGCATCAATGAAATGGCGGTATCCTTGTTTTGCGGCACCAAGAAGCCGCGCTCATAGTAATCGGCCAGCTGCATCATGGCCGGAGCGTAGGCGTGCGCTACCGCCTTTTGGAGGTAGTCTAGGCCCAGCTCGGCATCTTGCTTGACGCAGATGCCCTTGATCAACATGTCGCCCCAGACAAACTCAAAGGCGGGCATGCCCACGATGCGGGCGCGATCTTCGATATCCGGGGTGAATTGGCACTTGTCGCGCTCATGGATGACCTTGAGGTAGATGCCGTTTTCAACATAGGTGTTGAGCTCATCGACCGTGTAGACGTTGACCGAGGTGTTGTCCTCGGCATAACGCTCCAGCGAGCTCTCAATGGCCTTGCGTGCCGCTAAGGCTTGGGCATCAGTTACCTTGTCATAGGTCGAGTTCACGGAGGCTTGCGCTCCCGTGCTCACAGTGGCGCCCAGCACCACGGCTAAGGCAAAGGTTAACAGTCGCTTCATGACCAAACCGGCCCGACCCGCATTTGCTGAGCCGACGCCGCCTCCTGAGTGAACCAAGATCTTGCCGCCCCGGCGCCTAAGTGAGCTCAGGGGGCTGACTACTAACTGCGGTCGCTTCGATTTTACCCGATGGGCCAACCAAACACCCACGTAACGCCATTTTTAAGCACATTTTGTGCCCAGCACGCGCCGCATAGGCACCGGCGCCACCACGCTGAGATAACAAAAGGGCTTGGCGGTCAGGCCCTTTGGCCCTATCCCCCAAGCCCCTTTGAGCTGACGTTGACTTATTGCTTATTGCTTATTGCGTCAACGCGGCACTAATTGAGTGTGCTGCTCTTACTTGTTCTCAGCAACCCACTTCTGGCCGAACTCAACACCCTTCTTGATGTTGCCAGCAAGAACGGACTGCAGCTCGTCTAAGCACTTCTGCTCATAGGCCGAGATTGGGCCAAAGTCGATGGTGCGCTTCCAGCCCTCAGTGCCAAACTCGAGGCGCTGAGCAAAGAATTGACCGTACTTAGAGCCGCCCTCAACATAGCCGTACTCGGTAACGCCTGGCTCACCCATTAAGCCCTTAACTACCTTCAGGGCAAAGCGAGCACCGGCAGCAGCCATCGATAAGGTAGCGCTACCAGCACCAGCCTTAGCCTCAACCACCTCGGTGCCAGCGTCTTGGATACGCTTGGTTAACTGGTCGATGCGCTCGGCCGAGATCACCTCAGAGCCGACAACCTTGGACAGTAAAGGTAAAATGGTGGTGCCCGAGTGGCCGCCGATTACTGGAACCTGCATGTAAGCCTTGGACAGACCTAACTCCTCACCTAAGAAGGTCTCAGAGCGCAGTACGTCTAAGGCCGATACACCAAACAGACGGTGTGGATCGTAAACACCCTCAGCCTTTAACACCTCAGCGGCGATAGGTACAGTGGAGTTAACTGGGTTGGTGATGATGCAGATGCAAGCCTTAGGGCAGACCTTAGCGCAGTTCTTAACTAAGTTAGCGATAATGCCAGCGTTGATATTGAATAAGTCATCACGGGTCATGCCTGGCTTACGAGCAACACCTGCTGGAATGACAACTACGTCAGCACCCGCTAAAGCCTTTGGCAGGTCATCGCCAGTGAAGCCGTCTACGCATACGTCGGTTGGGATGTGGCTTAAGTCCTTGGCAACACCAGGGGTGAAAGGAGCGACGTCATAAAGAGAGAGGCTCGAGCCAGCTGGTAAGTTAGTCTTTAAGATTAAAGATAATGGCTGGCCAATACCACCTGCTGCACCTAAAACTGCAACCTTCATAAAATAAATCCTCATGCGTACAGCCCGCCCCCGCCTTAAGCCCAGCCGCTCGTCAGTTAACCTGACTGACTGCGCTGCCCTTAATTGAGGAGCTCCCAGCCTTACTCAGGTGCGATCCCATCAAGCATAAAGCCTGATTTCACCTGACTTTAGCTGAGGTCGGACTAACAAAATAACCTATGATTCTGGCATTGTAACAAAAGACTAGAAAGCCTGAGCAGCCATGCCCCACGAAATTTCGACTTTGCAGCGATCGACACAAAAAGCCCGGGGCGCCCCCCAATTTCATTATGGATCAAGGGGCGCCCCGGGCTTTTCCCCCTCCTGCCGCTACTAAACTGCATTGCAGTTCAGTACATGCAGGAGGCGGGGCGGGAGTAGGCTAAACCGCAGCGAAGTTTAAGAGCTGATAGAGCTGAGCCTCGTGGCCGGTTAAGCACTGGGTGTACTTAAAGTACTCCTCGACCGTTGGGATGTAGCCTAAGCGGGCGCAGACCGCGCACAGCTCAGCGCTGCCTAAGTAGACCTGCGAACCCTTGCCTAAGCGGTTCGGGAAGTTGCGGGTCGAGGTTGAAATGACGGTGGCGTTCTCAGCGACGTGGGCTTGGTTACCCATGCACAGCGAGCATCCCGGCATCTCCATGCGGGCCCCGGCCTTGGCGTAGATGGCATAGAGGCCCTCTGCGATCAATTGGTCGCGATCCATGCGGGTTGGTGGGGCCATCCAGAAGCGGCATGGGCTCTCTTGCTTTAAGTCCGCTAAAATCGAAGCGACCGCACGGTAATGGCCGATATTGGTCATGCACGAGCCGACAAAGATTTCATCGAGCTTGGTGCCTTGGCACTCGCTTAACAAGAAGGCGGCGTCCGGGTCATTAGGCACGCATAAGATCGGCTCGGTGATCTCATCCATATTGATCTCGAGCACCGCGGCGTACTCACAGTCCGGATCAGCCGCAATGGAGCTTGGGTGGGCGATAAATTCGTCCATGGCGGCCGCGCGAGCAAGCAAGGCCTCCTTGGACTCATAGCCCTCAGCGGCCATGCGCTTGAGCAGCGCACTATTGCTCTTTAAGTAGGTGCAGACTGACTCATCGCTCAAGGCGATGGCGCAGGCGGCGGCCGAGCGCTCCGCGGAAGCGTCGGCAAGCTCAAAGGCGTGCTCGGCGCTTAAGTCCTCGAGGCCCTCAATCTCTAAGATGCGCCCAGAGAAAACATTGACCTTATTGGTCTTATCCAAGGTCAAGAGGCCTTGCTTGCGCGCAAAGTAAGGAATGGCGTGGACCAAATCACGTAAGGTGATGCCCGCACGGCGCGTGCCGGTAAAGCGCACTAAGACCGACTCAGGCATATCAAGGGGCATCATGCCGGTCGCCGCGGCAAAAGCGACTAAACCGGAGCCTGCTGGGAAAGAGATGCCCAGCGGCATACGGGTGTGGCTATCGCCACCGGTGCCCACGGTATCGGGCAGGCACATGCGGTTGAGCCAGGAGTGGATCACGCCATCGCCCGGACGCAGAGCCACACCACCGCGCTCAATCATAAACTTTGGTAAGCTGTGGTGATTGGCGACGTCAACTGGGCGAGGATAAGCGCAGGTATGGCAAAACGACTGCATTACCATTGGTGCGGTGAACTTGAGGCAAGCTAAGTCCTTGAGCTCATCGCGGGTCATAGGACCAGTGGTATCTTGCGATCCCACCGTAGTGACCTTGACCTCGACGTACTCGCCTGGGCGTACGCCCTCACGGCCACAGGCCCGGCCCACAATCTTCTGGGCGCGGGTGTAACCGTGGCTGGCCGCCGGTGCCGCTGCCTGCTCGGGTACCGCATCCGCTTTTGCCGCAAATACCGGCGGCAGCGCTTGGCCTAAGAAGGCGCATGCCCGTGCGGTTAAAGCACGGCCAATGATGAGCGGAATGCGGCCGCCGGCTCGCACCTCATCGACTAAGCTCGGGCGCAATTTGAACGCGGCAATCTCTTGCCCGCCCTTGAAGACCTTACCCTGAGCGTAGTTGACGGTGATGACATCGCCCATATTCATCTGGGTGACATCAAGCTCGATCGGCAGAGCGCCGGAGTCTTCTAAGGTGTTATAGAAGATTGGCGCTAACTTGCCGCCTAGGACTAAGCCCCCGGCCTTCTTATTGGGCACGCCCTCGATTTCCTCACCGAAGTGATAGAGCACCGAGTTGGTGGCGGACTTACGCGAGGAGCCGGTGCCCACCACGTCGCCGACAAAGGTGACCGGTAAATCCTTAGCCTTAAGCTGCGCAATGAGCTGCATTGGGCCCGTGACGCCTTCTTCGTCAGCGCTCAAGCCCTCCCGGGAGTTCTTAAACATAGCGCGGGCATGCAGCGCGATGTCAGGGCGCGACCACGCATCGGAGGCGGGCGATAAATCGTCGGTCGTGATTTCGCCCGTGACCTTGAACACGACATAGTCTTGGCTTTCTGGTAAGGCCGGACGGGCGGTAAACCAAGTGGCCGCCGCCCAGCGGGCGATTAAATCTTGCGCGGCCGCGTTACCATCCTTGGCAAGCTGTGCCACCGCCTCAAAGGCGTCGTACACCATCAAGGTGTGCTCTAAGGCGGCAACCGCATCGGCAGCCAGCTCCTCATCTTGGAGCAGCTCGATGAGCGGGGCGACGTTGTAGCCCCCCTTCATTTGGCCCAAGAGCTCAACGGCTTGCGCCGCGTCGATGACGGGGCTCTCTTTGTCCCCACGGGCTAAGTCAGAGAGGAAGGCAGCCTTTACTTGCGCCGCTTCATCGACCCCCGGTGGGACGCGGTTGGCGATGAGGTTAAACAGCACCGCCTCGCTGCCAGCGGGCGGGTCGAGCAAGAGCTCGGTGAGCTCCGTCACCTCGGCCACATTCAAAGGCAGAGGCTCAACGTGCTGTCGCGTGCGCTCATTGGCCTTGAGAAAATAATCAGACAGGTAATCTTGTGCCATAAGGACCTCACACCGAAACCAAGAAAGCGGGCGCTTAAGCGCTTAAGCTGCCCCAATCTTATTAAGTTTAACGGTCTGAGCCCCACCCGCTCTTAGTGCACCAC
>DXIF01000185.1 GCA_019113025.1 Candidatus Anaerobiospirillum stercoravium | reverse complement strand
GCCAATCGCGCGCTCGATAGCTCCGAGCAAATGCAAGCTGGCGGCAGCAGCGGACTGCGCGCCTATCAAAGCTCGGCCTTGGTCGGCGATAGCGGCGTGATTTGGAGTAACGCCCTCAACCTGCGTCTGTGGACCAACGAGCAGCACACCCAAGGCCGCACCGACAGTACCCGCAGCTATGACCACTACGAGGCGCTGACCTTAAGTCCTCATCTCGAGTTTGCTCAGGTCTACGACCGCTCCTACCTACCCGATAGCGGCGCCAGTGCCGGAGTTGCCTTGAGCTACGTTGGCCATGGCCTTACGGCCGAGCTCGACTTTAGCCACGGCATTGGGGACACCCCGCGCTATGCGGATAAGGAGAGCCGCATCTCCTTTGCCCTGAGTTTCACCTTCTAACCCGTACCTCAACTTACCGGAGGCTGTTATGGCCGTAACTTCACCCACAAAACCGGTGCTCTTAGCACCTAACTCCAACTCCCAACCACATCAGGCTCTGCCCCATCAGGCCCAGCCCCAACCGGAGCTGTCGCCTCAGGTGACGCTTTCGCAATATCTTCAGGAGGCTGTTATGCCCGCATTCCAACAAACTGTGTCGGTACCACCATTGGTCTGCCCTCAGGCCCCAGCCACCCCACACCATGGGCGCAAGCTCAAGAGCCTTGCGTTAGCGGCGCTGCTCTTGTGGGGCAGCGCGGCCAGCGCCGCGGAGTTTCCGCAATTTCATCGTGACTTTAACCCGGTACAGGCCCAAGTCTCCTATGACAATGAGACGGCCTACACCAAGGTGGTCACCGGCCTGGGCAATCGCAGCAACTACCAGCTCATTTGGCAAAACTTCGATGTGGGCGCCCAGCGCGTCCTGAAGTTTGGCGTTGATGGCAGCAACACCCACGATCAGGTGTCATTTCTCAACGTGGTCAAGGGTGGTCCGCGCTCAGTCATCGCAGGTGAGATTAGCCCAGTAGCAGGTGGCCCCAACATCAACTTCTACCTTATCAACCCTAATGGCATCACTCTCGAGAGGACGGGGCGCATCAACCAATTCGACCAAGTTTATTTGGGCACCGAGCAAGTTAGCTCGCAGCTGCTAAAGCAAGCTGAAACCAGCACGACGGCCCTATCCTTAGACGACCTGAAGCTCTCCAACCAGTTTAATAGCAGCGCCGACTTTGCTCCCGGTATGGGCAAGGTTAGATTGCTAGGCTACATCAACGCCGACCACCTGACGGTCAACGGCTCGCAGATCATCATCTCCGACTTTAAGGCCATGGTTTCCACCAACGCAGGCGATGACAACCTGCCTCAAGTTTCACTGCCAGACACCCTGCTCTTAAACAGCTCGACTAACCGCATCGACATCGGCGGTACTCTCGATGAACCAGCCGAACACGGTACTTATCGCGAGTACTTGGCACAGCAAGGCCTCAAGGCCGCGGCCGCGGGGGATACGGTCAAGTCAAGTCTCAAGCCCGGCGAGTTCATCGACCATAGTGCCGCCACTGCCATTACCTCGGTGGGCGAGCTCCAAGACGTTGCTTGGTCCGACCCGAACTTAAAACTGTGGTTGGCCAACAACCTCAGCCTCGACGAGCGTGACTACGCCCAGCTGCATGAGGCCATGGTCGACCAAGGCTTTAGCGGCCAATTAGACTTGGACGGTGCCTTTAACGCCGTAAGCTATGAGGGAGTAATTGAGTCAGGGGGCTCCTATGGCCTCTTTACGAAGCTCCATGGCGCTCATATCGCCAACCTCAAGCTTTATGGCGCAAGCCTTGAGCTAGACCGCGACTTCAGCGCAAACGGCCTACCGCTCAAGGTCGGTGCCTTAGCCGGTGCCATGAGCAATAGCACCTTACACAATGTCGAGGTGCAGGACTTTAACTTCATGCTCCCGCGCCGCTGGGCGGGCACAGAGCAGCTAAGTTCCGTCATGGTCGGCGCCTTAGCCGGTAGCATTGAGGGCACCACTACTCTGACCAATGTCACTGCGGGGTTAGGCCTCGATACGCTCGATGCCTTGGAGGGCAGCGGTCGCACTTGGCTCAGCGGCACCACGGACGTAATAAACCCGGACGGCTTGTACTACGGTCACTTGGCCGGTACGGTACGCGGCAGCTTAGAGCAGCACGGCGTGGTCGCGGCGCTCGCACCTAAAGAGTGGCCCGACGGCGCGGCCTGGGGCCATGCGGACGATGGCGCTCAGTGGCAGATTGCCCCCAGCTTCCAAGCTGCGCTAGCTGCAGCAGAGAAGCGCGGCGAGGGCGCCATGGTTGCGGACTACTACGCCCAAAGCGGAAGCGGGGATGAGCTCGAGCTCGCGCTCAAGGGCTTTTTAAAGCCATTTTTCATCCACGATTACAACTTCAGGTACGCAGGCCAAGACGTCACCCATAACTACGGAACCTTGATCGATGCGGTCAATGCGGGCTTTGACCTCAGCGACTACTTCACGCTCAGCGGCACCCAGTTGGACGGTGACTATGCCAACGCCGGTCGCTACGAGTACGGTCTGAGCAATCGCACGGCTGACGAGCTCGGTGAGAACTTCTATTTCACCTATGCCCATGCCGGTAACACGTGGGATGAAAGCGCCGGGGGTTCAGACAGTAGCGCGCAGCGCAGTAACCGTCCCGACTGCCTGACGGGCACCGGTACCCTCAACATCAACAAGAAGACTATCACGGTCGACTTAGGAGATCAGACCATTACCGAGGGCGAAGAGGGCACCCTCAACTTAACTCCCGGTGCGGGCACCATCGACAACTACGGCGAGATCAGTGACACGGTCACGAACTTAGGCGATGACCTGAGCGACTTGGGCCTCAAGCTTGAGTACCGGCCGGGTACCGACGGCACCGGCCAGATTGTGGGCTCAGTTGAGGGCGGCTCAGGCAATTACGACGTGACCTTTATCGGAGGCGAGGTCACGGTGCTGCCTAAGCCTGAACCAGAACCGGAACCAGAACCAGAACCCGAGCCAACGCCAGAACCGACTCCAGATCCAATCCCAGAGCCGATTCCGGAGCCAACGCCGGAACCAATCCCCGAGCCTGAGCCCGAGCCCGAGCCCGAGCCGCAGCTGCCGGAGCTCAGCGCGCAAGTTAGCAGCGAGACCAAGTGCGAAAACTGTGGCGAGGTTTCCTCGCGCGGCTTAGTTCCAAGCTGGACGCGCCTGTACAACCAAGCACAGGTCTTCTTAGGTGCGCTTGATTACACCAAGACCTTGATCGCCTCGTGGTTGAGCCCAAACGCCGCGCCCGAACCTGACGCCCCGGCAAGCGAGCTTGCAGCTACTACCACTGAGCGCACCTCACCTGAATCAGGCGTAACCGCGCCGCAGGTCGAGGGCCGAGAGCCTGATGACTCTGCCCCCAACTCCCGCGTCACCGCCCAGCAAGAGCCTCAGAACCATAAGCCTGCCGCCTAGACCCAAGGGCTGAGGTTTAGACCTTAGCCCCGATATCTTCGGCCGACGCGCCCGCACCTTCCTCGGGCGCGTCCCCCTTTCAAGGAGGTTCCTATGGACCCAAAAGATTCCAGCCCAAATACCAGTGCGCCCCGCGCTTCCAATGCCACGGCCACAGCACCTCAACCTTCATTATTGGAGACCAATATGTTGAGCACCACCCAAATCAAGTTGGCTCAAGTTGAAGGCACAAACTCTCAACCAAGCCCAGCTCTGACGCCCCAGCAGCAGAGCTGCGCGCAACGCAAGACGCTCAAGCTCAAGCGCCAAGCATCCAACCCCAAGGGGACGCAGTAACCCTGCGACCCATCCCCCAACCAGAACCCAACTCACCCCCCACCTTAAGGA
>DXIF01000019.1 GCA_019113025.1 Candidatus Anaerobiospirillum stercoravium | reverse complement strand
TAGGAAGCTGTAACTTAATTACTGTCCAAATTTTGGGCAGAAGTGCTGGTACTGGCGGTAGTGGTCAAACTTAACCGTCCGTCTTACCTTTGGGCGGATTGTGTAAGTCCATCTTTTGCTCTCCTCAGGCCTTACGCAAATTTTGGGACACTTATTTTGTTGCAGCTTCCCTAAGCTCTTCTACGTTCTTTTTCCTAACATCAGTTAACCAAAGCCCAACCAGTATCCTAGCTGGGTGCGCCGTGGCTGGTACAATGAGGAGTGCATGAGGCGACGGCAGCGGGCGTCCCTGCCGCCTGTCCGGGCTCGCCCCGCTCCGGCCCAAGCAAGGATGTGTTCCTGCCCATCGCAAGCTTCTTATCTAACACCAACCATATTTTGCTTGACCAAGGCGCCGTTAAGCTGCGCGCCGCGGGCCTGATGCGCTAAGCCCGTCTGAGCTAAGCACCCACGCTTGAGGAGGAATAATCATGGGCTCGACGCCGCTGAGTCTGACCGAGCTGGCCCATCAGGGCCGGTTTCACCGCAAAGTCGATAGCGATGATTACGACAGCTATGAGGCGGAGTACCGCCATCGCTTTGTTAGGCGCCAGCCCAGCATCAAAGAGCACTCGGCGCTAGCCGCGTCCGCGTCCTTAGGGGCCAATGGGGCCCTTGATGATGCGGCGGTAGCGCGGGCCACGCGGCAATTTGAGCGCAAGTGCGGCACCAAGGTCGAGACCATTCTCCACAGCTTCAATCAGATGCGGCTGGAGTTAAGACCCGACCCGCGCGACCCGAGCAAGGTGATCTACCCGCTCAACTTGGTCATGACCATTGTGCTGTTGGCGCGCAAAAACGGCTGCTACTCAACGCGCGACATCGCCCAGTACTACAAGGAGCACTACCTGGAGCTGCAGCTATTTTTGCCCGACATCCCCTCGCCTAGGCGCATGCTCTCGCGCTCAACCCTGCGCCTCACGCTCAGGCTCTACACCAAGGACGAGCTGCAAGCACTAGTCGGCATCTACCTGCCCAACGACGTACCGCCCGAACCCGAGCCGAAGCCTGAGCCTGAGACCGATCCCGAGTCTAAGCCCGACCCAACCTCAGACCACACCCCAGATGACGCGCCTGCAGCTGACGCGTCCGCCGCGGGAGCCTCCCAAGCAGAGCCCCATAAGGCCGACGCCCCAGCCGCCCCGCCCGCCTCCCAAGAGAGCACGAGGAGACCAGATGAGCACTGCTGAGCCTTCCATCGATGTGTTAGAGAACCGCTTGCAGCGCGTCGCGCCGCAGCTTTTGGCGCTCTTACTCATCGACCAAACCAAGAGCTACCGCTCCAAAAACGGCACTCACAACATTTTCTGGGCGACCTCCGACTATGCAGAGCTGGGACCAAAGTTTGAGTACCATGAGCCCATTACCCCCGAGCTGATTACGGGTAAATACGGCACAGTCATCCGTCCGCGCATCCTCAAGGCCAAGGATGCGCAAAATAGCCGCAGCCGCAATATGGCCGAGGTCTACACGCCCGCTTGGATCTGCAATGAGCAAAACAACTTGGTCGACCAAGCGTGGTTTGGCCGCCCCGACGTCTTCAATCAGCCCATGCAGCAAGGTTGGCACACTAACCAAGATCCCATTGAGTTCCCACCGGACAAGACTTGGCAGAACTATGTGCACAGCACGCGTCTTGAGATCACCTGCGGTGAGGCTCCTTACTTAGTCAGCCGCTATGACATGACCACCGGAGATTTCATCCCAGTCCCAGAGCGGATCGGCCTACTCGACCGCAAACTTAGAGTCATCACAGAAAACACCCACAGCCCGGAGGACTGGCTGCATTGGGCCAAAATCGCCTATACCAGTGTGTACGGCTATGAGTGGCAAGGCGATAGCTTGCTCCTTGCCCGCGAGAACCTACTCTTTACCTTGGGCGAGCATTACGAGGCGCGTTGGGGTGAGCGCCCGCCCCTTGAAGTCATCATGGAGATTGCCACCATCATCTCGTGGAACCTATGGCAGATGGATGCGCTCAAAGGCGTCATCCCCAACTCCTGTCATGAGGAAGTCCAATATAACAACACCCTGTTTGGCCTTGAGACCACCACCATCCAATGCGATGGCTGCCACGAAGATGAGCTGCTCAACCCCCATCACAACGGCATTTACTGCCTAGTAAAAGACTGGACGCAGCGCGAGCAACGCTCCGGCCAACTGGGCAAAGTACTGCGTTTTGTGGACTTATTCTGAGCAAGCGCGCCAAATTTGCTATCCTAACTACAGCGCCCCCACGAGCGCACTGGTCACAAGAATAATGGCAGGTCGGCCTATGGCTTCAGGATTTTCTGCGGCATTTAACGCCAAGCTCATCTACATCTTCCGCATCAATGATGCGGCCCATCAAGGCTGCCTCAAGATTGGCGAGACCAGCCTCCAAAGCTCCAATCTCAACGCGCTGCCGCCCAACTGCCCCGAGCTCAACGCTGCGGCGCACCAACGCATCGCCCAATACACTCAACCAGCCGCTATTGCCTACGACCTGCTCTACACGGAAGTAGCACAACGCATGGTGTCCACGAGCGACGCCCGGCGTAACTTTAGCTATCAAGTGCTGCCCTTTAGCGACCATGATGTGCACCAAGTACTACTGCGCTCAGGCATCAAGCGCAAGGACTTTGACCTCAAGCACAAGGCCAATGAGTGGTTTGAATGCGACCTAAACACCGCGATCCAAGCGATCACCGCAGTCAAAGAAGGCCGCAGCTCCCTCAATGCCACCACAACCAACGCCGCACCCGCTCCCATTATTTTCCGTCCCGAGCAACAAGAGGCGATTGCTAAGACCACCAAGAAGTTCCAAAGCAAAAACGGCAAGCGCATGCTCTGGAATGCCAAGATGCGCTTTGGCAAGACGCTGTGCGCGCTACAAGTGGTCAAAGAACTCGACCTGCGCCGTACCATCATCATTACCCACCGCCCAGTGGTCAATGAAAGCTGGTTTGATGATTTCCACAAGATCTTCGCGGACAGCCCTCAGTTTGCCTACAGTTCCAAAGACAAAGGCGAGTGCTTAGCACGCCTCGAGCAGCACGCCGCCCAAGCTGAGGCTCTTGAGGCTCTAAGCAAGGAACCAAGTACAGCTAACCCCCAAAAGGGCACCCGCGACCGCGCAGCTACCACGGCGCCCGCTCCCGACCATTACGTGTACTTTGCCTCGCTCCAAGACCTGCGTGGCTCAGACCAAGTAGGCGGTAACTTCGATAAGAACAAAGAGGTATTTGCTATCAACTGGGATCTCATCATCATTGATGAGGCCCATGAGGGCACCCAAACTAAGCTCGGCACCGCCGTAACCCAAGCTCTGACCAAGGAGAATACCAAGCTCCTAAGCCTATCTGGTACCCCATTTAACCTGCTTCCAGACTTCAAGCAAGACGAAATCTACACTTGGGATTACGTCATGGAGCAGCAGGCCAAGGCCGAGTGGGACCTTATCCACCAAGGCGATCCCAACCCTTATGCGGGACTGCCGCGCCTTAACCTCTACACCTATAACCTCGGCAAGCTCTTTGCCCAGTATGCCAGCAGCGAGTTTGCTTTTAACTTCACTGAGTTTTTTAGAGTCGACGCTAAGAGCGAGCGCTTTAGTCATGAGGCTGACGTCAAGTCATTTCTGAACTTGCTCACCAAGCAAAGTGAGAGCAACTATCCCTTTGCCAATGAGCGCTTTCGCGCCATCTTCCGCCACACCCTTTGGGTCGTCCCCGGAGTCAAGGCGGCGCAAGCGCTCAGCGCCTTACTCAAAGCGCACCCAGTATTCTCCCACTTCGCCATCGTCAATGTCGCAGGGGCGGGCGACTACAACGAAAACGATACCACCAACGCCAGCACCTTGGGCGCGACCGAGGCGCTCACCGCGGTTACCGATGCCATCGGCCCCGAGCCGGACCAGACCTCAACCATCACCATCTCCTGTGGGCGCTTAACCACGGGCGTCAGTGTGCGCGAGTGGACGGGCGTTTTGATGCTCGCCGGCTCCTACCAAAGCTCAGCCTCCAGCTACCTGCAAACCATTTTCCGGGTGCAAACGCCGGCCACCATCGCAGGCAAGGTCAAGGAGCAATGCTACGCCTTTGATTTTGCGCCCGACCGCGCGCTCAAGGTGATTGCCGCGACCGTAGGCTTAAGCAAGCGCTCAGGTGCCACCCAAAGCGAAGAGGAAAATGCGCGCGCGGCGCTCAAAGCCTTTTTGAACTTCTGCCCGGTCATTGCCATTGATGGCTCCAGCATGCAAGACGTCGACATCGCTCAGGTCATGGAGCAGGTCAAGCGCGTTTACATCGAGCAAGTCGTGACCAATGGCTTTGATGATGTGCACCTGTACAATGACCAGCTGCTCAAGCTCAATGACCTAGATCTAACCAAATTTCAGCAGCTGCAAGGCATCATTGGCCAAACCAAGTCCATAGGCACCAAGGGCAAGGTCACCTTAAACCAGCAAGGATTGACCGACGAAGAGCACGAAGAGCTCGAGCAGCTCAAAAAGAAGAAGAATAAGGAGCTGACCGCAGAAGAGCTTGCCCGGCGCAAAGAGCTACAAGAGAAGGCCAAGGTGCGCGATGACGCCATTGCGATTTTGCGCGGCATCTCGATTCGCATGCCGCTCATGATCTACGGCGCCACCATCAACGACGAAGACCGTGAACTAACTATCGAAAACTTCGCCCACCTCGTCGATGACGTGTCATGGGATGAGTTCATGCCCCAGGGCGTCACCAAGGAAGTCTTCTCCCAGTTCATCCAATACTATGATCCGGACGTCTTTACCGCCGCGGGCAAGCGCATACGCGCCCTGGCGCGCGCGGCCGATGACCTGCGGGTGGACGAGCGCATCAAGCTGATCAGCTCGATCTTTGCTCATTTCCGCAACCCCGACAAGGAAACGGTGCTCACCCCTTGGCGTGTGGTCAACATGCACCTAAGCGCGACCATTGGCGGCTACTGCTTTTACAACGAGGACTTTAGCCAAGAGCTTACTGAGCCACGCTTAGTCAATCACGCCCCCATCACCGACCGAGTATTCTTACCTAAAGCCAAACTATTGGAGATTAACTCCAAGAGCGGACTGTACCCGCTATACCTGACCTACACTCTGCTGCGCCTGTACCTCGACACCTACGACAACCGGCTTAACCTCTTGACCACCGCCCAGCAGCAGCAAATCTGGGATAAGGTACTACAGCAAAACATCTTTGTGATCTGCAAATCGCCGATGGCGCGCTCCATCACTGAGCGCACCTTGGTGGGCTTTCGCAAGGTCCAGCTCAACATCTGCTACATCGACCAGCTACTAGAGCAACTCACATCCGATGCCTCTGCTCTCAAGCACATTATTGAATCAAACTCGGCCAGCTTATGGCCTGCATCCGGTTATGCCGTTATGAAATTCGATGCGATTGTCGGCAACCCGCCTTACCAAACCTCATCTAACGATGACCGTTCCACCAGCCGCGATATGCCGGTCTATCACTACTTGGTCAACGCCTGTAAAGAGCTCGATGCCCGCTACATCTCCTTGATCATCCCTTCACGTTGGATGGCAACCGGACTGGGCCTCAATGAGTTCCGCCACAGCATGCTCTCCGACCACCATTTGCGTAAACTGGTCGACTTCCCAGTCACAACGGAGGTGTTCTCCAATGTTGAGATTAAAGGTGGTGTCTGCTTGTTCCTACGTGACCGTGATTACGAGGGGCCATGTGAGTTCATCAGCTGCCGCAATAATGAGTACAGCAAAGGCGTCTGGCGTAACTTAGACGAGTTCGACATCTTGGTGCGCAATTCAACTGCGGCCGAGATTTTACGCAAGGTACTGGCACGCAAAGAGCCATCAATGATGAAACTTCTGTCGGTGGACAAAGAGTTTGGTTGGACCTCTAACTTCCAAGGCTTCTACCAAGAGCGTCACAATACCGATGACGTCCCGCTTTACTACAACCGCAGTGGTAAGCGTTTGGTGGGTTATATCGACCGTTCCGAGATCACCAAAAGCACGCATCTAATCAACACTTGGAAGGTCATGGTACCCGAGGCTTCATCTGATGGCGGTCAAAAGATCCCTGACTCGGTTTTAGGATCCACCTTTATCGCGCCTTGCCCCTCGGTTTGTACCCAAACCTACCTCTTCTTTTACTGTGCCAGTGAAGCTGAGGCGCACCGCATCCAAAGCTATATCAAGACGCGCTTCTTTAGATTCATGGTGTCCTTACGCAAGCTCACCCAGCATGCCCCACGTGGCTCCTATATTTGGGTACCGCAGCAAGACTTCTCCGAGCAGTCTCAGTTTGATTGGGACTCAAGTACCGCTGAGCTGGAGCAGGCGCTCTATGACAAGTACCAGCTATCAACTGAAGAGCGTGCCTACATTGAGCGCATGGTGAAGGTACAAAGCTAACCACCAACGCCGGGCAATCTGAGCGCGCCCACCTCAAGATTTCACAGCAATTTACGGAGTAAACATGGCCTACGATAACAAGGTGCGCATCATCGCAGGTGCCTTTAAAGGACGCCGTCTCGAAGTAATGGACTTACAGGGCTTACGCCCAACCACCGAGCGCGTGCGCGAAACCGTCTTTAATTGGCTAGGCTCACAGGTGGTGGGGGCACAGGTCTTAGACCTCTTTGCCGGATCGGGTGCCCTAGGCCTTGAGGCCTTATCGCGCGGCGCGGCTGAGGTCACACTGGTCGAAAAGGACGCAGACAATGCAGCTCTGCTCAATAAGACCGTTAAGTCGCTGCCGGACTTAAACGGCGCTACAGCGCAAGTGCACTGCACGGATGCCTTAGCCTTCTTAAAGAACCTCCCCCAGGGCCCACGCTACGACCTTATCTTCCTCGACCCACCATTTAGCAGCGATCTCTTGGAACCTGCGGTTGAGCTCATCGTCCACAAGGATTTGCTCAAGGACGGCGGCCAAGTCTATGTTGAGATGGGCGCGGCCAAGAGCAAGCTCTTACTAGGCTTAACCCAAGTGCGGGATAACACCATTGGCCAATGCCACTTTGGCCTCTATGAGCGCAGCTTCTTTTTCTAACGTGCCAACACCTCACCTACAGGTGCAGCGCTGAGGTGGGATACCTGGGGAAAGCCAAGGTGCGGGCGCTGGGCACGCAGCGCCTTGTGGGAAAGCAGTGGAAACTCCCAGCCCCAAGCCCCCTGCAGGTAGGGAAACGGTGGGCAGCGCGGTGCGGGCGCATGGGCGCTGCACTTGGGCAAAGCTCCCACCGCTTAAGCGGCGGCTGCCATCGTATAAAATTCGATCTTTATACGAGTGCCCGGAGCAACCTCACACCTCGGCACAGGCTGCAAGGGCCACAAACCGCTTATTTATCACGTTTTCGCCACTAGAATATATTGTGGTCGTATAAACTTCTCTGAGATCTTTATACGAGCGCCCGAGCGGTCTCGCACCTCGGCACAGGCTACAAAGGCCACAAACCGCTTATTTATCACGTTTTCGCCACTAGAATATATTGTGGTCGTATAAACTTCTCTGAGATCTTTATACGAGCGCCCGAGCGGTCTCGCACCTCGGCACAGGCTACAACCTGACTTTACGGGTTGGATTTTAGATAAAGCCGATATTTATCTGATAAAATGAATATGTTTCGTTCATTGCTATGACCGAAAACCATGTAAATCCTCATAATGGCGAAGGTTCTCAGATATGTTCATTAGAAGGATCAAAAGCAAAGGCCATGAGTACCTTTACCTCA
>DXIF01000184.1 GCA_019113025.1 Candidatus Anaerobiospirillum stercoravium | reverse complement strand
GCAGAGTGGGGCTGCTTGTGTTCGGCGCGGCCGTGCCCAAATGGAGTGATGAGGCGGCGGTCAACGAGAGGCAATCTGGCTGGAGGTGGACACAGGGGCTTGGTGTTTTGCGAGTGAGGTCTTGAAGGCACTGTTGTTACGCTCTGCCTGTAGGCAGCGGCAATGGGCAGTACGCTCAGAGAGGTCGTGCGGTAAGCGTGGTGGAAGCGCACTGGGCGCTGAGGTTGAGGTGGGGGTGAGGTCGTGCGCGCGGCGAGAGGTTGGAGCGTTACGCTCTGGGGCGCGCTGTTGCGCGGTGGCTGTGCACTGGGTCTTTTTGCGGCAAAACAAAAGGGAGGCGAGCCTCCCTTTCGGTGCGAATAGTAGTGCTAGAGCCCTTAGGCTCAAGCCTTGATAGCTCCACTGCGGGGCGCTCAAACCGGCAGCTTAAGTCTGGGATTAAGCCTATGACTTAAGTGCCCGAGTTAAGGCTATTTAGGCCTTAGCTTAAGAGCGGAGCTGTCTGCGCCTTAGATTAAGGCCGATTGCAGATAGCTCAGGGAGTTGTTGTAGTTAGCGATGGTGGTATCGAGCTTGGCGTAACGCTGACGTAAGTTAGCCTCGTACTCCTCGAGGTAGAGAGCGTTTTCGTTCTCTTCCTCTTCGTAGCGGTCGAGCTCCATGTTCAAGCTCTCAGAACGCTTGTCTAAGATACCCGAGCTCTTGGTGTACTCTTCAACGGTATCGTTGAAATTAGTCAGCAGACCATCATCACCGGTGAGCATGTTGACTAAGGCGTTGAAGTTCTCGGTTAAGCCTTCCTTGAAGTCAGTGCTATTTAAGGTAATGGTGCCATCTGACTCCAGTTCAAAGCCCATCGAATAGATGTTCAGGCCATTAGTGCTATTGCCCATTGACGACATCATGCTCTGCAGCTGATTTTGCAGACTGCGCAGCATGTTGTCACCGGCAAGCTCACCACCGTCGTAGTTGTTTTCACCGTCGGTGTAGGTGTTGTGCTTGTACAGCGCGTCCATGGTGCTCATCAGTGAGTTGTAGGCACTAACGAAATTCTGCACCTTCTCGGTTACTTTGTCGTAGTCAGCGGTGACTTCGAGGGTATTGGTCTTACTATCGCCGCCTTCTTTGGCCGAGACCTTGGTGGCAGTGATGGTTAAGCCGGAAATGGCGTTGTCGAACTCGTTGGTGTCAGACTTGATGCTTTCACCATCGACCTTGATCTCAGCGCTTTGAGCCTTTTGGGTAACAGTCCATGCACCATTCGTGGCGCCAGTACTGCTGGTAGCAGTGGAATCATAGTTAAAGTCAGCCATGCTGCCAGTACCTTCAATTTTGAAGGTGGCCTTATCACCGGAGAAGCCACTGTCGAGTACCAGCTTTTGGCCATCCGCAGTGTTGAGAATAGTGGCAGTGACACCGTAGTCGTTGTTGTTGATCTTCTTACGGATCGAATCTAAAGTGTCGCCATCCTTGATCTCAATCTCGAAGGTACGAGTCTCAATTGGCTTGCCAGTACTGTCTTCAGTCCAGTTGCCGAACTCGTCCTTAACACCTGGGACGGTGAACTTTAAGGTACCAGCTCCGAAGGTCTTACCCGTATCAAACTTTTGGGAGATCTTCTCGGTTTGAGCCAGCTTCTCAACGGAGACATTGTAGCTACCGTTAGCGGCATCTTCGTTGGTGGAAACCGTGAAGTAGGTGTTCTCTTCAGTCTGGTCAGTGGTGACCTTACGCTCGTTGAAGCCGTTGTCTTCAGTTAAGGCCTTGATCGCTTCTTGGAAGCTCTCTAAGGCGCTCTTTAACTTACCAACGCCCGAAATCTGCAGGTTGGTCTCCTCCTTGCGGACGGTCGTCTTGTTGGTTATCGACGCCGTCTTGGACTCGACCATCGCCGCAATGATGGACTCAAAGTCCATGCCGGAAGCGGAGCCGGCGGAGGTAATCATTGATGCCATGTTGCACTCCTAAGATATTCGCACTATGGGTTAGGCTGGGACTCAGCCTAATGGCATACAGCCGTGGCATATCGCCGCGGGCATTGATTGAACTGAGCGTGAGCGGCACGGGGTGCCCTCAGCTTGCTTACACTAAAACGCAGGGCGTTTCTACCAAATTTATCGGTCTAAGTGGCTTAATCTTTAGCCTAAGCACGCGCTAAAAGTCGTCGCGCCCTGATATAAATCGCACTTGCAGCACTAGATTCAGCCCAAGCCCTGAGGCGGGTGGCGTGGTCTAGTGCGCTCTCGCGTTCGATTTGCATTTTCAGCACCAAACTAAGACGCGAGCGCAGCTTACGCTTTTCCGATCAAATAGCGCGCCACATCGCGGCGCGGCTTAACACAGCAGTGCCGTTGAAGCGGAGCAGACGCAGCAAAGCCGCCGCAGCAGAGCTATGGCCGGGGGAGAGTTGCACGCCCCGCATCGCGGCACGCCTTGCAGCGCTGTGCTGCTTGGCGTCCTTGCTGTGAGTTCGGTCTTAATTATCGGAGCTCTAGGTCTGTTCTAAAGGGGGCGCGATCTGAGAAAAAGGTGCAACTTGTTGCAATAAGTTGCACCAAGCTGCCGCACTGAGCGTTTGGACCCGCGGCAAAGATCGCAGCTTGCGGCAAAATCGGCCCGTAGTATGCAAACGCACCGCGTCCCAGCAGGCGGTGCGTGTGGTGCGAGGGCCAAAACCATGAGCTGTGCTTACAGCCATGGGGCTTCATAGGGGAATAGGTCCGCGCAAAGCTTGGGGCGTAGCCAGCACGTGCTCGGTACGAAGCCGGTTCGTGGTTGGTGCAGGGCCGACGCGTGCCCGTAAGTGGTCGGTACGAAGCTGGTGTGGGGGCGGTGCGCGTGACCGATGCGCGGACGCATTGGAGTTAGAGCCAGCCCTTCTTGCGGAAGAAGAGGTAGGTGAGGGTCGCCGACAAGGCCATCAGGCCAATGGAGAGGGGATAGCCATACTTCCAGCTGAGCTCCGGCATGAACTCGAAGTTCATACCATAGAGGCTGGCGATCCAAGTCGGTGGCATGAACACGACCGCGGCAACCGAGAAGATCTTGATGATCTTGTTTTGCTTGTGGTTGGTGTAGCCCATGGAGGCCTCAAGCTGGAAGTTGATCTTGTTGGCCAAGAACTGGGTGTGCGGCAAAATGGACTCAATGTCGTTGAGCACTTCCTCGATCACGCGCTCTTGCTTGTCGTCCAAGGTGGTCTCAAAGGACTTGTTGATAAAGCGCAGGGCGCGGCGGGTATCGTACAGCGCCTGCAGAATCTGGCCGTTTAGTTCCTCTTGGCGTACCAGCTCGCGCAAGGTGTCCTCAACGCTATCGTCATCTAAGATTTGATCGGCGGTTTCATCGAGTACGCCATAGGCATCCTCGATTAAATCCGAGAGTTGGTCAACCTTGAGGTCTTGCAGGCGCAGCAGAATATCAAGCGCCGAGCGGATGTCGGCTTTGCCAAAGCGGATGTGGTAACGCAGCAGGCGCACAATCGAGACATCGTCCTCCCTAAAGGAGATGAGCAGGTTTTTGCGCATGATAAAGGACATATTCACGCCGCGGGTGTCGTTGGCCAGGCGCTGCGGGAATAAGGAGAGAATGTGTACGCCGTCGGCGCCGATTCTAAAACGTGACGAGGACTCTAAGTCGTCCATCTCGTCTTCGTCTGGGACGTCTTCCACGAAGAGCTTTTCGAGCCAATCACTTTCCTCTTGCGTGGGTTGATGAACATCAAGCCAAATGACATCTGCAGGAAGGGCATCTCCAGCGGTAACGTTGACTAAGGAGAGGCTGTTGTCGTCGTAGAGTTGGCAAGCTGTAATCATCATCGTCTCCTGTGGCTCCTCACAGGAGGGGGCTAGTCCTACTGTGAGGTCACAGTGCCGCGGCGCGGGAGCTTAAGTTGCTAGGCTGATGCCGCTGCGATGAGATAACTGCCTTTGCCCTGAATGTGGTTTGGGCCTCAGGCGCTTGCCTTGATTCTTGCCTTGACTCTTGCCCTGAGCACAGTACACGGCCGCTGCTACAGGCCAAGCGCGCCGCACCATGGCGCAGATAAGGCCCGGCAGCGGCCGGTACAACAAAAAGAAACTAAGTTCGGCTCAAGGCCAATTACCAGGGCATGGTGGTTACAGGCAAGCCTGCTCACTAATCTCATCTCAAACAGCATCATCAAGCTTAATGCGACCCACTTGACCAACAAAATGGGCAGGTCGCCTCAAGCTTGCGTGAACTCAAGTTCAGGGCTTGAGCTCAACACCGCAACGATCAAGAGCTAACAGCAAGCAGCTCTTGAGGGCTCAGCTTCAGCGGGCGGTACCAAAAAGTCCAATCGGCGCAGAGAGTTAAGGCCACAAGAGTTAAGGTCACAGCAGCTGATAGGGTCTGTTACCACAAGCACGCGGGCGTTCTCAGTTATGTGCCAGCATGCTGGAACCATCAGGGCGGAATCATCAGGGTGGAACCATCAGGATGGAACTATTAAGGATGACTCCTGCTGGGAGGTTGGCCTTGGGGCGATTCTCTGCGGTGTGTGCCATAAGCTCAAACGCTGAGTGCTAGTGGGCGTAAAGCGCCTTTATATGCGGCTTAGCGGGGCTTACAGCCGGGCTATACTCTAGAAAAATTCGTGACTGAAGTCAAACAAAAAATGCCGCTTACAGGCCGATGCGGGAACGTGCTGCGGCACGCGCTGAGCGCTTGCTTAGCTCAGCCCAATCTCAGCTTAATCTCTGCTTAATCTCAGCTCAATCTCTGCTTAAGCTTGGTCCCGCGCAAGAATCCCACGGGGCTCGGCTTGGACGGAGGAATGAGCCCGGATTGTGAGCTCAGGAGCGGGCGCACGCGCCACGGGCGCTTGATTCAGCGTAGCGTAGCGCCCGCGCTGCGGCGCTACGTGGCGGCTGAGCCGATTGGGATGCGGTTTTAGCGTGTTCTTAACAAAGGCTTAACAATTACTTGATATTATCGCCGGGCCACAAAAAATGCCTTATTTACGGCCATGGTGGGCTGTTTCATGTTAGGCTTGTGTGGTTTAGATTAAGAGCCTGAGGCCTAGGTTCGTCGTAGGTTGGTTTGTCGCCGAGGCTGGTTCTTAGTTTCTTTTTGTTGTGTTTGCGGTATTGGGGTTGGGTGCTCTGGGCCTTGGGGCAACGAGTTCAAAGCTCCTTTCGTAGCTCTTTTGTAGCTTATGACTGAAATTATCTTCATGGTGTTAGTGGGCTTCTTGCTCCTGCTAGCCTGTACCGACCTCTTCGTGGGTGTGTCCAACGACGCGGTTAACTTCTTAAATTCAGCCGTGGGCAGCCGGATTGCACCGCTCAAGATTATCTTGATCGTCGCATCGCTTGGTGTGCTCTTTGGTGCAACCTTCTCCTCGGGCATGATGGAAGTCGCGCGCTCAGGTATGTTCCATCCGGAGCTGCTGACCTTCCATGAGTTGATGTTCATCTTCTGCGCGGTCATGATGACCGATGTGATGCTCATCAACCTGTTCAACAGCCTCGGTCTGCCTACTTCCACCACCGTTTCCATTGTGTTTGAGCTCTTGGGCGCCGCCGTCATGGCCGTAGCCTTTAAGCTCCATAGCGACGGTTTGTCCTACTCGGAAATCTTTGATTACATCAAGACTGATCGCGCTGCCACCATCGTCTCAGGTATCTTAGCCTCGGTCGTGGTCGCCTTCTTCTCCGGCGCCTTGGTGCAGTTTGTCATGCGCATGCTGTTCACCTTCCGCTTCCAAAACACCTACCGCTACTTAGGTGGCATCTTCTGCGGCTTCTCGCTGACCTCTGTTATCTACTTCTTGGTGATGAAGGGAGCCAAGGGTGCCTCCTTTATGAAGCCCGAGTACATCGCCTTCATTGATGCGAATACCACCACCATCCTGTGGATCTTATTTATTGGTCTGTCCGTTCTGGGCCAAATCTTGGTCTTGATGAAGGTTAACGTCTTCCGCATCATCATCTTAGCCGGTACGTTCTCCCTTGCGTTCTCCTTTGCCGGTAACGACCTAGTAAACTTCGTCGGTGTGCCGCTGGCGGCGCTTGATTCTTACACCTTCTGGAGTAGCGTCGGTTCGCCGGATCCGGACACCATCACCATGGGCGTGCTCAACACCCAAGAGGCGACATCCACCGGTTTACTCTTGCTTGCTGGTTTAATCATGGTGCTCACGCTGTGGACCTCCAAGAAAGCGCACCGCGTTATCCAGACCTCGATTAATCTCTCCAGCTCGACCCAAGGTGAGCACGAGCAATTCGGCGCCTCGGCCCCAGGCCGCGTGGTCACCCGCTTTGGTTTAGGCATTTCGCGTGCGTGCCGCAAGTCGCTGCCGCAATTCTTCAGCGCCTTTGTTGCCTCGCGCTATGTCAAGCCGCCGGTGGTCAAGGGGGAAGTGCCACTGCCGTTTGACTATGTGCGCGCCTCGGTTAACCTAGTATTAGCCTCGATTTTGATTGCCTCGGCCACTTCCTTAAAGCTGCCGTTATCGACCACCTACGTGACCTTCATGGTGGCGATGGGCTCGAGCTTTGCCGATGGTGCTTGGAGCCGTGAGAGTGCGGTTTACCGTATCTCGGGTGTCATCACCGTAATTGCAGGCTGGTTCTTGACCGCCATGTCGGCCTTTACTGCTGCCGGTTTAGTGGTCCTTTGCTTCTTCAATTTTGGCGTCGCCGCCATCTTCATTGCGATGGCCTTGGTGATCACCATCATCGTGCGCAGCAACTTCACGCACGTTAAGGCCTCTGAGACCGTCACCATGGTAATTGAAGCCAAGGATGACAATGAGAAGATCTTAGCCACCATTGCCCGTTCGGTTCCGGTGTACTTTGATGCTCAGCTGGAAGTAGTCGATCGCGTGGTCACGGAGTTCTTTAACGACAACGAGTTTAAGCTGCGTAAGGCTTTTAATAAGGCGTCGAACTTAGAGTACGATATCTCCAAGGTGCGCTCTGAGTACTACACCATGGCTTTGAACAATCCGCAGGGCAACGACTCCAAGGTCACGGTTGACGCCAAGCACTTCTTCTATCTCACCTTCTCCAACGTCCGTGAGGCCTCTAAGGCGATCCGCTTTATGGCCGAGCGCGCCGTGACCCACGTGGCCAATCGTCACACCATCTTCCAAGGTGAGATGCAGGCCAGCTTAATTGACATTAAGACTCGTCTGCATGCCATTGCGCAAGACTTACACGAGGTGGCCAAGGATCCAACCGCCGCCAACGTCGAGGCCTTGGTTAAGCATGCCAAGAAGTTAAACCGCGATATTGACCGCTCCCAGATTGACTTGGTCAACATCATTGGCCGTCAGCACGTCTCGATTCACTCGGCCGAGATGTACTTAGGCTTCCTCCAAGGCATCCGTGATCTTGCTAACCGCTACGTCGCCGTGGCGATGCAAGAGCGCGCCTTAGCCCAAATCGTGGCCGGCTCCAGCGTCGATCAGGAGCTCAACAACTCCCAGATGCGCTCGCAGGTATTTGGCAGCACCGTGCGCACCAACAGCGACGCCATCGTCAAGTCCTCGGTTGAGGAAGATGAGGCCGCAAGCGCCGTGCCTGCGCAGCCAGAGGCCGCGCAGCCTGCAGCTGCACTGCCAAGCGCAGATAGCTCCGCGGAGCAGACCGCTCCTAGCGCACCTGTTGCCGCACCGGCAGCGAAGAGTGCCGCCGCAGACGCAGCGGGCGCGGCCCCTGAGGCGGTGGCGGCCAAGCAGCCGACTGAGACGAAGTAAGGCCAGCGGCGCACGTTAGCGCGTGCGGCAGCTGCTGCGATTGAGGGGTACGTTCCTATCTGGGGGCGTGCCCCTTAGTTTATGCTTAATGCAAACGATTGCGATAAATATCGGAAAATCGCAGTGGGGTACAAAAAAATGTGACTTAAGTCTTGCGTCGTGGCCAAAAGTCCTTATAATGAGCGCCACGACATCGCGGAAAGGTGGCAGAGCGGTTGAATGCACCGCACTCGAAATGCGGCATACCCTTTCGGGTATCGGGGGTTCGAATCCCCCCCTTTCCGCCAGATGCTCTGATTTAGAAGAATAAAGAAGAGTCAAGGAATCGCCTCAGGGCGATTTTTTTGTTTCTGGGCCCAGCAAAAAAAAATGGGTCGTCCCGCGCCGGGCCCTTAGTGAGAGCCCGCGTGCCGTCACCTGCTTAGCAGCGCTGAGCAACGGCATCCTTCCCCAATATCTATTCCCATTGAGCCTATTGCGCCCCAAGCCTCACTGAGCGTTGCGGGCCGTTTTGAGCGTGCCTAAGCGGCGCTGCCTGCACCCCAAAGACGCAAGGCTAGGGTTAACCCTGCCTGGGCGGTCGGAGAGTCGGGCGCAGCGTGCAGCGGAGCGCGTCAGGGCTACTTAGGGCTACTTGCCGCTGTGCTTGGCTTTACCTTGTTTGAGCTGAGCCTGAATCTTAGCCTGAATCTTCTTTTGCGCGTGCGAGCTGTAGGTCTTGGCCCCGTGCTCTAAGGTAAAGAAGGTAAAGGAGTGCGGAGCGCTCACCAAGCGGCGCATGCCCTTATTGTTAGCTGCGCTCTGCGATCTGACGTCTTAGGTCACCTCACTCATGGTTGCGCTCTTATCCCGCGCGTGTTTTTGGAGCGGAGCCTGCGCCATGGGGGCAAGCTCAGCAGCATCAGCTACCACCTTGCACTCTACTGCGTCAGCTACTGCTTTGCGCTCTGCTGCGCGCGGCGCTTTAGTGGCACTTGCCTTGCCCTTAGTTTTAGCCCCGCGCTGCTTGCGTTTAGCCTAGGCCTCGCGCTATCTGGGACCGCGTTCTGGGGCGATTTTGGGGGCTTAGTCCCGGTGCGCGCATCGTGCGGGCATAGTGCGGGCCCAGCGCCGCCACCATTGCGGCTTCAAGACCATATTCGGGCGCAATTTGCCTGATTGGCAGGGTGGCCCCGCCGGGGCGAATCTTGGTTTAGGTGTGATCTGGGTTGAAGCGCTTCTTGCCTGGTTTGTGGAAGCCGACCGTCTGGTCGTTGGTCTTAGGCGCTTCCTTGCGGTAAACGTACTGGTATGACTCCTTGCGCAAAACGGTTACCTCACGCAGCTGTGGGTAGCGCTCAAGGAACTCATCCTTGAAGATGATGCGCCCAAACTCGGAGTTGTTTTCAATAACACCGACACTCTTCGTGTAGGCAGGCTTGGCACGCTTGTTAGCAGGATCCCAGACTGTTTTGGTCTCAAGCACATAGCATCTAATGGTGCCGTTGGCTAATTTATGCCGTTTGACTGCTAAATTAGGGATTCCAAGCTCCTCTAAACCGAACTCTCTAACTCGTGCCATCTCTTACCTTTTACTTCGTACTATTTTGCGATACTATCGTTTGACAAATCATTGTCAAATAAGGCCGGTAGCTGGTACGCTCACGACGAGCAAGGGCACAAAGGTACAGAGGCAAGACTAAGCACTAGGGTACTTAGAGCTACTTGCTGCCTTTCTTGGTCTTACTTTTCTTGAGCTTAGCCTGAATCTTCTTTTGCGCGTATGGGCTGTAGGTCTTGGCTACGTGCTCTAAGGTAAAGGAGTGCGGACCGCTCACCAAGCGGCGCATGCCCTTATTGCTATCGGCAATCTGCTGGCTGACGTCTTGGGCCACCTCACTCATGGTCGCGCTCTCCTCCAGCTCGCGCTCTTGGGGCGTAGCCTGCGCCATGGGGTCAAGCTCTACTGCGTCAGCTCCCACCTTGCGCTGCGCCGCGTCAGCTGCCGCCTTGCGTTCCGGGGCGCGCGGCGCTTTAGTGGCACTGGCCTTGCCCTTAGCTTTAGCTCCGCTCTTCTTGCGTTTAGTCTTGGCCTCAGCGCTATCTGGGACAGCGTTCTGGGAAGATTTTGGGGGCTCAGTTACGTCGCGGGCCTCAGCTTGAGCTAACTTAGCTTGGTCTAACTTAGCTTGGTCTAACTTGGTTGGCGCTAACCCAGCTTCTGGGGCCGGGGGCGCGGCCTCGGTTTTAGCACCGCTCTCGGCCTTGGTGGGGAGGTTAAAGCCGCTTTTGGTGGTGATCCCTGGGAGATCGGGGCCGCTAATCGGGTCAACTGGTCCCATCAGGTCTTGGGTCCCAATGGCGTTAGTGCCGTCAATGCCCGGCGTGCTGAGAAGCCCGAGATCGGCAAAGTCTGAGTCAAATGCTACCGGATCTGGGGCAAGCTCGGGGTGGGAGAGGTCATTGTCGAGGGTGTTAAGCTCGCTGTTTTGGTCGTAGCCGAGGTTGTCGGCGGCGCTTTTGCTGCGGCCCTTGCCGGAGCTACTCTTGGTGCTTTGTTGCAAGCTGTAATTGAGTTGGTTGGCTACTTCCTCGTCAAGGGGATCGGCCACGTGATTGCTCAGCGGGTCGATAAAGTCTTCGCTGGGCTGCAACAGCTTGCTCGTTTGCTCGTCTTCGACTGTTTGGAAGATGTCGCGCACGCCAAAGCTGCTGTCGTCATCGCTGCCTGTGCCGACGCTATCGGCCTGATCCAAATCTTGGATATTTTGGATCTCGTTCATCTCGTAGAACTTGGAGTACAGCGATTCCAAGATATCAGCAGGCACACAGTAAAAGGCCGGCTTGTCATTGATGATCACCGCAATGGGCTCACTCTTGACGGCCTTAATCACGCTCTTCGGATTCTTCTTAAATTCAGCAGCGCTAATACTGAGATTAGCCAGAATTTGCCGGATGTGTGCCATACGTGTGCTCCTCTGATCTTGCGAGGTTACAGGACGCCTAAAAATGGTGCTGCCAAGCCGCGCCGTAACTTGGACCATTCCTCTTAGCTTAGCACAGCCTCACTTAGCTTAAGTTAAGTTTAGGCTACCCTGCGCAAAGATCACGCCAATTAGCTCCGCGCCCGGCTCAAAACTTGGCGCGCCGCACGTCTCACCGCCCCCGCAGTCCCCGCCACAGGGGCGCGCGGCGGCGGGCTCAACGCCAGCACGGCGCCGCGGCCGGGGGCGTGCTGTAGATTAGTGCTGCGGGGTAGTGCGGCGGATCAGTGCTGCGGGTTAAACAGCTCCGTTGAGAGGTAGCGCTCGCCGGTATCCGGCAAGATCACGACAATGGTCTTGCCCTTAAACTCAGGGCGCTTGCCCAGCTCGATGGCGGCAAACATCGCCGCGCCCGAGGAGATGCCAACTAAGACGCCTTCCTTGGTTGAGAGGCGGCGTGCCGTGTCCATTGCGTCTTCGTTGGCGACGGGGATAACTTCATCAATGAGTTCGCGCTCAAAGTTCTTAGGCACAAAACCCGCGCCAATGCCTTGGAGCTTGTGCGGACCGGCCTTGCCGCCGCTTAACACGGGCGAGCTTAAAGGCTCGACTGCGACCATCTTGATGTGAGGATTCTTTTGCTTTAACACGCGGCCAATACCGGTGATGGTGCCGCCGGTGCCGACGCCTGCGACTACGGCATCGACCTTGCCGTCAGTATCATCCCAAATCTCGTGGGCGGTGCTGTGCTCATGGGCCGCAGGATTAGCGCTATTTTCAAATTGCTGCAAGATAAGGGCACCTGGGATGCTGGCGCACAGCTCCTTGGCCTTGGCAATGGCGCCACTCATGCCTTCGGCGCCGGGAGTGAGTACCAGCTTAGCGCCGCGGGCTTGCAACAGGAGGCGGCGCTCTAAGCTCATGGTCTCAGGCATGGTCAAAATTAAGTGGTAGCCCTTGACCGCGGCGACTAGTGCTAGCCCCACGCCGGTATTGCCGCTGGTGGGTTCAATAATGGTGGCGCCCGGCTGCAACAAGCCCTTGCGCTCGGCGTCGACAATCATATTGAGCGCGGCGCGATCTTTAATCGAGCCGCCCGGGTTGAAGTATTCGAGTTTGGCGAGGATTTTCGCTTGGGAGCCATCCTGTGCCGCAATAGTGTTGATCTCAAGTAAAGGCGTGTGGCCGATTAGCTCGGTTAAGTTGTGCGCAATGCGGGACATAGCAAAAAATCCAACAAAAAAGAAGGGGGAAAGCAGTAACCCGTAAGCCGTTAGCAAGGCTTCATCCAAGGCCAGGGCGTCAGTCGCAAACTACGCCGCAGTGCCAGCTGCAGCGTCTGTCGCAAACTACATCGCAGTGTCAGCCGCAGCGCCCGCCACGGCCCTTGCCGCAATTACGGCGCGGGTCTCCTCAAATTCCGTAAGATGCATGAACCATGCAGAAAGAGGCGTTAATTCATCCTAGCATAGGGCGCAAGCGCCAAAGGGAGCGTCTCATCTTGTTGCGATTATTGTGCGGATCTGGGGAGGGCCGTGGCCTCGGCTTGACAGCTATGCTAGGCTGAACTCAGAAGACGGCTTAGAACAAGCGGCTCAGAAGCTAAACCAAGCCAACCCAAGCCAAGTTGGGCGGGCCATTGGGAGATGAGTATGGTTACTGACAACAATCAGCGTTTAGCACAAATTGTTACGAACTTGTCCGCAGAGGATGCGCTGCGTGGACTGTTCCATCAGCACTTAGAGGGCAATCCGCTGCCCTCGGGACGCGCCATCAGCGAGATCGTCAAATGCTCGCGCGCGATCTTGTTCCCCGGCTACTTTGGGCCCCACAAGATTAACCGTCATACCGTGCACTACCACATGGGCATCAATGTCGAGCGCCTCTATGAGCTCTTGGTTGACCAAATCTCGGCGGCGCTGTGCTTTCAAAGTGCTGACAATGAGTTTCATGCCCGTCCCACCGTAAGCTCTGAGCAAGTGGTCACGCTGCGCGTCAGTGCACCGGAGCCACAAAGGGCTCACTGCAGTCCCCAGCAGGTGCAACAGCAGGTGCAGCAATTGGTGGATGCCTTAAAGGGCGAGCCTGTTGAGGAGCATATCCAAGGTCAGCAATGCTTGTGCTGCAACGAGGAGATCAAGGACATTGCGGCGCAGCTGGCACTCTCGTATATCGAGTCCTTGGAGGACATTCGCGCTAAGCTGGCGGCCGACGTGCGCGCCGCCTTTAACGGCGACCCGGCCGCGACCTGCTTTGGTGAGGTGATTTGCTGCTATCCGGGGATTCGTGCCATTGGCAACTATCGCATTGCCCATCAGCTGCTCAAGCTCGGCGTGCCATTAATTCCGCGTACGATCACGGAAATGGCACACTCTGAGACCGGCATTGACATTCACCCGGGCGCCACCATTGGTGAATCGTTTGCGATCGACCACGGCACCGGCGTGGTCATCGGCGAAACCTGCATTATCGGCAATAATGTTAAGTTGTACCAAGGTGTAACCTTGGGCGCCAAGAGTATCCCGACTGACGACACCGGCGCGGTGCTCAATGTGCCGCGTCATCCGATCTTAGAGGACGACGTGGTGGTCTACGCCAATGCTACGGTGCTGGGCCGTATCACCATTGGCAAGGGCGCGGTGATTGGGGGCAACGTCTGGGTCACCAACGATGTTCCAGCTGGGGCTAAGCTGGTGCAGCGCCCAGCCCATGCTTAGCCGACCCCATAGACCCCATAGATGGTTTGGGGCTTAGCCCTGATGCTTGCCCACCGCGCAGCTGCCTGCCACATAGTCACTGCTGGTGGCGCCGTGATACTCAGGGTGGCGCTCGAGCCACTTGACCGCATAGGAGCAGGTCGCCAGGCACTTAAGGCCCTGTGCTTGCGCGTAGTCATAGGCGGCCTTGACTAATTTACCAGCTATGCCTTGACCGCCTAAAGCCGGAGGTACTAAGGTTTTGCGCACGTCCAAGCTGCCATCGTAAATCTCATAGATGACGTAGGCCCGCGTGCCATCGATAATCAATTCAAAGGTGCTGTGCTCGGGTAAGTGGGTGATGTCCATAAAATAAAGTCCTCTGGGAAAACTGGAGCTAAAAACAGCAACAAACAGCAACAGAAGTCTCAGCATTGTGGCACAAAAGCCCAAGGGACGCCCCCGGCTTGCTAGATTTTTGCAGCAGGAGCGCCGCTTGGGCTTGGAGGCGTAAGCGCCAGCCCATGCTCGCGCAGGCGCCGTGGACAAGCGGGCGCTGTGAACGCGCAGGCATGTTAACGCGCAGGGCCGTGGAAGCGCGGGAGCTGTGGTGGACGCGTGTGCAGCTGCCGAGGTCGCACGCAAGCGCGCCGTTAGCTAAGTTTAAATGAGATGACTTCGTCCTTGAGGCGTTGGATCGCTGCAACCGCATCGTGGATGGCGTGCACGGTATCTGCGGTCTGACTTGAGATGTCAGCGGTTGAGCGGCTAATCTCCTGCATATTGTTGGAAATATCAGCGGTAGTCGAGCTTTGCTCCTCGGTCGAAGCAGCGATGTTGGCCACTTGGTCGGAGACGCCGGTTAAGTGCTGGAGTACCTGCTGGAGCTGATTTTCCACCTCTGCCGAGCTCAGGGCGATATGATCCATGGTCTCAACGCTGGAGCTCATAGCATTGGTGGCAGTTTTAGCATCCTTTTGGATGTGCTCGACCATATTGGAGATTTCCTTGGTCGACTCTGAGGTGCGCAACGCGAGGGCCCGCACTTCGTCTGCGACCACCGCAAAGCCTCGTCCGGCCTCACCGGCGCGGGCGGCCTCAATGGCGGCATTTAACGCAAGAAGATTGGTTTGTGCGGCAATTTCGTCAATGGTCTCAACGATCTTATTGATGTTTTGGGAGTGGTTAACCAGCGCCACGATTTGCTCGGAGTCACGCTTGGTTTGCTCGGTTTGCTGGTTAATGCTATCGACTGTGCCGTGCACCGTGTTCATGCCCTTGGCCGCGATGTCATTGGTAAACTGAGCCGCGGTTGAGGCATCGTTGCAGTTATGAGCAATGCTGGTGGTACTATCGACCATTTGCTGGGTCGCAAGCGAGACCGCTGTGACCGAGTGCTCGGTGTTTTTGATCAAGTCTAGAATTTGCTGCGAGTTGATCAGCACTTGGTCGTTGATCTCAACTGCGTGTTGGGTTTGGTCGATGATGATGTGCATCTTATTGCTCAGGGCACAGCGCATGTCCTCGAAGATGTTGAAGGCCTGACCAAACTCATCCTTACGACGGGTGCGGATGCTTTTACTTAAATCGCCCTTGGCAATTTGCTGGGCATGGAAGATGACGCGCTGTAAGTTTTGGTTGGTGTCGTGGGTGAAGACATAGCCGAAGATCACCAAAACGATGAACATGGCACCAGACATGCCGCAAATGACGAAGAGCGGGATGTTGCTATTTAAGACGCTTGCATCCTTATTGAGCACCTCCATCTGAAAGCCGGTGATGTTATCGAGCAATAAACTGGTTTGATTCGTGATTGGGGTGAACTTTTCGCGATAGACCTCGGCGGCATCGAAATTTTGCTGGCCTTGGAGCAGGGGGGCGAGATTGTCATCGATCAGCTTGCTCAGCTCAATGCAGTTGGTCTTAATCGCGGTAATCTCGGTGGGATAACGTGTGGTCTGCAATTTCTCAGCGCCGCTTAAGAGCTTGCCGGTAATGGCCTTGATCTGGGCGATATTGTTGGACTGATCGTCAAAGGTGGCAATAGCGATGGCCACATTTTGATCGAGCTGATTTAAGGTGGCCGCTACGTTTCGGATGCGCACGCGACGGCCATTGACCAAGTCGTCGATTTCGTCAGCCATGGCTTGGGCGGTGAAGATGTTATTGATCGAGTAGCTGATGACTACTCCAGCAAAGACGAAGACCACTGCAAAGAGCAAGATGAACTTCTGGCGTAACTTTAGGTTGTGAAAAGACATGTCATTCGTTCCAAATTTCGGATAAAACCAAAGCCAACCGACTTCGCAACCAAGACCGTCCGGGCCACTATCGGTCCTAGGGCCAGCGGCGGGCCTAGGGCCAACGCTTGGTAGCAGAACTCGCCTCAAGGGAGCACCATATATCCCCACCAACTAAGACATCAAACGCCGGAAGCGCAGGTAACCGCTGTCCCCAAAACGTAGGGAAAATGCGGCTGCTAGTCGGTATGAGGCGCACAAGAAGTCGACCACGCGCGCAACAACTAAAAAGGGAAACTAAAAAAAGGGAAACTAAAAAAGTACTAGAGCTTGGCCCAACAGCTTGGCACAACAGGCTGGTTCGAGCTACCAAAGACCAGGCGGTTGGTTTAACTGCCAGCACCTTGGCTTAAGCTGGGAACAAGCGCCTAGGCTCAAGATGAGTACCGGGCTAAGCTGCCCCACCGTAAACCGTTGGCTCATACCAACGATACGACTTACGGCCCTAATAGGAGTGAGCCACTTGTCCCCAACTGCGCAGTCAGGATGGCCGACAAAGAATGAAGATACTTAAGATGAACCATAACAACCATAAGGCGCATGAGATCAGAGTCGTCCCTACCAAGAGCGAAGCTTAGGAAGGGAGCTCAGATCTCGCCTGTTTGAGCATGTGAGCGAGCGATTAACATGTGAGATTGAGTGATAGCAACTAGGGCGCTCGTAGAACCTAGGAGCTATCACCACGCAAACCAAAATTGCAGGAATCAGAATACCGCTCGGCAACCTAATTTAAGCTCAAGCTTAGATCTAAGGATAGCGGACAAGGGCCGCGCGATGTTTGAGCTAGTTCACGTTGTAACTAGATAGCACACTGCCCGCGCCGCAAAATCCAAGCTGTTTCACTTTTTTGCATCAAATTTGGTGCGCCATAAGCCAAAAGCCCGGCCAAGGCCGGGCTTTTGGGGGTACCAAGCGTACTGGGTCGCGCAGGCTTCCTGCTGAGCGCAAAGGCTTAGAGCAGTCGCGGCTGGAGCGCGGGCAGCGGCGCTGAAAGTAGCGCTGGCACTGGGGTTAGAGTTGGAAGGTGCTGACTTCGTTCTTGAGCTGCTTAATCACATCGACTGATTCGTGAATCGAGTCCACGGTATTGCTAGTTTCCGTTGAGATCTCCGTGGTGGCACGGGTGATATTGTGCATATTGTTGGAGATGTCGGTGGTGGTAGCACTTTGCTGCTCGGTAGCTGCAGCAATGTGGGTGACCTGATCGGAGACCGCGCCCATGTGGTTTAAGACTTCTTGTAACTGAGAATCGACGTCTTGGGCGCTTTGGGCAATGCCGTCCATCGAAGTGACGCTATTGCTCATGGCCTCAGTAGCATCCTTGGCATCCTTTTGGATGCGGGTGACCATGTTGGAGATTTCCTTGGTCGAGGAGCTGGTGCGTGAGGCTAGGGCGCGCACCTCGTCGGCAACCACGGCAAAGCCGCGTCCGGCTTCACCGGCGCGGGCGGCTTCAATCGCGGCATTTAACGCCAAGAGGTTGGTTTGTGCCGCAATCTCGTCGATGGTCTCGACAATCGAGTTGATGTTCTGCGAGTGTTCGACCAAGTTGACGATTTGGTCGGAGTCAAGCTTGGTTTGCTGGGCTTGCTGATGAATGCCGCTGATCGAGCCTTGAACCGTCGTCATGCTCTTGGTGGCAATGTCGTTGGTGAATTGAGCAGCAGTTGAGGCCTTTTCGCAATCACCGGCAATCTCGTGGGTGCTGGCCACCATTTCGTTGGTGGCTGCGGCCACGGCGACGGCGGCATCCTCGGTGTTCTTAATTAAATCCAAGATGATCTGCGAGTTGGAGAGCACATGCTGGTTGATGGCGACCGCATGATCCGTATGCGCGAGGATGGTGCTCATCTTGGCGTGCAGCGCTTCGCGCATGCCCTCGAGCACGTTAAAGGCCTCACCAAACTCATCTTCGCGGTGGGTCTTGATGCTTGAGCGCAGATCGCCATTAGCAATCAAACGGGCGTGCTCAATCACGCGCTTTAAGTTGTGCTGGGTGTCGTTGGTCAAGACCATGGCAAAGGCGACGCAGATGATGATCATGGCCAAGATCAAGGACAGGATCACCACAATTGGGGTATTGCTCGCCAGAGCTTCGGCGCTCTGATTGAGGTCGTGGGACTGATACTCTTGAATCTGGTTGAGCTTGATGTAGGTGTCCATCGTCAGCGGGCCAAACTCATTGCGGTAGATGGCCGCGGCTTGGGCATGGTCGCCGTGCTGTTCTAATAGCGGCACAATGCGGGTGCTCAGAAGCTGCACTAACTGATGGCACTGAGCCTTAATCGCGTTAATCTCTTGAGGATAGCGCGCTACGCTCAGCTTATCGGCATGGGCTTGCAGAATCGGTATTAAGTCCTTAATCGCAGTCAGGTCGCGATTGGTGCCATCATTATTGGCAATGGCAATGCCGGTGCGCTGATCTAATTGGACTACGGCGTCAGTGGTGTTTTGGATGCGTACGTGGCGCTGCGAGACCAGCGTGTTCATGCTGCGGGCGACGTCTTGCGCCGTGAGAATGTAGTTTAACGAGTAGCCAATGACCGAGCCGGCAAAGATGAAGACGATGGCAAAAAGCAGAATGAATTTATTGCGCAGCTTGAGATTAAAAAAGAACATAGGGGTGATGAACTAAGGAAAAATGGCAGAGAGGCCGCAGGCCACGCCATCAAACCAGCGGCGCTTGACAGGCACCAAGACCAGTTGGTGGTGGGGGAGGGGCTTGAACCAAATGCTCCCTGGCCATGCCCAAAAGGCCGCGGTCGCGGCGGCCATTACTCAGTCCACAGTAAGTACTTAATATGCTTAAGTAACTCTCAAGTAACTCTTAAGTAATGGCGCGCCCCAAGGCGGGTTTGAGCATGATTTGTTACAAACACAAACGTCCCGTGTGCCCAGAAACCACGCAGGCTGTGCTCTACTTCTCTCCTGATGACTCAAGTGGTGACGCTAACTAAATCGTGCGCGCACCCAGTGCCTGACAGCACTGTTGGCTCTGCCTTGCGGCGGCGGCCGTGGTCAGTTTTTGCAATCGTTTACGGAGATTGCAGGGCACCGCCGACTAGATGTTAATAGTCAGTCAAATGCGGGTTGGCCCAACGTGCCGCAAGTATAGCCCACTTGCGCAATCTTGCTCTGAAAAATCTATCTAGAGTGTGATCTGCCCAGTATTATGGTAAAAGTGCCAAGCCTGATGAAATCAGGCTTGCCGGAACATTCAGCCGGTTATGGGGTGAGGCTGAGTCAGAGGGTGCTCGCGTGCCGCGATTGACTTAATAGGAGAGCAAACCAAGCGCTAATCAGGCTGGGTGCACTTGAGCCCTAGCTCAATACCTAGTTTTGGGGCAGGTAACCTTATTTTGCGAAAATGTTAAACGGGTTTATCAATCTTGTTAACAAATTCTCAAGTCACAGCTGCGCGTGCTCTGCCCGTAAAATCTGATGTTTAAGCCGGTTGGTATCAGATTAAACATGAGCATGAGCATAAGCATAAGCATGAGCCTGAGCAAAGGCGCCGGCCGCGTGCGGCCTTAGTCCCTGCCAGTCGCGCAACAGCCCAATAGCGTCCTAGGGGCCGCCGGTAGGAATACGTGCGTCGCAAGCGTATAGCCACAAGCGCAAGTGCAAGTGCAAGTGCAAGCGCAAGCAGCCAACATAAAGCGGCAAAAGAGGGGCAGCAGCTTGGCGCCAGCGTAGCCGCGCGGGCGGCACGGCGTGGGCCGCCTGTTGCGTTGTGAGTTTACGGAAGTTTGCGGATCGCCTAAGGCCAGCTGGTGCGGCTTGACGCAATTTTTGCAAAATTGCACGCTCAGTTTGCACGGATCCTTGGCGCAGGTTGTGGCAAGCAGATCGGCCGCTGGCGACAGGGACTGGGCGCATGGGGCTGGTACCATCAGCTTCGTGCGCCCCCCTAGGCGTGGCTGGTGGCCGCAGGAGGAACGTGGCGTTTTGCCGCATACAATGGCCTCAAGCGGGGCCGATTCAAGGGAACTCCGGGCGCCATTTGGTCGGCGCAACCGAGGGCAAAGACGGGGGCAAAAGCGGGAGGTTGCGCCTTGCTTGGAGGCGTAGCTCGTGGGCCTGAGCGCGGACGTGGCGGCTGGTCCCGTAACTTTTTGTGCGCAAAATGTGCTTAAGATTAAAGTTTTAGCAAAATGCACGGTGTGCCTTTGCGCTTTTCACGCTAAGATGTTAAAAGTCGTAAGCGTTTGCATAGTGGCTTGAGTGGGCTCAAGCATTGATGTATCGGGAAAGTTAGCGGCTGGTGCGGTCACGCTTAAGCGTTTGAGACGGGCGCGCGGCCGGGGCTTTGCTTAATGTGCACGTTTGCGCAATGATGTTGTGCCTCGCTTCAGTGGTGGAGAGAGGAGCCTGGGTAACAGCACGAACAGCTCGCGGCGCGCACGCTAGCGGTCTACCTATTAGTTACTGCCTAGCTCTTAGTGTGGATCGGGCGAATTTAGGTGCGGCGGCTGCTAGGTCTAGTTGGGCTTAGCTAAGGTTTGCTGCGGCTAGTTGGGGTTAGCTAGGCTAGCTAAGGCTGAGCGTGGTGTACTCAATGAATTTAGGTTGAAGAGCGGTAGCGCGCCTCAGGGCCCATCGGGCGCGAGTTGCTACCACCGGGGCTTAGATCCCACGACTACACCGGGATAGGACCGGACCATCGGGGGCGGCTACTTGCGTCCTTGGACCGGTAAGCTTGTTGCGGGGCAAAACGATGACAGTGACTTTGAAGGATTTATCCAAAGCTAGTGGCGTTTCGGTCGGCACGGTATCGCGTGCTCTCAACGATAAAAGTGAGGTCAGTGAAGATACCGCCAAGCGCATTCGTCAACTTGCCCAAGAACTAGGCTACGTCCCCAATCGCGCTGGACGCGCCCTCTCGGCCCAAAAGAATCTCAATACCGTGGGCATCTTGCTGCCTTCGATCAACAGCCCGTTCTTTGATGACATCAAGCTGGGCATCAAGGAAGCGGAGCTGGAGTTTAAAGACCTAGGTCTTGAGGTGATCTTGCGCGAGGTTGAGGGCTGGGATGTGGAAGAGCATCTGGCGACTCTCACCCAGCTACGTGAGCAAGGTTGCAAGTCCTTGGCACTATGCACCGTCGACGATCCCAAGATTCGCGCCTACATTAACGATCTCAGCGAGAGCAATATCCCGGTGATCTTAATCAACAACATGGTGCAAAACTGCAATAGTTTGTGCTTTGTGGGTCCCGATTATTATCGCTCCGGTGAGATTGCGGCCGCGCTGCTGGCTAAGAGCCGCCAAAATCAAGCCTTAAAGATCTTGATTGTGGTGGGCTTAAAGAGTCACCACGGCCATGCCGCGCGCGTGCGGGGCTTTAGCGAGGAGCTGGAGCGGCGCAAGTGCGACTTTGAGGTGGTCGAGGTTGTCGAAGGCATGGATAACGACATCACGACCCAGCAGGTAACGATGGATGCGCTGCGCCGTCACCGCGATGTCAACTGCATCTACATGGCCTCAGGCTCAGGCGTGAGCGGCTTAGGTGCAGCGGTGATTGCCGATGCCATCGACAAGTTCTTTGTCATCGCTTGCGATGAAATCTACACCACGCGCGAGCTGGTCAAGTCCGACATCATTGATTTTGTGATTTGCCAAGAGCCAAAGGTCCAAGGCTACCAGGCGATCAAGCTCTTGCACGAGTACATGTCCAAGCCGCGCACCAACCGCATGGACGACTACATCGTAGGCAACATCATCAAGCTCAAAAACCATTTCGAATAGCGCTCAGCCGGGGCGCGCGCTGCGCTGCGCTGCCGCGCCCGGTGCACCATCCATCACAACATCCGCCCATCGCTCTAACTAAGCTCGGTGGCACCCAGCATAACGGGGCTGCACGGGGCTGCACGGTGCTACACGGTGCTGCACGGTGCGGATGTTTGCATTTCCGCCTGGCTTTCCCGCCTGCTTTTTCGCCTAGCTTTTCTGACCGGCTTGGCCGGGCGGACGCGTGTTAGCGCGAGCGTGCTTGAGGGCGGGCGGGGCGCGGTGCCGCCTATATTTGGGCGCGGGGCAAGATGTGGTACCCTAGGCGCGTCAATGTTCGAGGGATTTTGTTGCATGGAACAGAAAGATAGCGCCCAGCTGCTTGGCCCATATCCTAAAGAGAGTAAGGCCGACCAAAAGCGTATGGCTCAAGTCGCGCCAGTGTTTAAGCAATTGGCGCAGGCCCTAGCTCAGGTCGTGCGCCAGCATGACCAAGTGTGTGACACCTTTATCAAGGAGCGGACGGCCGCCGGGGAAAAGGTCGATAACAACTCGGCCCAAGTGGAGCTGTGCTTGCGCTTAGAGGAGTGCACTAAGAGCTTTGATGAGGGCCTGCAGGCGCTCTATTCGGCGCTTAAGGTCCTGCGCTTAATTGGACGGCGCGAACTTATGGTCGAAGAGCTGTGGGATAAGGTCTACGCTCAGTCTAAGACCTTTGAGAAAAAGGGGCAGCTCAGCACTACTGAGGCAGTGGACGCGACCGTGGCGGTCAAAAAGCTGCGCGCCGGTGAGAGCAAGCTCTTAGATGAGCTTGAGCTGTGTTTACTCAAGGCCCAATCAGGAAACGATGCCAAGGCTCAGCAGACAGCGCAAGCCTTTTTAGCTCAGCTGCCGACGCTGCGCGCGGTGCTGGGTAACGCGCAAAGCAGCTGCAGCATTTGCCGTGGCCTCAAGTGGCTTAAGGACTGCTAAGACGACTCAGGCGACGCGGCAGCGCGCAACATCATGCCCCGAGCGCGGCGGCGCGGTCGCTGGCACGTGGTCGCTGGCTCTTGGTCGCAGGTGGCGGGGGCGCATGCGGCTTGGCCGCAGGTAGGATGCGGGCATAAAAAAACCTCCAAGAGTGCAAGCCCCTTGGAGGAGTTGGTGTAGCTAAGGGTGTGAGGCTTAGCTACTAGCTGTGACCAGCAAGAAAGTTTGGTGGACTTACCTGCTGCGGGGAAAGGCTGGGCAGCTCAGCCGCTTGGAGTTGAGCGGGCCGCGCCCTTCTTGGTTGTTTTAGTGTTGTTGACCTGGTTGGCCGTAGTAAGCGTTAGCGCCATGCTTGCGCAGATAGTGCTTGTCCAGCAGAGTTTGCTGCATCGGCTTGATGTAGCCTTGCTTTAAGACAAAGGAATGGAAGGCCATATAGGCAACTTCCTCTAAGACTACGGCGTTGTAAACGGCGTTGGCTGGGCTGGTGCCCCAAGCAAAAGGTCCGTGCGAGTGAACTAAGACCGCTGGGACATCCTTGAACTCAATGCCCCGGGTCTTAAAGGTCTCGATGATGACCTTACCCGTCTCGGCCTCGTACTCGCCTTGAATCTCGGCATCGCTCATCATGCGGGTGCATGGAATGGCGCCATAGAAGTAATCAGCGCCGGTGGTGCCTAAGGCGGGGATATCCATACCCGCTTGTGCCCACGAAGTGGCATTGCGCGAGTGGGTGTGGACGATACCGTTGATGTCCTTGCAGGCGCGATAGAGCTCTAAGTGGGTTGGGGTATCAGTCGATGGGTTTAAGTCGCCCTCAACCTTCTTGCCCGTCTCAAGATCTAAGACCACCATATCCGAGGCCTTCATGGTCTCGTAATCAACCCCAGATGGCTTGATGACCACTAAGCCTTTGTCACGGTCAATGCCCGAAACGTTACCCCAAGTAAAGGTAACTAAACCATGCTTGGGCAGGTCTAAATTGGCACGGAAGACTTTCTCTTTTAACTCTTCGAGCATAACAACCTCTAAACAACCGCTAGACAACCAAGGACTTAGGGTCAGCGCCGCGCGCCGCCTAACAGAACCAATAACAAGCCCGCGGGCCGCTCCAGTTTTCCTGTCGCTACCACCTCGCTGCTGTTGTGTTCATTATAGTCCGCGCCCGTTGCAAACTCCGTAAACGTTTGCGAAATTGCGGCATAAATCCCATTTTTAACCCAGTAACTCAGCTTGGGGGAAAGTTGCAGTCATTGTGTTACCTAGTGGGGTACAAGGCAAAAAGTGCCGCGGCGCACCGCGCAGGCTTAGGGCACCACAAACGCTAACGGCCGCAAGTCGGCGCTGGCCGCAAAGTCGTGCGCGGCTTAGCGGCGTTGCGTGGGCTTAGCGGTGTTGCGCGCCGCACCCACGCGCGACAGCCTTGAAGTGCAGTGCGGGGCTTGCTGGAAGCAGGTCTAAGATGCGTGAATGGGCTTTGCTCCATGAATTATGCTGGGAAGCAGGGACTGACTGATTAGGGCGCTGAGCGAGGCTGAGCGTGGCTGAGCGAGGCCGAAGTTGGAGGTGGCAGGCGCAGCGTACTGCGGCGGTGGTCTGCGGGGGGCAGCTTAGAGGGCTGAGTGGGGCTGGGCGTGCTTGCGCTCGATGCGGGTGCGGCTTTGCTCGCCCGAGATGATGTTCTGGTTGACGAAATTGGCGGCATGCTCAAGCTGGAGTCGGCCGCCATCGTTGCGGAAGGTGCCCTCGTTGATGATGACCGCGTAATCGGCGGCAGTGAGCTGAGCGCTTGAGGTTAGAGCTAAGGTGCCACGATTTAAGAGGCGCGCGTTCTCTGATAAGAGTATGGTGCCGCTTGATTCGATGGTGTGCTCGGAGAGCAGTTGGGCGCGCCCGCGCAGTTTTAAGCTGCTGCTGGGGGCTAATTTCACCAGCGCATCGTTGTCCCACAGCGCTTGGGCGCTGAGAGTGATGTGGCCTTTAGGGCTAAAGGGGTTTTTATTACTCAGCTGAGCTTGCTCGTCTAAAGCTAAGGTGGCGTAAGGGGTAAGCTCCAGCATGCCGCGGTTGGTGAACTGGGCTTGACCTTGGATATTGAGGAGGGCTTGCTGCTCGGTGTGAATGGTGCCGTGGTTAGTCAGCTTGCTCTCACCGCTGAGGCTGATGAGGGCATTGTTTAAGGTCAGCATGCCGCTGGTGCGCAGGGAGCTGGCGCCACGCAAGCTGATATAGGCGCCGGGCTCTAGCACCATGCGTCCAATATTGCGTAAGGTGGCGCTCCCTTGGCCTTGTAAGGCACTGGGACTTGCAAAGTACATCAGGCCTGAGCTAGTCAGCTTGCCTTGGTCCTGCACGATGATTTGAGCTTGAGGTTGAAGCTCGAGCTGTCCCCGCAACTCAAAGACGCCGCCGGGGGTCACGGTGAGCGAGGCGCGTTGCGCTAAGGTGGCGCTGCGTCCGGCTTTGACATAGAGCTGCCCTGCGATCACATAGTGGTCAGTAAGGACATTGCCCCCTTGCAGCTCAAAGCATTGGTCTGCTTTTACGGTCGTGGGCAGTGGGGCACTCGCCTCAAGCGCCACACATTGGGCGCGTACGGGGCTAGCGTAGCAAGATGCGCTTAAGATCAGTCCTGCCAGGACCAGATTGCGCCGTGCTTGGTACCAGCCGCTTTGGGCAAGGACGCTGAGCGCGCGTCCGCTCAGGCTGATTAGGCACAGGCCCAATAACCAAAAGGGGCTCACCACGCGCAGTGCAAGTTGCAGCGTGCGCAGCACGAAACCAAGTAAAGGCAGCAAAGGCAGCAAAGGCAGCAGCAAATGCATGGTTTGTCCTTAGAGGTTTTGATCCAAAGCAAGCGCAGCAGCAAGAGGACGCATGAGCTCCGCACTATTCCATTCCAAGAAGTTTTCTCCCAAGAAGCTTTCTCCCGCTTTCTCCCAGAAGGTCCGCTGCGTAGGGCACTATGCAAGTGCCGCTGACGCCGCTGTGGGGCTAAGGAGCCACCCCGGCGTGGGGGCACTTAGTGCGGCGCACATGGTACCACCAAAGCTGAGCTAAATCCCATTGGGGGCGCTTTTGTTGCGAAATTGAACACTGCTGTTGCTCGGAATAGTGTAAATATGAAAGCATATACCCAAATACAACAATGGGCGCGAGCCCGCAGCCCGAGACTGCTGTCCGTGCCCCAGCGGCGCAAATTAGGTGGCACCAGCGCCTGCGTAAGGTCCACTGCCGCAGCGGACCGCGCGCCCCGCGCCGCAGGACATAATGACGCCCATCCCGTAAGAATGCGGTTTGCTCCCACTTGGGATTATATGGATAATATGGGGAGGTTTGTTTTAATTGTTCGTTTTTACGAACATTTTCCGCGTAAATGACTGTGATTTTAATGTTACAGTAACAGTAGAGCCGGGGCAGCGAAGCTGCGAGGCGGCTATTGACGCGCGCAGCCGCCAAATCTGCTTTGTCAAATTTTTTGTGTTATCGGTAACATTTAAGCTTAAATGAACACTCTTGAGCGCAAAATGCGATATTTATCGGATTGGTAACGGGTGTGCACGGGAACGCGCTCGGTGAAGTTAGGGCAAACAGCCGAGGACGGATGGTGGGATTTTAAAAAATTTTTGAAAAAGTCTTGAGCTACATCACATTTCTAGCTATCATGAGCCCATCAAAACGAACAGAGCAAAGTGATCGTTTTGGCTAACTAGACTCATAGTTAAAGACTATAGCGATATAGTCGCTCCTTTTCATAGACAATCCTCCTATTTTAAAAAAGGCTGAGTGCGACACTTAGCCTTTTTTGTTTGTGCGCGCTGCCAAAAGGCAGCCTCGAGGCTGCTTTAGGGGAGCGCGGCTGCGGCGCGGCGTTGCTGCGCCGCCCTCGGAGCGCTTGAGGCGCTGCATACCAGCGCCGCCGCGGTTTCTGTGCGTGCGCGGTTGCTGCGCCGTTGTTGCGCGGTGGTCCGGATGGCGGCGCCAGGGCAGCTGGCGCTGTGACCGGCTGGAAACAGCGGTGCGATTAGCGGCGTGCTGCGGCAGGGTGCTGTAGCTGCGGCAGGGTGCTGTAGCTGTGGCAGCGTGATTGCTGCTGCGTGCTGCTGCGGCGCGATTGCGGCGGCGTGATAATAGGGGGCTATTCTTAGGCGCTGCCTGATGAGGGACAGCGTGCTGAGTCTACAGGCTCTGCGGATGGTCAGGTGTCCGGGCGCCGGGGCAAGGCGTGCCCGCGGCGCGTGCCCGGTGGCGCTTGTGTCTTTTTTTAACCTATTTGTAGTGATGGTTCACCTTTCCTAGAAAAAGCTCTAGCGCCTAGATGGAGTTTTGCTATTATCTCTGTCAGATTGTTGTGATGGAGCGAGCCGCCTTTTACTTTGGCAAGCAAGGCTTGGCAGGTAGGAGCTGCGACCGCAGTAAGCGTGAAATCTGGAGAGTGTATGACTGCTTTAACTGGTCAAGCATTAGTGGGTGACATCGGTGGTACTAACGCCCGTTTGGCCCTGTGCAATCTTGCTGACGGCACTTTATCGGACCCAATCATCTATTCGGCCTTAGAGAATGATTCGTTGGAGTCGGTAATCCACAAGTTCCGTCAAGAGACTAAGGTTGACTTTAAGGCGGCTTGCATCGCGATCGCTTGCCCGGTCAATCAAGATTACATCAAGATGACCAACAACCCTTGGGAGTTCTCCCAAAGCCAGATGAAGGCTAACCTCGGCCTTGATACCTTACTGGTCATCAATGACTTCACCGCCATGTCGATGTCGGTCACCTGTCTGCCACGCGA
>DXIF01000183.1 GCA_019113025.1 Candidatus Anaerobiospirillum stercoravium | reverse complement strand
GGCGTAAGCCATGGCGCGCATCCAGCGCATGCGGCGCACCCAGCGCACCGCACCAATGGCCATGCCAAGGCCAAAAGCAGCAAGGCGCACAAGAGCAAGGCCTAGGACCACCCCCAACCAAGCAACGGCGTCACGTCGGAGCGTAAGGAGGCGGCCGCGGCCGCCTCTGCGCGACCGTTCCCGCGCAAGGCGGCCCGCGCAGGGCGCCCCCGCCCCAACGTGGCGCCAGGAGAGGTAGATGACTGCAAGTTCCAAGTTAAATCCCAAGCAAGCACCCCGGCTGCCGTTTGACCGCTCCTTGGTGTTTGCTTGTTTGCTGTTACTGCTGATCTCCATTGTGCTGATTTCCTCGGCCTCGGTACAGGAGGCCTATACTGCCACCGGGGATCAGTACTTTTACTTAAAGCGTCAAGTGGCTTTTTGCGTTGTGGGCGTGGGCTGGGGCCTTATCATGACCACCATCCCCAGCGCCACTTGGTTTAACCTCGCGTGGTACCTCTTGGCCTTTGTGGGGGTGCTTTTGATCTTGGTCTTGATTGTGGGACGCGAGATCAACGACGCCAAACGCTGGCTTGATTTGGGACCGGTCAACTTGCAACCAGCGGAATTTCTCAAGCTCTTTTGGATCTTGTTTTTTTCGCGTTACACCTGCCGCCAAATTGAAAAGGTGCGCTACCAGATCAAGGGCTTTGTCATCCCGATGATCATGCTGGTGGTAGTCAGTAGCTTGCTCTTAGCGCAGCCGGACTTTGGCTCCTTGGTGGTGGTGGCCTCCATTACCATGGCCATTCTCTTTGTGGGTGGCGCGGGCATCTTCAAGTACATCTTTAGCGCCCTGATGCTCGCGATGGCCGGCGGTATCTTAATTTTGATTCAGCCGTATCGTCTCTTGCGCGTGCTCTCGTTTTTGGACCCCTGGCAAGATCGCTTTGGCTCGGGCTACCAGCTGACCAATTCCTTGATGGCCTTTGGCCAGGGCGGCTTAACCGGCGCGGGCCTAGGCAACTCCATGCACAAGCTCGGCTATTTGCCGGAGGCGCACACGGACTTTGTGATGGCGATTATGGGCGAGGAATTTGGCTTTATCGGCGTCACCTGCGTCATCTTGCTTGAGTTCTTTATCGTGGCCAAGGCGGTGCTCATCTCGCTGCGCATCTTGCGGCAGCGCTCGCAGTATCAAGGCTATCTGGCTTTTGGCATTGGCGTGATGTTTTGCTTGCAAACGGTGATCAATATCGGCGCGGCCTCAGGGGCACTGCCGACCAAGGGTCTGACGCTGCCTTTTATTTCTTATGGTGGCTCATCCTTAGTGGTCTGCATGTGGGCCTTTGCCATCTTAATTCGCATCGACTATGAGTGGCGCTGCCAGAAATTGGGCAACCTCAAGTACAGCTAACATATTTAGGAGGGAACTATGGCGTTACGGGTCTTAGTGATGGCAGGGGGCACCGGCGGCCACGTCTTCCCGGCGCTGGCCATTGTCAAAGCCTTACAAGCGCAAGGCCATGAAGTGCAGTGGCTGGGCACGCGCGGGCGCATCGAAGAGCGTGTGGTGCCCGCGGCGGGCATCACCATTCACTACATCGATGTCAAGGGCGTGCGCCGCAATGGCCTAGCCTCCTTGCTCAAGGCCCCTTTTATGGTGACCCGGGCCATCGCTCAGGCCAAGCAGGTCATCACGCAATTTGCACCTAACGTCGTAATCGGCTTTGGCGGTTATGCCTCCGGCCCGGGCGGGGTGGCGGCTTACTTAAGCGGCATTCCGCTCATATTGCATGAGCAAAATGCCGCCGCGGGCCTGACCAATCGCATTTTGGCTAAGTTTGCCCAAAAAATCTTATTGGGCGTGGGGCAGGCCTTTAGCGGTCCCAAGGTCGAGGCCGTGGGCAATCCTGTGCGCGCGGACATTGCGCAGCTCTATCAAGAAGAGCGCAGCTTCCACCACGCCGACGGCAAGCTTCATATCTTGATTATCGGCGGCTCCTTAGGGGCGCAGGCGCTCAACGAGCGCGTCCCGGAGGCGTTAAAGCTGTTTGAGCAAAATGAAATCGTCGTCGTCCACCAATGCGGCCAAGGCCAAAGCGCGGCGACCGCCCAGCGCTATGAGGGCGCCTCGTTTCACTACGAGACCTCCGACTTTATCCAAGACATGGCCGCGGCCTACCGTCAGGCGGATTTAATCATCTGCCGCGCGGGCGCTTCGACCATTTCGGAGCTTAGCGCGGTCAAGCTCCCGGCGATCTTAGTGCCGCTGCCCACCGCGGTGGATGACCACCAAACCAAGAACGCCCTGACCTTGGTCAACGCTGGGGCCGCTCAGCTCATCGCGCAGCAGGATTTGACCGCGCAGCGCCTGCATGACACCATTGCCCAAATCATGCCGCCGCAGACTTTAGCGCAGATGTCTCAGGCCGCAGCCTCCTTGGAGCATCTCAATGCCACGCAGCGCGTGTGCGCCGTAATTGAGCAGCTGGCCGCGGCGCGCCACCACAAGAAGTAGGGTGCTGCCGCGCACCATGCGCCTATCCGCGCGCCCGCTGCGCCCCGCCCCGCGCTGCGCCCGGCCGGGCGCAGCG
>DXIF01000182.1 GCA_019113025.1 Candidatus Anaerobiospirillum stercoravium | reverse complement strand
TAAAAGTACCATTTCCCCCTTTACAAGTTAAGCAAAGCGCTAGATACTGTGAGATAAGTTGGTGGGCTTCCGGGCACTTGCTTTTGCGCCGGGCCCCTGACGAGAAAATGTCCTAGTTGAAAGGCATGACTTCTCAGCTCCAAACCGACGATACTTTGCATTTATTGCGCTGCCATTATGGTTGTTGCCATCACCCTGCTGCCACCTAAATATTGCCACTATTGCTACCATGTGCTGACGTTTACCGGCAATAGCACCCAGCAGTAACCAACAGTAGCAAGCAGTAGTAAGCAGTAGCAAGCTGTGCTAAGCAAAGGCCCAGATTGGAGCGCTGAGGCGTCGGGCTTAATGGTATGGCCGTAACGTAATGTGACCTTACGGCAAGGATGTGACCTTTCTGAACATTACGCTGACAGCGCTGAGAGCGAACTGATCCTCACGGTAAGTACGGTAAGTCAGAGCCGCCCTTGGTGCGCAGAGGCAGAGAGCTTAACCATTTTCCTAACTTACGCTGTAGCTTGGATGCACCGTAATGCAGCACCAAAGTGTCATTTGATCGCGCTTTGACCTTAAAACGCGCCAAATTAAAGCAAGATGATACGCAGCGTGCTGTATGCTGGGGCAATCCAAAAAAATTTTTTGCTATGCTCCAATGTTTCTTGGCATAATCGAAAGATTTAGCCCAGCCTTAATTGAGTCTTAATTGAGACTTCTTAAGGGTAGTTGAGACTTAAGGGTCAGTTTTAAGGCCGGGCATGGGAGTAACAAACACAAGCAGCAGCGCGGTAAGGCAGAGCGCCGTATGATCGAACAGTTAGCGCTAAATGGTTCTTTTCCTTTTGGAGGAGTGATGGACATTCAAGATCAGAAGAATACCATTCTCATCGTGGATGACATCGAAATGAATCGAGAGATTCTCGATTGTATTTTTCAGAAAGATTACAAGACCATGCAGTTTGGCAATGGCCTTGACGCGTTTAACTACACTCAAGCGCACTCCGACGACATCGTAGCCGTCTTGCTCGATATCACCATGCCGATCATGAACGGTTATGGCTATTTAGAGCGCGTCCGCGAAAACAATCTGCTCAACAACGTGCCGATCTTTCTCATCACGGCCGAGGACAAAGATCAGCAATTAGAGGCCTTCGACTATCAGATTACGGACATCATCGAAAAGCCGTTCAATCCGATGTTTCTGGCCAAGCGCGTTAACTCCCAAATTGAGCTGTACAAGCTCCATCGCTCGCTTGAGTACAAGAACCTGCTCCAAGAGCGCGAACTGGCGCGCAAGAATCGCGAATTTGCCCAAATCAACGTCAAGGTCATCTCGGTCTTAGCCTTGTCCATTGAGTTCCGCTCGGGCGAGACCGGCAAGCACGTCTTATCGATTCGCAATATCACCTATCGCCTCTTGCACAAGCTGCGCGAGCTCAAGTACCACGAGTGCGCCAACTTAAGCAACGAGGATATCGACAATATCGCTTACGCCTCGATTCTGCACGACATCGGCAAAATCGCCATCCCTGATGCCATCTTAAACAAGCCCGGCCGCCTGACCAAGGAAGAGTTTGAGATCATCAAGACCCACACCGTGCGCGGCGCGGAGCTCATCGAGCGCATCGGCCTTGATAGCTCGCAAATCTTAAAGTACGCCCATGATATCTGCCTACACCACCATGAGCGCTACGATGGCCGCGGCTATCCCGAGGGCTTAAAGGGCGATGAACTATCAATTTGGGCGCAAGTTGTGGGCATTGCCGACGTCTACGACGCCTTAACCCAAGAGCGCTGCTACAAGAAGGCCTTTAGCCACGACGTGGCCTTGGACATGATTTGCACCAACCAATGTGGGGCCTTCAATCCTGAGTTAGTCTCGATCTTCAAGAACATCATCGGCGAAATCATCTCCCAAGACCTCCCCGATGAACTGCCCGGCTTTGCCAACGCCTAACCCCCCGTGGCGGCGTACGCCGCCTCAAGCTGTGCTCCCTCACCTTCCTCCCTGCGCCCAGGCACCGTCATGGTGCCGCCATGGTGCCCCCTTCCTGCCACTAACCTTTGAGTGCACATTAGTCTTGCCCCATACTCAGACCTGTTACAATAGCCCTGCGGTTTAACCGCAGCGCGGCTTAGCCGCGCGCAGCTTGTAGCCGCCCAGCGGCTAACGCACTCAGCGTAATTTAAGCTGCAGGCGCGCTTTGGGGGGATTGTGTCGCCCTCAAGCCATACATTGCGTCAACGCTTATATGCAGACTTTCGGACCAAGCCCTCAAAGGACAAGACACAGCTTTCCACCCAACAAGCTCAAGGCTCATAAATGACGGAGTAAGGCTGGGACTATCTGAGGTTGGAGCTTATTGCAAGTCCGCACTCCTGCATATGTACGCGTCAACGCGCTCCCTTTTTTGTTTGTGAGGTTAACGACCATGGGTCGCAACTACCCTTGCCCGCGCACCACTTATGCCCCAGCGGCTAACCCCGCACCATCTTGCGCGACGGCAGCACAATCGGCCGCCCAATCCGCGCTAGCGGCGGTAGCCCTGAGCGCGCTGCTGAGCGTGTCCTGTGCCCCTAGCGCGTGGGCAGCTGATGACAACAAGGTCAATGTCTGGAACTGGAGTGATTACATCGCCGCTGATACGGTGGACAACTTCAAGCAAGACACTGGGATGGACATCAACTACGTCCTCTTTGACTCCAATGAGTTAGTTGAGGCGCGCCTCTTGTCGGGCTCAACCGGCTTTGATGCCATCATGATGACTTCGTACTATGTGCCGCGTCTCGCGCAAGCGGGCGCCCTCGACAAGTTTGATAAGTCGCTCATCCCTAACTACGACACCCTAGACCCCAACCGCATGGCGCTCTTAGCCACCTTAGATCCGGGCAATCAGTACGCCATCCCTTACACCGAGATTTCGCTGGGCATCGGCTACAACACCGAGAAGATTAAAGAAATCTTTGGCCCTGACTTCAAAGTCGACAGCTGGGACCTCTTATTTAAGCCCGAGAACTCCAAGAAGCTTAAGCAATGCGGCATTGCCGTGCTCGACTCACCCTTTGAGGTGATTTCCACGGTTCAGCACTACTTGGGCAAAGATCCCCAAAGCGAGGAGCGCAGCGACTATAACGAGGCGCAAAAGCTTTTGATTGCCCTGGCGCAAAACGTGGCCTACTTCCACTCCAGCCGCTACATCAATGACCTAGCCTCCGGTGATATCTGCGTCGCCATCGGCTACTCGGGCGATATCTTACAAGCCAAAGATCGCGCCCAAGCCGCCCACCGCCCATACGATATCGAGTACGTCTTCCCTAAGGAAGGGTCGCTCTTGTGGTTTGACTGCTGGATCATGCCGATGAATGCGCCTCATTACGCCAACGGTCACAAGTGGATCAACTACTTAATGGAGCCCGATGTCGCCGCCACCATCTCTAAAGAGACGCGCTACATTCTCCCGGTTAAGCCTGCGATTGAGCGCATCGATCCTGCCTTAAAGGAGAATACCAGCGTCAACTTAACCCCAGAGATGCTCAAAACCGCCTACTTCCCGCAGTCGCCAACCGCGCGCCAAACCCGGGCTCATAACCGCGTCTGGAACGCCATGAAGTTAAACTCCAATACCGACAGCGAATGGGAATAGCGAAGTCAGCCTAATCCCGCACGCGGCGCACCGTGCCCAGGCCCGGCCTAGCGTCTGGCCCCAACCGCCCCAACGGCAGCGTGAGCGTCACGCTTACTTAAGCTTCAGCTTACTTAAGCGTCAGCTTGCTTGAGCGTCAGCTTAAGCATCAGCTTGAGCGTCTGCTTGAGCATCAGCTTGAGCGTCTGCTTGCCTTGGGGCTCAGCTTTAGTTAGGAGCTTGCCTTGATCGAACATCCCCTGAGCGAACTGAGCCTTCCCGCCATCGTCCTGCAAAAGCGCACCCTCAAAAAGACCAATCGCACCTATTACGCGGTCTGCTTCAAGTCCAAGGTCGAACAAGACGGCCAAATTCGTACTGTCACCTCGCGCCCGCTGGGTGAGGTGGAAAATGACCAGCAGATCGGTCGCATTGTCTTCAACGACGAGGCCCTACAACAGTACCCCCAACTTAAGGAAGTGACGGTGTACCGCAAGGGCCATAACGACTACGTCTTCGTCAAGCACAATGAGGACGCCGAACTGACGATTAAGCCTGATCAAGACATCACCAAGCTGCCGCCATCGTCCCTGTTAAAATGTGGCCACTATCCTGAAGGCGATGCCTCCGATCTCTTGAACCAATTAGCCCAGAGCATCGGTTTGGAGCAAATCGTAGTCAGTGCGGTCGATCAGAAGCTGGGCTCGGTCAAGCGCCACAAGTGCGCCCATCAATTGATTCAACTCGCCAGCATCTGCTTGCAATGCGCCTTAGAAGATCATCCCAATGATGGCGAAGCTCAGCTGCGCGCCCGCCTCGCTGCCGCCCAATTGGATGATAAAACCATCGAAGATCTGCTCTACCAGTTCTACGTGGACGGCAATTATCCGATCAGCCGCAACATCTCCAAGCTCTTACTCAAAGAGCGCACAGATCGTGGGGCCCCACCGTTTAACGTGAACTGTATGGCGCTCTCGGATCAAGCCGCGCGCAGCTGGCAGGAGCCTTGGTTTAAGCTCGGCTCTGAGCTGAGCTCCTACAACGTGGTCAAGCGCTCTGATGGCCTGTACAGTCGAATTTCCATGATGGATCCAGACGAGCTCTTAAATATGGCACAAGAAGACGGCTGCATGAGCCAAGAGTCGCCGAGCAAAAAGATGCGCCCCATGGAGCTGCCCACCATCCTGTATCTAGCCTTAGAGCGCGAGAGCGGCCTGCCGTGCTTCTTTACCTCATTTAACTACGACTACCATCCAGCTTGGCCTGTTGGGATGAACATGGAGCTCATGACCGAAACCCCGGCGACGGTGCGCTCCAATTACTTGCAGATGGTAGGCACCACCGTCGACTATAGCTACTTCACCTTAGATAATAAATTGCTCACCTCAGAGCAATTGTCCAACCAACAGAACATCCGCATTATAGACTGGGATTGCTTGGGGCTCGATGAGGCTGATGCCCAGCGCCAACTGACTGAAATCATCCTCCAAAACGCCCATGGCGGCAATGACAATATGCTCACCTGCATCTGCCATTTAGCCCCCGAGCTGAAGATGGCGCAAGCAGCTTTCTTCCATAGCCAAAATGAGAGCACACCTGCCCCTAAGCCGTTAGCGAGCAATCCGCTGGTCCTGCATAACGCGCTCCCCCTTGATGTTTGCCAAAAGTTAACTAACACCTATGCAAGTAGCGACGACTTGGCGCCGGACAGCAACTGCAAGCGCATTCCGCCGCTGCGCTTACACTTGTTCGTTGATCGCGCGCGCCAAAGCAAGCTGCAAGCTCGCTTAACCGAGCTCATGCCTGATCTCTTAGCGGCATACGAAAGCGATCAGCGCGATAGTCTGCCGCCGCAGCTCCAAGAGCTCGCTGAGAGCTATCAGCTGATCACTAAGGTTGAGCCTCAGTCCGCCGCCTCAGCCCCTCAAGCCACCCCAGCAACTAAGGCAACTAAGGGCAAGAACAAGAGCAAGGCTCAGTCTAAGCTTCAGCCCCAGACTCAACCAAGCGCCGCATCAGAGCAGGCACCTGCCGCCCAGCAAGCAGAGCACAGCGGCCCTACCTACCAGATTAACTGGGAGAATATCTCGCTCTGCGCTTATGAACAAGCGCGCTTCGTCCTTGCCACCACTCACAGCCAGTTAAGCCCTGAGCAAATCTGGGCTTACTTCCAAGAGCACGTTGAGCTCAAGCAGCTGTTCAACGATATGATCGGCTGCGGTCTATACCGCATTAGCCGCGTCTTATGCATGGGCGGTCAGCATTACTGCCCTGAAATCAAGCTCATCGTCGCCACCCTGGCTATCACCTTGTACCAGCTGCTCAAAAAGCGCACGCAAAAAGCGCTGCAAGGTGGCTATGGGATCAAGCCGACCGTGGCGCAGCAACACTACCTCAAGGACGTACGCTTGCTCCTCAACTTCCTCAATGGCCGGATGAGCTCCGATACACTCAAGGTTGCGATCTACAACCCGCGCATCTGCTACAGCTACGTGCGTCAGCTCAGCTACGACCTGTTCCAGACCATGGGACTGACCCCAACGCCTGAGCGCCGCTAACACGTAAGCCCAGCGCGGCGTGCCGTCCCATGCGGCGCGTACGTCCGCGCGTACGCCCGCCCCAAGAGGGCGGGAGCGCAGCGCGCCTCAACCAAAAGCCCCAGCAAGTGCTGGGGCTTTTGGTTGAGGCGGGCTTAGCGCAGAATCTTCATATCATGGAGATATTTCATGGCTTTGACGCCTGCCTGCTCATGCAGGTAGATGACGCGCAAGTCATTGAGTTTGTAGCGCTGGCAGACGCCTCTAATATTGGGGAAATGCAGATAGTCAATGCTATCGCCCAAGATTACCAGGTCTTGGAGCACGCGCATGAAGCGGCAGCGCGGCTTGATTAAGTCTTGGGTGATGCGAAACATCTTGTCGGGCCGATGGACTACCATCGCCTCTAAGCCGTGGAAAATCACGAACTCAAAGATGAGATCACGGCACGGTGCAAAGTACGGGTAGAGCTTGCACACCGACTCGATGAAGATGGCGTTGGTCAAGAGCCGTCGAAAATAATCGACCAGCTGGTCACCATTTAAGTTGGTCGCGCGATTGTACAGGTCATATTGAATCGCGGCTAAGCCCAAGGCAATTAAATTGCGAGCGCCATGACCGCCGAAGTGCTTGACGATATCCTCCATCGAGCGAAAGGAAAAGAAGACCGTGGTGTCGACGCTTTTAGCGAGCACATTGAAGGTCTGCCACATCTTAAAGCTCGAGCGCAGCAGCATATTGATCTGCTGGATATTGGGGCGCGGAGCACACATGAAACTCATGAGCAAGCAGATTTGGCGCTGCTCTAAGAACAGCTCCTTGGTCGAAGCATTGTACGGGGGCTTGAGCAAGCATACCGGCAGGGGATTGAACTTACCGCGCCCTGACACCAAGCTCGCCCCTAAGGAGAAAGCCACGCGCATTTCCTTTTGGCTTTGCACATTGGAGATGATCATCTTCAAGCGCGGCTGAATCTGCTTTAAGCTTTGCACCGCGCTGATGTCCTTGGCGATGGTGGGCGCGTGTAGGTCGAGCACCACATAATCAAAGCGCGGCAATTGCTCGAGCCACTTCTCGCGAATCATGGTCTCGAGATCGGTGGCAAAGGACATACCAAAGGATGACATCTCGCGCATCTGCTGCAAGATGGTGGGGGTCACCGGCTGATTGCTGGGCAGGCGCACCAGCATGCGGCTGTAATTGATATCGTGGCGGAAATCTAAGAAAGCGTCCGAGAATTGGACATTGATCGCGACCCCGGCCTTAGGGCCCACAAACTTATCTAGGTTTTCTTGGACCAAATACTTAGCGAGCACATCGTGAGTGTGCTCGGGGGTGATACGCGTCTTGCGATCAATCGTGACAAAGGACAGCTCATAATAGAAAGCCTGACTTTGACTATTCCAGTACGGAATAGTCGTCATCAACATGCTACGTATAGGCTGTGGCGCAGGCTTTTGCTCCTTGGGGTCCTGTGCTTGATTGTTATACGCCACGCTGATCTCTCCTAGATTGGGAACAATTCCCGCTCTAACCTCACAGGCCAGCGATAGACTGCAACCTTAAGTGCGCCTCCGGCACTTAAGAATAAGCGCAACCACTTACTCCCTAAGCACTTACTCTAGGACCGAAGCAAGTGTCAGATACCAGCGCAATCTAAAGCCATGAAACCAAGGTCAGGTACTTAATCGTACGACTCAATGACAAAGGTAGCCAAAGCTGCCCAACTCAAAACCGAAAATCACACCGCAAGGTGCCTCAAGGCGCCTTAAAGTCACCTCAAGAGACTGCCCACAACCGCAAGGTGCGCGGACACTCCAAACTCAAGACAGTTTAGCAATAAACGCGCCACGGCTCAGGCTCAGGCCCGCCGCATCCGGCGGCACTCCATTCAATTAAGGCTCAGACCGATTCCGGCCTGAGCCTTATCATGGCGCACTAGGCGCACCTGGCGCACATGCCCCGCACCAACCTAAAACCTAGGCCCCGGTGCTCTTACGGCTGCGGGTGCTGGTGACAGCACGCTTGCGCGGCGCTGCCTTAGGCTTAGTCTCCTTGGCCTCAGCGCCTGCCGCCTCTGACTTTACCTTGACATCAGATTTGACAGTTGCGGCGCGCTCGTCCTGAGCTGCTCCCGCGGCCAGAGCCTTAGCCTCGGCCTTAGCCTCGGCCTGAGCATCAACCCGAGCATCGCCCTTGGCCTCAACCTTGCCCTCGGCCTTAGCCTCAACTTGGTTCTTGCTCGGCTGGGCAGCAGCCGCCACCGAATTAGCCTCCGGGGCTTGAGCTGGCGCTGCGCTCTGAGCGGCGGCCTGAGGGGCTGGCGACTCAGCCGACGGAGCGGCTGGCTGCTCGGCAGGCTGAGCAGCTGGTTGAGCGGCGGGCTGAGCGGCGCTCAGGGCACGGGATAAGGCGAAGTCGGCCTTGCTCAGCGCGGCGCTGGCAAGAGAAATCTTGGCTTGCTCGGCCACGCTCTTGGCCTTCTCGTCATAGTGCTGGGCGGTGACAATGCGCTTGGCCTCAGCGACCTGCTCCTCGTCGGACTCGCCCCAGTGACGCTGCGAGACCTCGTAGTTACGCTGCATGATGACACGCGGCATCTTGCCCGAGACGATGATGCGGGCCGAACGATCGTAGGTTAAGTACGACCAAGCCCAGTCTAACAAGGTGGTAGCCTTGTTTTTGACGCCTAAGATCGACATCAGGTGTACGCCCATCCACATGAACCAAGCAAAGATGCCGGTGAAGTTCATGCCCGCGATATCAGCAACCGCCTTGTTACGGCCGATGGTGGCCATCGAACCGAGGTTGCGGTACTCAAAGCGCTTGAGGGGCTGGCCTTCTTCCTTACGAATGAAGTTCAGGGCGAGGTTCTTGCCCTGCTGAATAGCAGCTTGTGCCATCTGTGGGTGGCCATTTGGGTAGGCGTGGGTGCGCATCAAGGCGATATCACCGATGGCGAAGATATTGTCGACCCCACAATCTTCCACCTTGTTGAAGTTATCGACCACCAAACGGTTGCCCGGGCCATAGCTGCTCTCAGGCATACCCTTGATGCGACGGCCGGTGACACCGCACACCCAGATGATAGTCTGGGACTTAAAGGTGCGCCCATCGCTCAGCTTAACCTCATGGTCATTGTAGTCCGTCACAATAGCGTTGAGCTCAACGCTGACCCCCATTTGCTGCAAGTACTTTAAGGCCGCCGCTGAAGCCGTCTTGCTCATTCCCGGCAGCAAGCGATCGGCACCCTGCACTAAGTGGATATTAAGCAGCTTGTGGTCTAAGCTTGGGTAATCCTTGGGCAGCACGTGCTCGCGCATTTCGGCTAAAGCACCTGCGATTTCCACACCGGTTGGACCACCACCGACGATGATGATGTTTAACAGCTCAGCGCGCTCTTCTTGGGTGGCACAGGTGTTAGCACGCTCAAAGGTCTCCAAGAGCGCATTGCGTAAGCCCATCGCCTCATCGATGGTCTTCATCGGCATCGATTCGTCTTGAATCTTCTTGTTGCCGAAGTAATTGGTGGTAGTACCGGTCGCCAGCACTAAGTAATCGTAGTCGAGCTTACCAATCGAGGTTTGGATATAGCGCTCCTTAGGATAGACCGCGCGCAGCTCGCACATGCGGAAATAGACGTTATTGACATCAGTCTTCTTGCCAAAGAGCGTCCACTTCTCAACTGGCGTGTGTTTGCCCGCAAACATCTTGCGGAACGGGAAGGTGATCGAGTTGACCTGTAAACCGGCGGTCGCCACCTGATAAATCAGGGGCGGGAACTGGTGGAAATTGTTCTTATCGATGAGCACCACTTGGAAGTTAGGGTTATGTGCCAGGGTCGAGCACAGCTTCAGACCACCGAAACCACCGCCGACGATAACAACGCGTTTGGCTGGTACGCGTGGGATATTAAAACTCATGAGTAACTCCTAGGAAGTGCCCAAGGGATCAAGCCACTGACCACCTCAAGCCCCAAATCGCATGCACCAAGCAAGAAGATCAAGCAAGAAGACCCAGCAAGACAACCAAGCATCACACGCTCACCAAAACAGCGTGTCCTAAGGCCTAAGAGTGATCCTAGCCCCGGGCCTCTTGCGTGTGATCTAATATCGTACCGCAAAATGAGAGGGCACGTGAAATGGCACGCCAATGAGTCAGCGTCAGGCCGCATCATTCCGCGTCAGTCCACGTGCCGCTCAGCACGCCGCCTAGTTCAGGCAGCGCTAATGATGCGGGCTCAGTGGCAGCTTGCCGCTATGGTAAAGCTCGATGCCGACCCGATCCCAGTTCTCCCCCATCATCTTCAACAGATTATTGAGCGGCTTAATCTTTTGGGCGTCGGCCTTAGCATGGACTTGCGCCTCGTGCTCTTTGATCAAGGCCAGCTGCACCGGCGCGCCATGCGGCATCATGTCCAACAGCTCGACCTCAATCTGAAGCTTGGTATGCAAGTGCTGCTCAAAGCGCTGTTGCATATTGTTCCAAAAATCCGGATCAACAAAACTCAGGTCGACCTTGCGGTCGATGCCCAAGCGCCAATGATTAGGATTGCTCGGATCGATCAAGCGCTGCACACCCGTCAAAGTCGCAAAAACAGGGCCGCGATCAGGGAACACCTGCAACAGCAGCTGGAACCAGGGATCTTCGAGCGCCACCAAGTCCAAGAAATCATCTTGGTTCAAGCGGCGCCGTCCCGGCACTTCGCTTATTTCCAAGCGCACCGGCAGGGCACTTGCCGCAGCGGCTGGGGCATCCTGAGCACGCTGCACCAGCGCCATTTCCGCAAGATCAGCCCCCGCCTCGGGCGCCTGGGCCAGACCTTGCTGAGCGCCCGCCTGACCAAAGTCGACATCATTGATGTCATCATCGTCATCGCCGCCGCCATTATCCCCTCCCATGGCAGCATACGACGCGGCATCACCTAAGTACTCTTGCGCCTCAGCAATGTAATCTGGCAAGGCCCCAAAGTCAGGCCCCGCCGTAGGCGCAACCTGAGGCTGAGGCTGAGCTGGGAATTGCGGTGCAGCAGGCGCGGCCAGCGCCTCAGGCTGAGCCGGGAACTGCGGCGCAGCTGGCGCGGCCAGCGCCTCAGGCTGAGCCGGGAATTGCGGCGCAGCAGGCGCAGCCAGCGCCTCAGGCTGGGCTGGGAATTGCGGCGCAGCAGGCGCGGACAGCGCCTCAGGCTGAGCCGGGTGCAGCGCAGCCGGAACCGGCTCTGACATGGCATTGGGCGCTAAGCTCGGCGCGGTGGTGACCGGCGCACTGGTTGCGGCTAAAGCGGCATGGCGGGTAGCCAATACCGCCTGAAAATCAGCGCTGGCGCCTTCACGAATGGCACCGGCGGCTACTTGCTCCTTAAACTTCTGAAGCCACGCTTCATGTGCCGCTTGCTCGGCAGCCTGTTGCTCCTGCTGGCAGTGCAACTCACGCTCTAAGCGCTCCACAATGGCGTTTACGCCCTGCTCAGGCCACTTTTCGCCAAAGCAGAGCTTGAGCGTAGTGGTAAAAACATGGGCACTGCTGGCAACTGCCTCGGCGCTCTCTTGGACCAGCATATTGTGGTCACTGATGCGCGCAAGCTTCTCTTGCTTTGGGAATTTGATCTCAATGGAGCGCTCATCCACGCTCAAGACCGTGACCGAGCTAAGCTCATCCCATGGGCTTGGTCCAGTGTTACCGCTGCTCTCAAGATCTTGCTCCAGCTGCTGACCGAGGCTCGACAGCGCGTCCATCGCGGCGCTTGCCAACTTCTGTTGTTGCGCATGACGCTCATCATCGGACAGCGGCTGCGCCGAGCTGCGAGCCTGATCGAGCTGCTCTAAATTCTGGGCTGCGGTGCGCATCGCCTGTTGGGTCGCGGCCTCTGGATTAAGCAGCGCCGCATCATGGGCCTGTCCCACAACACTGACCTGCCCCGAGCTCTCATTAACCATAGGGGAGCTCGGGAGCAAGACCTGAGCGTCGATCGGCACTGGTGCGCTCAGCGCGGTTTGGGGTGCAAGCGGCGCCCCCGCAGTGGTCGGCTCCAAGCTAAGCGAGCTGCTGCTTGCTGCACCTACCGCCGCAGACTCCGGCGCTATTGTTTGCAAATTGCTTTTGACCGGCCAAGGCGGTAAATCGGCGGGCGTGCTCTGCACCCCAGCGCTGAGCGGCGCAGCGCTGGGCGCGCTTGCTGGCACCGCTGCGACATTAACTGGGGTAAGCGCACTTAAGCTCTCCGAGCCTAAATCTGAGCCCATAATGTCATCGATGCTCAAGTCATCAGCACTATGGCCCTCAGCCGCTTGGAGCGATGACACCATCGCCTGTAACGAGCGATTGACCTCGGTGCTCAAAGGCTGCGGCGCTGCCACTACGGACACTGGAGCAGGCGCGTCATCTGCTAGCGCGGCTGCGCGGGCCAGCAGCTTGTGGCTAAGCTCATCCGACGCAGCACTCGGTGTGGCTTCAGCCACTCCGACAGATGGTGGCACTGGTAGCGGCGACGGCGCAGCTGGAGCCGTAGACTGGGCCGCGGCTGGGAACGTAGGCTGCGATGCTGCTGGTAATGTAGACTGCGACGCGGCGGGCAACGTTGGCTGCGCGGTCGGCGCGGAAGTTGGCAGCTCAAAGCTGCCCCCGGGCGCGGCTGCGCTCTCATTGGCGGCAAGGGACACCGAGCCCACCAACTGCGCGCCTAAATTGCGCGGGTCGTTGACGTCAAAGCCTGAACTGGTTTGCTGAGTGAGGCTAAAATCGCTCGTGCCTTGTTCGCTTGCTGTAGCTAAGGTCAGGCTGGAGCTATCGTTAACACTTGGCGGAACGCTCGGCTTAATGCCCGCATCAATATCGCTGCGCGCCTTGCGAATACCGGCGACGACCGAGGTCAGCTCCGAGTCGTAGTTAACGCCCTTTTTGCTATTGCCCCCACCAAACTCTTGCTCAAGCTGCTTGGACTCCGTCTCCAGCAGTTGGAAGTAGGAGCGCACCTGAGGCAGGGTCTCCATAATGAGCTGCGAGGCAGCTGCCTCGGCGGCATCATGGAGAGGCTCACTCTTTTCAAGCTGGTTTAAGTCCAAGACCTTAGTGGTAAAGCCACCTGCACCGGCCCGAATTGCAGCCAAGTCCTTTTGTTGGTCCGAGTAGTCAAACTTACTGTCAGTATCGACCTTCTTTAAGAAATCCAAAGTAGCGTCCGTGCCCTGAGGGGGGACGGGCGCTGCCGGGGCCGACGCGGGCGTAGCTGCAGGTGCGGCCGCGTCGGCCGCCACATTCTGCTTCTCCGCTTGCTGCGCGGCTTGCTGCGCCGCATGCGCTGCCGCCGCGACGCGCTCTTGCAGCGAGGGCGCAGTAAAGCCGGGGCCAATGCCGCCCTGCGGGCCTTCACCTTCAGGAGTAATCGTTTGCTGCGGGAATTGCGCCCACTCAGGTTGCGGCTGCTCTAAAGCTGAGCCTTTGGGGTCAGCTATGGCGCTTTTAACCGGCTGCGGCGGCAGTCCGCGCTGTTGTTGCAGCTGTTGGAGCGCGCGCTCAGTGCGCGCTTGTTGCTGCTGGGCTTGGCTTAAGGCCGACTGCGCCGATAAGAGCGCGCCTTGGCCGCGGGCTAAGGTTTGCGCCAGCTGCACAATGGTGCCGCGCTGCGCGCTATCAAAACCTAGCGCTGAGCCCAATTGTTCGACACAGGCCGTGACCGCCTCTGGCCCCTGCTTGATCGCAGTTAAAAGCTGGTGGGTATCACCCTCTGATAAGCCGCGCAGCAAGCTTTGAGGTGCGAGCACCGCCCCGGCTGCCGCAGCGGTCGCAGTGGTAGTGGCAGCAGTGGCAGCGGCACTAGACGCGGCACTCGGCACCAGCCCTGCCACTAAACCATCAGCGCGCAACGCCGCCTGCAGGTCAAAATTGCCCTTGATTGCAGCGGGCGCGGCCACCTGCCGCGATGGGAGCTGGGCACGGCCCCTGCCCCCGCGCACCTGCTGTACCAGCTCATCTAAGCGGCTGACGCGAACGCCGTTACCCTCACCGCGCCAGAGGGTTACTTTTTTTTTTCGGGAGTAAAGGCTAGCAGGCGCAATAAGGTCATCTCAAAGGCTGAGCGCCCGTCGGCGGCGTACTGGTACTCCTGCACGCCCTCTAAGATGATCTGATAGTACAGCTGAACCTGCTGCGGCGCGATGCGCGCGGCATAGGTTGCCAGCATTTGGGTGCTAAAGGAGAAGACCTCGAGCTTGGTCGCGCCCACTAATTGGAACAAGGCCAAGTCATGAAAGGCGATGACCAGCTCATCTAAGAGGCTCTTGTAGTTAGGTGCCTTGTGGCGAATCTTATCTAAGAGCGTGGCAAAGGTGCTATTGCCCGCGCCATCGGTGCTCGCGGCGGCTGGGCCATCGGCCAAGAGCTCTAAGATATCGGTAATTAAGGCATCACCAACCGTGCCTAACATGCCCTGCACGCTCACTGCGGTGAGCTCACCGTGGCCAAGGGCAATGGCCTGATCGCATAAGGACAGGGCATCACGCATCGAGCCGCGTGCGGCGCGCGCTAAGGACATAATGGCCTCTGGCTCGTACTTGACCTGCTCTTTATCGCAGATGTTTTGCAGTTGGCGGGCGATCTCATCAAGATTTAAAGCACGCAGCTGGAATTGCAGGCAGCGCGACAGCACCGTCGCTGGAATCTTATGCGGATCGGTGGTAGCAAGAATGAATTTGACGTAGGTAGGCGGCTCTTCTAAGGTCTTGAGCAGCGCATTGAAGCTGCTCGTGGTGAGCATGTGCACCTCGTCGATGATGTAGATCTTATAGCGGGCATTGATCGGCGGATATTGGGTGTTTTCTAAGAGCTGACGGGTATCGTCGACCTTGGTCTGCGAGGCTGCGTCAATCTCGATCACATCAGGATAAGAGCCATTGGTGATGTTAACGCAGGCGTCACACTTACCGCACGGATGCGAACTTACGCCCTGCTCGCACTCTAAGGCCTTGGCAAAGATACGGGCAATGGTGGTTTTGCCGATACCACGGGTACCAGTGAGCAGATAGGCATGATGGGTGCGACCACTGTCAATGGAGTGAGCTAAAGCCTTGAGCACGTGCTCTTGGCCTACCACATCCTCAAAGACCTGCGGTCGGTACTTACGTGCCAACGCCAGATAGTTATCACCACCTAATGCCATGTCCTAGGTTCCTTATTGCTCAAAATAATGAAGCTTGCCCTAAACCGCGTGCGTCTGCGCCGCGCTTTCACGCGGCATACATGAAGAAGGCAGCCTAAGCTGCCCCTCAAAAAACCAACAACCAACGCTGAGCGCTGCGCCCGAGCCCTCTTAGCTCTTGCACTTAGTGCCCAGGAAAATCGAGCAGGCTGATGCTGTCAACCCCGCATTGCTCCTTGATTTTAGCACAGCCCCCCAGATCAACCAAGTCGATGACAAAGGCGCACTTGACCACCTCGGCCCCGGCGCGCTGGGCTAATTTGCACATAGCGACCATGGTGCCACCGGTGGCCAATAAGTCATCGACACACAAAACGCGCTCACCGGGCTTAACCGAATCCACGTGCATGTGCAGCTCATTGGTGCCGTACTCTAAGGCATACTCTTCCTTGATGGTGGCACGTGGCAGCTTCTTAGGCTTGCGCACCATGACAAAGCCTGCCCCTAAGCGGGCCGCGAGGGGCGCGCCAAACACAAAGCCGCGCGCTTCACCGGAGAGCACCTTATCGATCTTCTCATCCTTGAACAAGTCATAGAGCATATCGATGGTCAAGGCAAAGGCCTTTTTGTCCTCGCACAGCGAGGTGATATCGCGAAACAGGATCCCCGGGATTGGGTAGTCCTGAATGCTGGTAATCGTGCTCTTAAGGTAGCTCACCTTGTGGTCAAAATCAGAGATTTTCTGGTGCCAGCAATCCTGCATGTTCTCCGGCATTTTCTTCGGTCCTAGCGCAACGAGGAAGCAAAACAGCGCCTACCGGCGCCTCCGTCCTCATTATCGCACACTCGATGCATCTGTGATTTGGTCACAGGTCCCCAAGCTCGTGCGTCCAGACATTGGCCCAGCTCGTGCGCTATGGATTACGCCCGGCAGCTGCTATTGCGCTTGACGCGGCGCCCAGACGTCGATGAGCGGCACAGTGCGGCCTTGAATCTCGCCGTCCAGCAAGGCGTCCACAACGGCATCGTTATAGAAATCGTAGATCAGGCGCAAGTGCTCGGGGCGCCAATCGGCCGAGACGAAGAGACGACCGGTAGTACGCTGTTTGATGCCGGGCGGCAACTGCGTCTCTTGAACTTGACTCAAACGCTCGGCTAAGAGCTGCGCAAAAGCCACCGTGGTGCGCGCCGCAATAAAATGGAGCGTATCACCACGTACCGGCTGATAGCTGTTTTGCAGCAAGATAGCGCCGCCATCTAAGTTTTGCGTGGTCTCATGCAAGGTGAAACCGACCATTTGCGGCTCAAGGAAGTAGACCGGCCAAAAATGGGTGGTCACACCGCGATAGTATGGCGATAAGCCGCCGTGAATGTTGACAAAGCGGGCGTGGGGCAGGATGTTCATGGTCTCAGGCAGTAGCTTGTGGCAACCATAGCTGATGACCACATCTGCCGGATGCTGGCGCAAAAAGTCATGCACCCGGGCACCATTGAGCTCAGCTAACGAGACGCTCAGCTGCGGTACGCGCGCGGGGATATCCGCACCATCGGCAAAAAACTCGTTTTCGGCCCGCTCGCGCAGAGCAAAGTGATGGTTGAAGAGCTGAGTTAAATGCTCACTGAGACCGGCAGGAGGCGTCGGCACCATGGGATCTCTTACTTCAGCAATCCAGCCCACCACCTCGCATTGTTGACATAAAGTGCTGACGATAAAGCGATGGCGCAAGTGATTGCCCGTTATCAGCATAATGCGCATAATTCAGTTCTCCTAATGTTCGTATGCCCGGCGGTGAATACAGCCCCGCCCCGCCCGAGCTCATCGGCCCGGTGAGGCGGCTCAAGTCATAACGTCAGCGCCCTGCCCTAGCACCAGCGCCCACGATGAAACAGCTTATTCCCGGCCCCCTATGTTGTCATGGGCGCGCCCGCAATTCAACCGGTGGCACTTGACCCGGTTGCGAGCAAGATAGGCTAGAGATTGTGCAGGCCTAGGGAGCCGCGTCAGCGCACCGCATCATCGCGCTGTGTCATAACGTCGCGCCCTCGTTCCCCACACCGCAGTGCACACCTCAGGGGCTCATATCCCCAACGCGTGCCCTTAGAGCAAATCATGCTTGTCAGGGGCGGCTGGTTTTGGCATGATGCGCTCAAAGTTTGCGCAAAGACGCAACTTCCATTGGTAGAACCTGATACGGCTGCGCTTTTGACGCGGGCTGACGTCGCAGAGCTCCGTCACTGAAGCGTTATGCTCAAGCTACATAGTTCTACCGTTGGCTCGCTTGCTTACCTGTCACTAGGCGCTCCTAGGACGGTAGGCCACATGTGCTAGGAGAGCACATTAATGAGTGTTTACAACGTCGATTGGTGGGGTAATGGCTACTTTGAGGTCAATGACCAAGGCCATGTCGAAGTGTGCCCCGATCCGGATGTCCCTAATGCGCGCGTCGATTTAGCTGAGCTCGTCGCCGCCCGGGAACAAAGCGGGCAGCGCCTACCAGCTCTGTTTTGCTTTCCGCAAATTCTGCCGCACCGTGTACGCTCGATTAACCGTGCCTTTGCTCAGGCCCGGGAAAACTACGGTTACCATGGCGATTACTTCTTGGTGTTCCCGATCAAGGTTAATCAACATCGCCGCGTGATCGAGTCCTTAACCCAATGTGGGGAGCCTTTAGGCTTGGAAGCTGGCTCCAAGGCTGAGCTCATGGTGGTCCTAGCCCACGCTGGGCGCACTAAGAGCGTCATCGTCTGCAATGGCTATAAGGATCGCGAGTACATCCGCATGGCTTTAAATGGCGAGAAGATGGGCCATAAGGTCTATATCGTCATTGAAAAGCTCTCGGAGCTGCGTCTGGCCTTAGAGGAAGCCGAGAAGCTACAGGTGAAGCCGCGCTTAGGCGTACGCGCCCGCTTAGCCTCGCAAGGCTCGGGCAAGTGGCAAGCCTCCGGCGGCGAGAAATCCAAGTTTGGTCTGTCGGCGGTGCAAGTGCTCAAGCTGATCGACACCTTAAAAGAAGAGGGCAAGCTCGACTACTTGCAGCTGATTCACTTCCATTTGGGCTCGCAGATGTCCAATATCCGCGATATCACCAATGGCGTGCGCGAATCGGCCCGCTTCTACGTCGAACTCTCCAAGTTAGGCGCCCACATCGATTGCTTTGACGTGGGCGGCGGCTTAGGCGTTGACTACGAAGGCACGCGCTCGCAGTCAGATGGCTCGGTCAACTATGGCTTAAGCGAGTACGCCAACAACATCATCTGGGCTATCGGCGATGCCTGCCGTGAAAACGGCTTAAAGGAGCCGACCGTTATCACTGAGTCGGGCCGGGCTACCACCGCCTATCACACAGTTCTAGTCTCCAACGTCATTGGTGTCGAGCGCGTCAACGAAGAATGCGCCCCGCAAGAGCCCGATGCTCAGGCGCCGCGCCCATTGCAGTCGATGTGGCGCACTTGGCAGCTCATGCATGAGCCCAAGCAGCATCGCTCGTTGCGCGAGTGGCTCCATGACAGCCAGATGGATCTCAACGATATCCACCATGGCTTCTTAGTCGGCGAGTACTCGCTGCGCGAGCGTGCCAGCGCCGAGAAGATGTACTTGTGCATCTGCTCAGAGCTCAAGCGCATGTTAGATCCGCTCAATAAGAGCCACCGCGTCTTGATCGACGAATTAGAAGAGCGCATGGCCGACAAGCTCTACGTCAACTTCTCGCTCTTCCAGTCCCTGCCCGATGCCTGGGGCATTGGCCAGCTCTTCCCGGTCATGCCGTTGGAGTTTTTGGACAAGCCGATGACCCGCCGCGCAGTGCTACTGGACATCACCTGTGACTCTGACGGCGCGATCGACCAATACATGGACGGCGATGATATCGCCTCAACCATGCCGTTCCCGGAGTACGACCAAGATAACCCACCATACATCGGCTTCTTCATGGTCGGTGCCTACCAAGAGATCTTGGGCAATATGCACAACCTCTTAGGTGACACTGAAGCGGTCGACGTCTACGTTCACGAGGACGAACCAGGACACAAGCCCAAGGTTCAAGTGCGCCTTTCCGATGAAGGCGACACCGTAGCGGACATGCTCCAATACGTCCAGCTCGACCCGTCCAAGCTCTTAAACGAGTTTACGCGCCAAGTGCGAGAAAGCGACGTTGATGAGACCATCCAACGTCGTCTCATTGACGACTTTAAGTCTGGCCTCTATGGCTACACCTACCTCGAGGAGGATCAGATCTAATGGCCAACTTAACCCCCTACCAGACCCTAGGCCACCAAGAAGACAGCTCCTTGGTCGCCAACACCTTTGGTTTTTGCCGCGCTCCATTGTGCTTTAACCCCTATGAGGTTGAGGCCGACATCGCCATCACCGGGGTGCCTTTTGACATGGCGACCTCAGCGCGCGCGGGCACCCGCTTTGGCCCGCAGGGCATCCGCGGCATTTCATCTCAGCTTGATTGGGAGCACTGCCGCTACCCTTGGCACTTCAACTTAAAGGAAGTCATCAAGTTCATCGACTGCGGAGACTTGGTGTACGCCTTTGGCGACAGCCAAAATATGTGTAGCGCCTTAGAGCAACACACCTTAAAGCTGTTGCAATCGGGCAAGACCTGCCTGACCTTGGGCGGCGACCACTTCATCACCCTGCCGCTCCTCAGAGCCCATCATAAGTTTTTGGGGCAAAAGATTTCCCTCTTGCACTTTGATGCGCACTCAGACACCTACTCCAATGGCTCAGCCTGCGACCACGGCACCATGTTCTATCATGCCCCGAAGGAGGGCTTGATTGATCCTAACGCCTCGGTTCAAGTGGGCATTCGCACCGAGTACGACCCAAGCTTAGGCTTTAACGTGATTCACGGCGCCTTAGCCAACGACCTCACGGTCGAGGAGATTGTGCAGCGCATTAGCGCCACTGTGGGCACCAACCCGGTCTATCTGAGCTTTGATATTGACTGCTTAGATCCAGCCTATGCCCCAGGCACCGGCACCCCAGTTTGCGGTGGTTTGAGCACCGACAAGATCTTGAAGATCATCCGCAAGCTCACCCACCTCAACATCATTGGCTACGACGTAGTTGAGGTCTCACCGCCCTACGATCACGGTGACATCACGAGCCTAGCCGCCGCCACCTTGGCCTTGGAGTTCATGTACGTCCATGCCGTGCACTGTGGCAAGGCCCCGCAGTAGCCGCTCATAGCTACTAACAACTACTAACAGCTACTAACATCCACAAACCGGCCAAGCGCCTGCACAGCGTAGTGCTACCAGCTTGGCTCCCACCCAAGGGCAGTCCCGGCAGCGGGACTGCCCTTAGCATTTTTTGCCTCGTATTTTCTTGATCCGCCCATGACCACCTGCATCCACCCTCAGGCCGTCATCTTTGACCTCGACGGCACTTTGCTTGATACCGCCCCTGACATCATTGCCGCCTGCAATGCCACCTTAGAGCACTTTGGCTACCAAAAAATCAGCCCTGAGCTCGCCTTAACCAAGGTCACCGCCGGTATGCGCGTCATGCTCAAATTAGGCGCCCCCCACGCCGATCCTGCGGCGATCGAAGGCCCGATGCGCGACTACTTTGCCCAGTACTACCTCGACCACATCAACGTCTACACCAAGCCTTTTGCCGGCATGATTGAGCTGTTGCAAGATCTCGAGGCGGCCCACATCAAAGTCGCAGTCGTCACCAACAAATACGAGAACATGGCGCAACAGCTCTTACAAAACTACCACTTCTACCCGCAGCTTAGTCTCATCTTAGGCTGCGATAGCTTAGCGCACAGCAAGCCCCATCCTGAGCCCATTCTCAAGGCCTTAGCGCACTTAAACGTGGCCCCCTACGACGCGCTTTATGTCGGCGATCACTTAAACGACATCAAAGCGGCCAATTGCGCCAAGACCCGCTCGGCGGCCGCCCTCTGGGGCTATGGCCCCGGCGAGTGTGCGGACGTGACCACATGGCATGCGCACTATCTGCTCCCGACCGTGGCCGACCTGCGCGCCCTCTGCCTCTAAGAG
>DXIF01000181.1 GCA_019113025.1 Candidatus Anaerobiospirillum stercoravium | reverse complement strand
GCGTGTTGAGGCTCAGCGCGGCGCTGCGGACAAGCGCTTAGGCGGAATTTGAGGCGCTATGCTCGGTGGGGTGCAGCGCGGTGTCGCTGGGGCTCAGGGACGCGCAGTTATGAGCGTGCGCGTGCACGCCTAGGGCGGGTCACATGCTGCCTGGGGATAGGGCGACGATTGGACGGTGGGTTGGATTGCGGGGTAGACTGCGGGGTAGACCAGATGAGCTGGGAGCCGTGGTCGGGCTGCTGTTGGCTTAGGGTGATGGGGAAGGTTGGACTTGGGCGAGAAATTAGGTACCCTCGAGGGCGTCTTCATACGCCCTCGAGAGAGCCGAAATGGTGAGTAAGCTGGCTCTTACCGACCAATGACCAAGCGCGGCCGCTTGGTGATTGCGCAAATGCCGTAAGCTCGGCAACAGCGATGGGGGCTCAGGCCATCTGAGATCGCTTGGTAACCAACAGCCGCGAGCCTTAACTCAAAGGCTCGGGCAGAGCGTGCCTACTTAAAGTAGCGCAGCGGCTCTCTACCCTAGCTGAGGTCATGGTTGTCTCAGCCTTACTACGACGTCTGAGTTCCAGCAGACATAAACTCACTTGGACAAGTGGTGTTGCTCTTATTAGGAGTGCCACTTTGTGGCATGAGCCTTGGCCAAGGGAGCAAGGTAGTGTTGCTTAGTCTCCAAGCTGGGCGCACATCCTCAAACAGAGTTGAGTCTCAGGCGGCTGGGGTGGCACACGCAGGTAAGCTCCCACGGGACACCGCCATTAAGGAAGGCTACCTAAGCAGCCGTGGCTTGCGGGCCGTGTCCCTATGAATGGGGCAGAGCCTAGCATTCATAGGGAGTGCTCAAGCATCAAGCATTGTAGTGTGGACAACGCGCTTGAGCATACCATGCGGTGACATTACAGCACCTTGGTAGGTATCGCAGATACCTTCCTGAGTTAGGAGGCCATTTCTTACGCCTTGGTGCTCTCTTAGATACCGAGTGGCGGGAGCTGAGCTTAGGATCAACAACTCGCGCGCAGCGACGGCAAGCTTCATCTAAGATGAGGCAATCTCCAAGGTTTGGAGCAAGCTTACCTGAACTCTGTTAGCGATCACTAAAGCCTCAATAAGTGATTTCGCACCTAGAGGTCGTGAGCCTAGAACCAAAAGTGAGCGCAACCACGCTTGCTTAAGGCGCAGTAACTTTTGGTGGCGCTTATCTTGATTTCCGCGGGCTGCCCTGAGCTCAGGGTACAACGCGTAGGTTTAACACTGTGCAGGTTTAACCTAGGCGTCGGCGAGGACTGGACGTTACCACTAGGACGGGCGAGGTAGCGCAGCTTACTTATGCGTTACCTGTTACTGCCTTGAATCAAGGAAAGCCGTGGTTTTAAAACAGCGCTGAGGATAAGCCTAGGTCTTGGAGCTTGAGCTTGCTCATACCTTGGTGCGTTAGGCCAAGGCGCTCCCTTAGGAAGGGGAGGTCAGCTTAGCTTCGAGCCCAAACTTATCATCCCGTCAGCGCTCCTCTCAATGAGCGCTGGGGGATACCACTTGCTCTTAACTGTGCTCTGACACCACAGAGCTCACTTAAGACTCAGTGCCGGGATCTTGTAAGAAAGGTTGGCCTTGTGCTGAGGTCAAGCTCTCTTAAAAGAGCCAATTTGAAATTTAAGTTACTCCTATGGACTGATCTTCTTAGCGAAAGTTTCCAAAGTTCCCAGAATTTTTTAAAATTTTTTGCAAGGCAGATCACATTTACATGGTTAGCTGGCGCCGCTTCAGAACCAAGCTCAGCTGGTCATAAACTGGCTCTAAGTTGACTCCAAGTTGGCCCCAAGCTGTCCTGAGGTGCGCTGCAATACGGTTCTAATCAGCTTTTATGCCAAGTGTTCAGAAAAGGAGCGCGCTCAAGGGTTCACTGGGCGCGTTCCCCAAACGCGGTCACGCTAAGTTTGGGCTAAGCAGTTCCTAAGAAAGTTCTAAGCTGGCGCTAAGAAAAGTGTGCCATGCTCAAAATTCCTGCCCCCGCTCCGACAACAAACGGCACCAATCCGGCAAAAATAAGCCCACGCTGCGCTTGTTAGACGGTAGCAAGGCGCAGCACTTGCGCTGCGCTGCCATCAGGCCATCTCCTGAGGTTGGGATCAGAAGGTCTCAGGAGGTTGGGCGCAGCGAGCGCTGAGGAGTTGTCGCTAGTTCGAAACTGCCGGGCGTACCAGACTGCCGGGCATACTGGGGACGGTACCATGTGTTGTGCTGTAAGTCGGCGTGAGACGCTGCGCCAGCTATGCAAGCTGCGCGGGGCGCAGGCTCGCACGCAAGAAGCTCACTGCCGTTCTGGTAGGCTGAGCTGGTCTGGGGCCGTAGTAGCATTGCGGCTCAATGTGCCTTTCCCTGAGCGGCTGGAGCCGTGGTACGAAGTAGAGCGGAAGTGTGGCATTAATTGGCCAGATCTTGGCATATTATGTGCTTTGTTGGCACTAGGATTTGCTCTAACGATTTAGGGTATCTCAGGAGATACATTAGTATGTCAAGCTCTCTTGTCAGCAATGTAGCCCCAGCGGACTCACAAGAAAGCTGGTGGGAAAAGGCTAATACGATCGACAAGTTAGCCGCTAACTCCTTACCCGATCCCTTGCTACCTGCACGTCCTAAAGAGACGTCTTTTAGTGAGAGCCTTGAGAACATCTTGGCGCGTTCTGATTCCATCGTTAATAACGAAGGTCTCAACATCGCCCAAGCTGCGCCAACCACGGTAACGGGTGAAGCGGTAACGTTCGAGGAGCTCATTAACTCAGAGAATGAGCAAATAAGAGAATTTGCGGTCTTAGATCAGCAGCCGCTGTCGCCTGATTGGACTTGCGTCAAAAACGCCAATCCAGTTACTCCAAGTAACTTCAAGGCAATTAACGGCTTGTCCGATGGTCTGATGCTCTCGCAGCGTTTTGCCAACGCGATCTACTCCGTCTAAAGGCGCACCACGTAACAAAGCGTTGCGTGGGGCCGTCTGCACGGCGGTGCATCTGTGCTTAGCATGTGCTTAGAGCTGCGCCGTGCGCGCAGCTGACGGCGGTGGCGCGGGGCGACGGCAAATTCCCTTGCTTGCACTTTGAGCCTGAGCTTGTAGTGCATTTTTGCCGGTGCGGCGGTGCTTGTTTTTTAAAGAGCGCAGCCAACCGGGATTTTTTGCGTCTTAAATTATTTTCTATCTTCTCAATTTTGTTTGCACTGTGCTCGGCGCCGACTGGAATGAGCTAAATGGCATCATGGCATCACGGTTCACCTTAGGGGCACAGTGGGGTGATCCTGCGCTCAGGAGCTGGCGCTGAGTTGTCCTGCGTAGGTATTAGGAAGAGGAGTTTTTGCTCGCTTGTGCGCAGCTGTTGCCTGGGCGCGATGCCAATAAGCTAAGCTAAGCAAAGCATTACGATGCCACTGAATAAGGTGCCCGATGAGACCATTACCCAGATTACCCCGATTCCCCAGCTCTTGGAGTTAGCGCGCTTAACTCCGTGCGCGGTGCACTCCCCACCGTACCATTGTTCTGTCTGGTCCGGGGCGTCCAGGACAAGCTGCGCCTTGCCTTCATAGACTTTAAGCTCCTGCGCTATGACGGGGCGGCGCACGCGGAAGTGAGTGCCGACCAGAGCACCTGAGATGAGGCACCTTGAGCTGAGGCGCATTGAGCCGAGGTGCGGGCCGCCAAGCAGCGCGCGGGCGCTGCCCCAATGATTTTTTGACGAGCGTTGCGGATAAGTCGCGTCAACCAGGAGCAAAAGCCCTTAGCGCAAGCTGTTTAGGCCAGAAACCTAACCCAGACTGACACTTGCGCTCGCCTGAGATCAGTGATGCCATCGACTGCTTCGCAACGCACGTTTTGAGACCTATTTTGAGGCTGAGCACGGTGCAGGGTGCGGCGGCCGCGTGGGGCTGGGTTATGATGGGCGTAGGAACCCAGAGCTGAGCCTGAGCCTGAGGATTGGATTGAGCGCTGATTTGGAGCTTATTATGGACTTTGAGCAATTACTGCAAGAACGCTACACCACCAAGCATTATGATGCCAGCCGCAAGGTACCCGATGAGACCATTACCAAGATCTTGGAGTGCGTCCGCTTAACTCCGACCGCGGTCAATGCTCAGCCGTATCACTTCTACGTCTTAACGGGCGCGGCTAAGGACAGCCTGCGTCCTGCCATTATGGACTTTAACCTCCAGCGCTATGATGGCGCCTCGCATGCGGTCGTGATTTCCTGCCTGAGCACCATTGACGAAGAGCATTTAGCTAAGGTGCTCGCCGCCGAAGAGCGCGATGGGCGTCTGCCTAATGACGAGATCAAGGCGGCCCAAGACCAGTCGCGGCACCACTTCTGCAATATGCACATGAAGGCCGGTGACTTTAGCGCTTGGACCGGTAAGCAGGCCTATAACGCCTTTACTACCATGGTTTACGCTGCCGCAAGCTTAGGGGTCGATTCCACAGCCTTAGAGGGCATTGAGTACGACCAAGTTGATGCCATCTTAAAGCTCGCTGACAAAAAAGAGACCTGCGCCTTAATTGTGCTTTTAGGCTATCGCGCGCCGGATGACTCCAATCAGTTGACCAAGCGTCCAAAGTCGCGCTTAGCTTTGACTGATCTGGTCACCTACCTGAACTAAGTTAAGACCCGAGGGGTACAAGCTTGGAGCTGAGGGCAAGCAGGGACTGAGCTGGGCTTGGTCGCGCTTGCCCTTAGCTTTGCTCATTGCCCTTAGTTGTGCCCAATCCTCAAGGCACGTACCCTTGCTTGTAATCTTGCTCTTAACCTTGCTCGCAGGTTACGTGATGGTACCGCTTGGCGGCGCTGGGTGGTGGGGCCACTGGTGGGATCGCATCGTCGTGCTGGGGCGGATTGTTTTGCTAATGGGCGCTTGCGCTATAATTTGTCGCGCACTGTGAGTGCGGGGCGGACGCCTACGCGCGGCGCAGCAGATGAGCGGTGAGGGGCGGTGCTCCTTGTGCTCCCGTGTTTTACCTTGGAGGCGGCGTTGCCTTCCCGAGCTTTTGGGGCTTGAGGCGCCGATTTTTGATGACTGCCGAGTTTTTATCGATCCATCCAGATAACCCCCAGCCACGCTTTATCAAGATGGCATGCAACATCTTACGTGACGGCGGCGTGGCGGTTGTGCCAACTGATTCGTCCTACGCTTTGTGCTGCATGATGGAGCAAAAGAACGCCATGGAGCGTATTGCCCGCATCCGTCAAATCAGCAAGCGCCACAACTTCACCTTGATCTGCCGTGACTTGTCGGAGCTGTCGACCTATGCCCGCGTCGAGAACAGCTTCTTCCGCTTGATCAAGAACAATACCCCAGGTGCTTATACCTTCATCTTGCCTGCGACCAAAGAAGTGCCACGTCGCTTGATGAACGAAAAGCGCCGCACCATCGGCATTCGTGTGCCTAAGTGCAATATCTTGGAGGCTTTACTAGCCGAGCTCAATGAGCCGCTGATGAGCTGCTCCTTGATTATGCCAGGCGAGGAAGAAGCCGAGTCCGATCCGGTCGAAATCAATCACAAAATCGGTTCCATTGTCGACGTCATCGTCGATGGCGGGGTGCTCCATCCGCAGGCGACCACGGTTATCCGCTTTGAAGACGGCTCGCCGATCGTGCGCCGGGTGGGCATTGGCGATCCGACCCCGTTTGAATAGGATGCACCGCGCCCTTCGTCTTTTACTGAGCGCGGCGCCGCCGCGCTCTTGCCTCCCCCATGCTGCTTCTCTTAGGGCTCGTGCTCAGAGCTCGCTTCGCCCCTTCCTTGAGCTTACTCCGTCCGCTCTGGGCAGCCTTTACCTCCCATCTTGGTGTTAGCTGTGCTAACCCTGCCGTCGCCGCCGCGGCGCGCGATCAGCCTTGTCATACTGAGTTAGCTGTTGCTTGGTGCGCGCGGCGTGTTCGCCTTGTTGCAGTCCAGTTGCAGTTACGTTGCTGTGCAGCAGCTGCGCTGTCGCTTTTCCGGCCCCGGTGTCACCTCATCACCTGAGTTATAACAATCACGCCTTAAGAGTAGGGCTCCATCACTGCGGCTTGCTCGGTACCGTGCTGCTGCTTGCTGGTTTGAGCGATGGCATGCCCCATAATTGGTGGGGCACAGCGCTGCGGCCGTGAGCTGTGCTCGCTCGCTCGTTTGCTTGCTTGAGGGCGCAGATTGTGATTTTGGTAGATTTATCTTTGGCCCGATTTTGGTATATGTATATGCGAGCTTTGGCCTTGTCGGAATGCGATTTAGCGGTGCGCATTATGCCAAGCGTGCTCTGATGCGCTTTGCCGCGTTTGAGTTACGCTAAAAGTGGGCCTATGAGGCGGCAATAAGGATACAAGATTCCAGAATTATGTGAGCTGTATTACAAAAATTTGGAGAAATGTACCTATTTCTGCCTTAAGCACTTTCTTGTGCTTTACCAAAATTGCATAATGCACGCAAGAAAAGCAAAGTCTGGTGCAGACTAGGCTTTGCCGCGCTGCGTCTTAGCTAAGACGTGGCCCAGCAAGCTGTGCTTTTTGGTATAAAAGCTTAAGTGGTGTGTACCAACTTCAGACTGGAGCTAAGAGCGTTATTGCTGTTGGCTGGTCTAAGCTTTTCCTCGAGCGCGTCGTCCTCTTTTTGCCGGGAGGTCACGTTAGCTCGACATTCCAATCAGTCAGTTAGTATGTTGCAGCACCTTCTAAGCAGCCGTGTTTAGAAGGTGCTTTTTTTCGGGCGCACGCAGTAGGGCGCACGCAGTAGGGCGCACGCAGTAGGACGTATGCAGCATGGGCGCAGAGGTTTGGACGCACAGGTTTGGGGGCACCGGCTTGGGCGCACGCACGTAGCTCCAAGGCTTGGGGAGCTGCTGGGGCGTAAGAAACTAGGGGGCAGGAGCTTAGCTGGCTTAAGCCCCACGGTTGGGCAGTGCCCCAAACCGGGCACGCTAAGCGGGGCGGAGATGAGATGGGCCGCCACGGCCGCGTTGCGTGGCTGCGACGTGAGGTCGGTTGGGGGCGGTAGGGCTAAAGCGCGCTCGTGATGTTGATGCTGACTTGGTGGCAGGTGCCCTTGTCGAGCTTGACCGGAGCGCCGGTAAGGTGCAGGCCACGCATCAGCACTTGGCGCACCGCGCTGACCTCTAAGACTGCGTCAAATTCGGGGTCGCAGCTGATTTCGTTCCGGCCTTCGCCACACAGCTCAACATCGTGAATGCGCGTTAAGGTGATGGCGGCACCGCGGGAGCCTGGTGGTGTTGCCTCGTTGGCGGCCTTGCTGATATGCAGATCGGCTCCGGCTAAGAGCTTGAGGCGAATATTAGAGGGCAAGGTCAGCGGTGGGCAGTGATAGTGGCCCTCTGGGATTATGACCTCACAGGCAATTTGTGGGCAGACTTGCGGCTTGGGGATGGCGGTGCCATCTTCTTGCGCGGCGGTGTAAGCGGCCTGCGCGCTGTGAGCGCGCTGCTCTGCTAGCGCTTGCGCCTTTTCTGGGGTCATAGTTAAGCACTCGGTGATGTGCTTAGCGTAGAGCGCTGCGGTAATCATGCCCTCAACCGAACGGGCGTATTGGGTCGCCGCCGCTAAGGCAGCTGTGAGCGCGCCTTGTGGGGCTGACTCATAATCAGTCACGACAAAAGATTTGGCAACTGGGACCTTACTGGTATCAAGCGCCATAAATCGCTCCTTAGTTTGGTTGAGGAAAAATCTGACCCGTTGATGGCGTCAAAGCCATTTTGCTTAATTTTACACCGTGGCGGGCACGCAAAGAAAATGCCGTACTGGCCGCGGCCGCGGTGAAATTTACTCTGCCGCGGCGGCGCGGCTCGCGGCCTGGGGCTGTTGCTGCCTGGGACGTGTTGCCTGGGGCGCGCTATCTTTGGGGCGCCCGCACTGGGCCAAAGCTAGGCTTTGGCCGCGGCAGCGGGAGCTGAGGGCATTTTTTGCGCGCTGAGGCCAATAAGGCCAATGCACTGACATATAATTAACTATGACAGCGAGCGCCCGGCGCCCGCATGTGAGCTTAGGTTTTTGTTATGGTCGGTGCCCACTCTTCATTTACCTCGCCGTAAATAGAAGTGGTGCTTGATGCTTGTGGTGCTGATCGATGCGGTTGGCTTACGCCCGTGGTTTGGGGCGCTGAGCTCACTGCGGTGGTGAATGAGATAGCAGACCCCTTTCTATGTTTAATCTGCCCAACATCCTGACTATATTGCGCGTTGTCCTGATTCCGGTTTTTGTGGGGCTGTTCTATTACCCGACCCCGAGCAGTAATCTCTATGCGGCCATAGTCTTCGTCATTGCGGCCTTAACCGATTTGCTCGACGGCTACCTAGCCCGTAAGTTAAAGCAGACCACTAAGTTCGGTGCCTTCTTAGATCCGGTCGCGGACAAAATTATCGTGTGCACGGCTTTAGTGCTGATTGTCGAGTACTACTCGGTGCATGTGGGCGACTTCTTCCCGCACATGAATTTATTAGTATCGATCCCGGCTATGGTCATCATCGCCCGCGAGATCGTAGTGTCGGCGCTGCGTGAGTGGATGGCAGAAATTGGTCAACGCGCGCAGGTGGCGGTTAATTGGGTGGGTAAGTGGAAAACCACGATTCAAATGGCCGCCATTGCTTTATTGGTCTGGCGCGTCAACGAGCCTATGATCTACGCCGCTGTGGGCCTTTTGATCTTAGCGACCGTTCTGACCATTTGGTCGATGGTGATGTACTTAAAGGTGGGACTTGCTCATATGTCTGAGGGCGAGGCCATCGCTAAGAGTGCCCCCGGTAGTGCGAGCGCACCTGTGACCACCGCCGCTGATTCCAAGCAGAGCAAGGTTTAGCCTAGCGCTAACTGGTTTGGATTAACGCATTTGGAAGCGAGCGCCCCTCCTAAATTAGGAGGGGCGCTCAGTTTATGGGCGGGCGCGGGGTAACGTTGCGCTGCGCCGCTTTACCGCTTTGCTGCATCGCCGCTTTAGCGCTGCGCTGCTTTAGCGCGTCTTGCCACTCTGACGCCGGGGATTAGATGCACTTTACCGGCTTGGGGAGGCCGGCGAGCTTGGCGGCGCTTTTGGCCGCGCCCTCGGGGAACAGTACCGCCAGCTTAATCGAGTCGGCGAGCTGCGCATGTCCTTGTTGCCGCAAGAGCTTGATCAGCCCACGAATCGGGGGCGTGTCCGCATATTGGTCGTAATAGTGCTGCACCATATCAATGATGATCAAGTGCTCAGCGGTGAGAGTCAGGCCCATTTGCTGGGCCATAAAATCACGGAGCTTAGGCGACCAATCACGACGCTCTGTTAGATAGCCCTCATCATCGGTAGCGATGGTGCGGCCCTGAAACTCAATGACCATAGTGTGCCCTGTGCCGTAAGATCCTGCTTGATTAGATCTTGCTTTAGTCTTGATGGTGCAGGAGGTGACCCATCTTGCGCTCTTTGGTGCGCAGGTAGTCCTCGTTGTACTTGTTTTCGCCGTATTCAAGGGGCTCACGTGCTACCACCTCGATCCCATGCTGCGAGATGTCCTTGATCTTAGCGGGGTTATTGGTCATGAGGATGATCTTGCTAAAGCCCATCGCGCGCATCATATCAGCGCAGATGCTATAGCTGCGCCCATCAGCCGGAAAGCCTAAGCGTAAATTAGCGTCGACCGTATCTAAGCCCCCGTCTTGGAGCTTGTAGGCAGCAATCTTATTGAACAGACCAATGCCTCGGCCTTCTTGGCGCATATATAAGAGGGCGCCGCGGCCTTGTTCGGAGATCTTGCGCAAGGCGGCCTCAAGCTGGAAACCGCAATCACAGCGCAGTGAGCCTAAGGTATCACCAGTTAAGCACTCGGAGTGAATGCGGGTTAACACCGGTTCGCCATTGGTTAAATCGCCCAGATAGATCATGGCATGCTCGCGTAAATGCTGATCCCGGAATACGGTGATGTGAAACATGCCAAAACGACTTGGCAGCAGGGCGCTGGGGCTACGATCTAAAATTTCGTTTTCAGCCACGACAAATTACCTATGCCTTGATCTTGAAACTAAACCAAAAAAGAAAATAGCAGGCCGCGGCGCGGCGTGCGCCCGCTTGCGGGCGCCCTCATTATACACAAGCCGCCGCATCGGCGGTGATGGGCTAAACTTGGCCCAAGCTTGAGCCAAGCTTGAGCCAAGTTTGAGCCAAGCTTGGTGCGCCTTAAGTGGGCTTCCCCCAAGGCCATCAGAGTGGGGCGCATGCGGCAGGTGGGCGCCTGCGGCGCCGCTCCTAGTTTTGTGCCTCAGCTACAAAGCTGAGTGTTTTGCTTTTGCCTGACTGGGGTAAAGTTGTTACACTTGATGCGGGCTTAAGTGGGGCTGTGCCGCGTTTAGCTTGGCTCAGCCGCTACGCTTTAGTTGCGCTTTAGTTGCGCTTAATTTGCGCATAGCTGCGCCTAGTTGCGCCCTTTGTGTTTGGTTTAGTAGTTAATCCTAAGGAAGATCCATGGCTAAGGCCTTTGTCATTGCAGTTGATGGTCCCGGTGGTGCTGGTAAGGGCGAGTTGACCCGCCGTTTAGCGCAAGCATTAGGTTACGATCTGCTCGATTCGGGCGCAATTTACCGCGTCTTAGCCTATGCAGCCCGCAAAGCAGGCCTGGCTATGTTTGATGAGGATTCCTTGGTGCAAGAGGCCCAGGTTTTAAGCCTGAGCTTTAAGGTTGAGTCTGATGGCGTCCACGTCATGTTAGGCGCCGAGGATGTCACCCGGGCTATTCGCACTGAAGAGTGCGGCTTAAATGCAAGTAAGGTCGCAGCTCACCCGCTAGTGCGCCAAGCCCTGTTACAGCGTCAGCGTGACTTCCGCCAAGAGCCGGGCCTAGTCGCTGATGGCCGCGATATGGGTACGGTAGTATTCCCTGATGCCCAAGTTAAGATTTTCTTGGATGCCTCGGCTGAGGTGCGCGCGCAGCGCCGCAAGCTTCAGTTAGAGCAGGCCGGTAAACCAGCTGACTTCGATCTCATCTTAAAGGAGATTACTGAGCGCGATGAGCGTGATCGCAATCGTCCAGTGGCTCCATTAAAGCCTGCGGAGGATGCCTTAGTGCTCGATTCGACCAATCTGAGCATCGAAGAGGTCTTCACCACGGCGATGGACTACATCAAGTCCAAGCAGGCTTAACTCTTAAGCTCTCAGGTTGAAGCTTAGAACCGAGCTGAGCTTGGGGCTTTAGTTGGCGCTACGGACTTAGGTTAGCGCTAAGTTTGCGGCGCTATGATGCGTTTGGTATGCGTTTGGTCGTCATCAATGTAAGGAGTAAGGTCATGGCATTGCGCAACGCTGCTCAGACTCAAGATCCGTCTGACGTTACGGCACTTAATAGTGCTCCTGCTGGCAGTAGCTTAAGTAAGAGTCGCCTGCGTCTGATTGCTCCGGTTGTACTGTTTGCGGTGATGCCGCTTATGACCACCGGCTGTGCTGTGGCTTTGCTCGGGGGCGGGGCTGCGGGCGGTGCTACGGTCGCGCAGGATAGTCGCAGCTTTTCGACCATGATTGATGACGATGGCATCGAGCAAAAGGGCTATGAGATCTTAAAGTCCAATAGCTTGCTCTCCCAGCCTAAAGACACCAGCATCTCGATCACCTCGTTTAACGGCAATGTGCTCATTACCGGCCAGACCGTTAACCGCGATTACATCAAGTGGGTGGTCAAGCAGATCGAAGGCCTCGAGAATGTGCGTAAGGTCTACAACTACGCCACCTTACAAAAGCCGGTGCCCGCAAGCGTCGTATCAAGCGATGCCCTGATCACCTCCAAGGTTAAGGCCCAGTTGCTCTTTGGCAAGGACATTTCCTCCAACCGCTTCAAGGTCGTAACCGAGAATGGCAATGTCTACTTAATGGGCATTGTCACTAAGGACGAGAGCGTGCGCGCTATCAATAAGGTGCTGGAAGTCAGTGGCGTGCGCCGGGTGTACCATATCTTCGACTACATCGATGAGCAAAAGTACCAAGGCAATGGTGCCAACGACGAAGAGTCGATCTTAGTCTCGCCGCAAAAGCGTAGTGGCAATTACAATCAGCCTAAACGCACGTCTAATTACCAAGACTACAGCAATTCTGACGGCACCTATGCGCCGCAGCAGCGTTATGGTTCTTACAGCTCCGGCCAGTCCAATTCCTCGACTTATGTCCCGCCGGTGCAGCAAGAGCAAAATGGCGGGGCTTACATCATGGATGAGCCGCAGCCAAGCTCAGGGCCAGCTTCGTTATTGGCCCCGGCTGACCAGTACTAACAGCTCGTTGCGCCGCAGCGCGCTCAGTGATAACGCCCCGGACAACTGCCCGCACCGTGCGGTGCAAAGAGGGCTGGGGCTAAGTCAGCATTTTTCGCTGCTGGTTTTCTTTAGTGCGCAAGCGTGGGGCCTTGGCTCTGCGCTTTGTCGTTATTAGGGGGCGGCACTGAGCTGCACAGAGTTGCACTGGTTCGTGGCTCGTGGTGCTGGGCTCAGGGGCCCCTGAGTCGCCCGCATGGTGCCTAACATGGTGCCTGATCGCAATTTTGCTAAAATAGGGACGAGGCACAATAGTGCGCATGGGGCTGTGCGGGCTGAGCTGGCGGAACCGCTGATCGATCGGAACCGCTGATCGAGCGGAACCGCCTCTTTAGCTGAACCGCTGCTCCGAGCGTGTGCTGTTTGGTGCCAAGCGCAGGCCGCTTGGTGGCTGTTGGTGTCGCACAGGTGGTCGCGCATAGGGCTCAAGTTGCTGGTGCAATTTAGTAGGTTGGAGCGCAGCTTGAGGTTAGGTTGGTCTTCGGGGTGACGAGATGACTCGAGAAAACGCGTTATATATCGTTGATGTCTACGTGCCCAACGAGGGCGAGCCCGAGAGCGCGTTAGAGCTGGTGATCTTCAAGGTCTTAGATCAGCAGTCGCTGCCGCAGGTCTATGTTCACACCTATATCCGGCCAGAGTTACCGATCTTTAATCGTATCCGCTGGAATCAGGCTCAGAGCTTTGGCATTGAGCGCGCGATGGTGCAAGGCTCGGATTACCCGACCTTCCGCGAGATTGTGAATGCCGACTATCTGCGCGATAAGAGCGTGGTCTGTTTTTGTGCCAACTTTGAGCCGATTCAAACCCTGATTGCCAATTGCCCGTGGTGCTTTAGTGTCCTAAATCGCTGGCAAGACGTTTTTGCCGGAGACGATGGCGCGTGCCAAGCTACCACCATTGAGCAAATGCTCGACTACATGGGCCTGCCCGTGGTCGATAGCAGTAATTGCCATTACACGCCGCTTATGAAGCGGGCGCGCGCCTTAATGGCGATTTGGAGCTATTTGCACAATAGTTTGCGCCTGCAACAGCGGCCGCCTCAGGGCTATAGTGAGTTCTCCCAGTCGATCTACTGGCCGCTGGCGGACATTCCTGAGCCGTGGTATGACCCTCAGGCCAAGGAGCTGACCGATATCCCCGCACCGGCGATTTGCGATTACTTTTCAGAGCGCTTGCCGGAGTATGTACACTGGGATCGGGTGCGCCTTTATATCCATGACTGGCGCTTTGCCCGCGAGCGTAGCTTCGAGGTCAAGATTGTCGACCAAGATGCGATGCTCAACTTTATCTTCTACCGCCTGTTTGCGCTGCCCAAGCGCCTGATGGTGCTGACCTTCTATGCTCTGTGCCAACAGCGCATCAAGTTTGCGCGCATCATTGCGCTGCACCAAGGCCAGTTCAACACCTTGCAGCAATCGGTCAAAGAAGACTTTGCCGCCTTCTTGCTCACCCACCTGGCCGACTTCATTGTCACCAAGCATAAGTACGACTTGATCTGCGCCTTGGTTGAGCAGTTCCTGCAAAATCGTTTTGAGCAGCAACAGGCTCACTATGACTTCGATGAGCTCTATCAAAAGCATGAGCTCAATCAGCGCAAACTCGCCAAAACGCGCCAAAGTGGCGGCTACTATCCTTACAACGAGGATGAGGATCTCATATTCGTGCGCGAGAGCTTAAGCTGCAACCGTAATATCTTTTGGTTTCGTGAGCTGCGTGAGCGCGATACCGTGTTGCTGCGCCGCTTCACCATCCAAGGTAATGTCGACGAGTACAATGAGTGCATCGACCACATTACCGACAAGATTAACGAGCTGTTAGCTGAGGCCAAAAATCCCTTTGCCCCGTGCTGGGTGCCCGCGCAGTTGCGTCAGTGGATCGAGTTTATCACCGGCTTTGCTTGGAGCGATTTGGCCCATGTGCCCTCGCCTAATGACGCCGCGTCGTTGACCGAGGCGCGCAAAACCTTGTGCGAGATTATTACCCAGCGTTCGCGCCAGTACTTTTATACCTACAACTCAAACTTTCGTCAGGTGATTGAGGGCATCAACGATACCCCTGACGGTGAGCACACGGTCTTGGCCTTTATGTTTCAAGGCATCGCCTACGAGTTTGATGTCAATAAGAGCGCCGAGAGCTCGGGCTTCTTTTCAAAGTTGCGTAAGATCTTCAGCTAGCGCGACCGCGTTGAGTTCGCCCCGGTGGGGGGTGGGTTTACATCAACAGGGGCAGGCGCGCCGGTATGCCCACCTAGGCTAAGTTTGTTTGGACCGTAGGGGGCTGTGTTTTGTTTTTGTTGGGAGGCGGCGGGCCATTAGTTGATCCTAACTTTTAGTTGGTGTCAGCAGTGCGCCGATTGCTATGAGCCAAGATCGTGTTAAATCCTTGGGGCTAGTGCCCCCGGCCCACAGCCGTTTGGAGCTGCCGGTGGCCTGTGAGAGCATTCCGGCGGGCTTTCCCTCGCCTAATGGTGGCTATATCGATGGCAACCTCGACGTCAACCAGTTCTTGGTGAGCCATCCGTCCTCGACCTACGTCTATCAGGTCACGGGCGATTCAATGATCGAAGCGGGCATCATGCCCGACGACTTTGTCTTAGTGGACTCGAGCATTCAAGTGCGCTCGGGTGATGTCGTGGTCGCCTCCATTGACGGTGAGTTCACCATTAAAAAGCTTGAGGTGGGCCCCCCACCGCGCTTGGTGCCGTGCAATAGCCAATACCAGCCGGTGCAAATTGACGAAGGCGCTGAGGTCACTATCATCGGCCCCGTCATCAGCGTAATTCGCAAGTATCACTGATTGGTGGCAAGTCATCTGGTCGTCAGGGCTCACCATTGGTGGGTCGTTTGTTTGCCCTAACTTAGGAGCTGTTATGGCCTTACCGCCCAAACCCGTCGTAACTGTATCGCCCGCAAATGACGCTGGCTCCAGCGCCGAGCCGGAGACGCTCAGCGCTGCGCCGTCAGATCCGAGCGCAGCAACTGCTGCCAGCGCGCTATCCCGTGCTGAGGATGGTGCGACATCGCCTCAGGACAAGCGCAGCCGCGGCAAGGCTAAGGGTAAGAGTGCGGGCAAGGGCGCAGGTAAAGGCGCGGACAAAGGCGCAGGCAAGAGTGCTGATCCTGATGCGCCGCGCCGCGGTCCGGGGCGTCCGCGTAAGGATCCAAGCGAAGTTAAGCGCCAAGTGGGCTTCTTTTTGACCGACGAAGAGCGCAGCATGCTCAAGGAAATGGCGCTGTTGTGGGGCTGCACCGCCTCGCAGTTCCTTGCTGACTTAATTCGCGACACCTATAAGTCCAAGCGCTATATGAAGGGCTTTAATCGTCTGACTCAAGATGAGCGCGCGGAGCTGGTGACCCAGCGTCAGACCACCCAGTTTATTACCTCCCGGCGCGAAAACTCGGCTATGCAGCGCAATTTAGACCGGCGCATGGGCATGGATCGCAGTCTCACCAATGTCATGGTAATTGCCGCCCCGCAGGCGGTAACGCACAGTGCGTTGCGTCAGCTTGAGCCCGGAGAGCTGAACGAGGGCATCGATATTCCCGGCATTTACTGCAAAAATCTCGGCAATGTTTGGATTGTGCCTTATGGCCAGCTTTATCGCATCTCGGTGGTCGAGATTATCCAGTACCCATGCTACGCCTCGGTGCTCGACTACTTTGCCGGTAAGCGCATTGCCCCGGGACTGCTCAGTGATTTTATTGAGCAGCAGCATGACTTCAAGCTCTCGTCCATAGGCGAAAAGGCGGTGCAAGAGCGCCTTGCTAAGGTCTATGGTTCGATTCGCTACCCGGTCAAGGAGAGCTTTGAGTTAAAGCGCCGTGAGCGCATGATCGCTGAGTCGCAGCAGAGCATGGCGCAGATGTTAGATCAGCTCAGTGCTAGTGAGCGCTCGACGCTGGACCACATCTTTGCCAACGCCGCGCACGAAGCGCAGGTCTTTGCGCAAGATGATGCGATGTCCGCGGCAGCGGCAGCGGACGCCGCGCCCTTCGCGGACGTCGCGCTTGCTGCGCAGTCCAGCGCCACAGCTGCTGAGCCGAGCAGCGCGCCTACCCCATCTGATATGCCCGCCGTGGCCGCGCCGCAGGACTCTGCGGTCAAGGAGCCCGCACCGACTCCAGCTCCGACTCTAGCGCCTGCCGCGGCGGGGGCGGTTATCCCTGAAGCTCAGTCTCTTGAAGCTCAGTCCCGCGAGGCGCCGTTGCCTGCGATGATGCCATCTGAGGTGTTTTCCTCTGAGGTGGTGCCAGCCTCTAGCGCTGGGACGCAGGCCGAGCCTAAGCTGTACTCGGTGTTAGCTGGGAGCGGGAGCTCTGATGCTTTAGCAGAGGAGGGGGCAGGGCGCACCGAGCGCTTGCGCCGCCGCCACTCTGTGGTCAGAAATGCGCATAAGCAGACCATGACCTTGGAGGTAGTGGTGGACTCAGCGCCCGACTCGGATGAGGCCAATGCGCCGTTTTTACGCCCCAAGGCCGACGCGGCAGACCAGCCCGAGTCTTAGCCGCGCAAAAGCGTTAGCTCACTAGCATTTCGACGATAATTGCCAGTGTCGATCCGGGGCACTGGTATAGAATTGCTAAGACGACGATTCAAGCTAGCGGCGTTAGGTTTGAGCTATGGCGCTAGATTCGATCTATGGTGCTAGGTTCGAGCTCTGGTGCTAGGTGGGTGGGGTAAACTTCACGGGGCCCTTGTGGCAGCACGCTCACCTTATGACGTGGCTGTCAGTGCTTAAATTCTTGCTGGCACAGCCCGGTGCTCCTTAATCTTGTCCGACGAGTGGCCTCACGCCTGGGTTAAAGTCCCCAGGTTGGGGTTAGGGCGGGGGCATGTTTATAAGGGGCTGCGGCGGTGTGGTGCGGGGCTAAGCTGAGGTTGGGGGCGCTTTGGTGCGCACAGTGTGTGATGTGCACTGCGTGCACTTGACCTATAATAGGAACGCGGCAAGACCAGCAACTTGCTACAGGTAAGGCGCTTGCGCTTTGAGGCAAGAGCTGTTTGTGCCTGCAGTAGCGTGGTGTTCTTACGGGGGCTGTGTCGTTGCCGCGGTGCTAGTGCTAAAATGGTGCCGTCGCAGGCTGCATCGCTACTTCGTCTAACTGTTCAAGCTTGCACCTCAGACCACAAGTGGACTTAACTTAAAGTTGATACTTGGGCGGTCAATCTTGTTGGTCATATTTTTTGCTTAGTCGTCACGAACAGTCGGACTAAGGTGAAACTTTCTAAGGAGTCTTCAATGATTGGTATTGTGGTCGTATCTCACAGCAGCAAAGTGGCCGAAGGCATTTGCGACATGGTTCAGCAGATCTCCGCACGCGATGGCACCAAGATGCCAATTTTCCCAGCTGGCGGTAATGCTCAAGGCGGCTTAGGCACCGACCCACAGCGCGTTTTAGACGCTATTAAGCGTGCTGATCAAGGCGAGGGTGTTGTTGTGTTAGCCGACTTAGGCTCGGGCGTCATCAGCTCGCAAGCTGCCATCGCCATGTTAGATGAGCCATTACGCTCCCGCGTCAAGATCGCTGATGCCCCAATTTTAGAGGGTGCAGTCGGCGCTGGTGTTGAGGCTGCCGCTGATGGTGAGAGCAGCTTAGACTTAGTTATCTCTACTGCTGAGGGCGCACGTCAGCTGCACAAGAAGTAAGATGCCCAGAGCCTTAGGCTCTTGGGTCAGCTGCACGGCACAAAAAGGGCTATACGCACCGCGATAGCCCTTTTTGCTGCCTGCAGCGCACGCGCTTTAGGTGTAGCGCTTGTCTGTGGCCTTGCTTGGCGCCAAGCGCAAGGTGCCCTAGGCCATGTGGCCTAGGGCACCTTGCGCTCAGTGCTGAAGACTTATGTTGGGGCAGCCTACTTTTCTTCTAAGTTCATGACCGCACGTACCGAGGACGAAATGACGATTGGCTCGACGCTATAGGTGCTGGGCACGCTATTGTCAGGGGCGGCAGCGGCGGCAAAAGCCATGGCGCGTGGGGCGGCATTACGCAGTACGGCGATGCCATTGTTTTGGAACGAGAGATTGCATGGCGTGCCGACCTTAACCCCAAAGCCATCGGCTAAGAGCTGAGCCTTGACCTTGGCGTCTTCAATCGCCTTCTTGGCGGCCTCGTGCTCATACTTCTTGGTGTCAGCGACACTGTACTCGTAGCCTGCGATTTGGTTGATACCAGCAGCCATCGCCAAATCGTTGATCTTGCCGATTAAGGCAAAGTCGGTGAGCTTGATATCGACATTACGGCGCGCTTCGTAGCCTTGCAGCTCTTGCTTCTTGGCCTCATTGTTGTAAACGTAGTGCGGGAAGATGTTGATCGAGTCGGCGACAAAGGCCTTATCTTCCAGCTTTAAGCCTTTAACGGCGTCGGCAAAGGCGGTCACGGTCTTCTCGACCTCGCGGCGGGCCTCTTCAGCGGTAGGCTTGATTGAGCTGACGCTATAGTTAAGGCGGACGCGATCAGGCATGACCTTAACTTCACCTTGACCTATTACTTCAACTTTAGCATTTTCCACGGCGCAGCCTCCTAATGGCGCAGCATGAGCCTGACTTGCGCTGAGCGCACCACATAACGGAAGTGCCAGAGCCATTGCCAGGACAGTCTTATTGATCTTAGACATAACCACCACCTCAATTCTAACAAATCCAATGGGGAGACACGCGCGGTGCCTGCGCACTCTGGGTGCTAACCTTGGAGTTAATCATAGGTCATGTTAATTAGGGTTGACTTGGGTCTCCCTTGAGCCAAACTTAGCGTGGGGCACAAATTGGAGCACAAATTGGAGCACAAGTTGGGGCACAATCGTCGGCCGCGGTTCTGGTAGCTCCAGCGGCAGCTCTTGCAAGATCATAGGGCGCACGGCAAGATAAGGGCCTTAAGGTCCAAGGAGAATCAGATGGTTGAGCAGATGGTTGCGCAGATGGCCGGACAGATGGGCGATCAAGTGCCCCCACGCAAGCCCGCTAAGACGCGCCCGCGCGTCTTAGAGCTGTTAGCACCCGCTAAAAACTACGAAGTGGGCGTGGCGGCGCTCAAAGCAGGCGCTGATGCCATTTATATTGGCGGCAGCGGCTTTGGTGCGCGCGCGGCCGCGGGTAATAGGATGGACGATATTGCGCGCCTTGCGCAGCTGGCGCATCGGCTCGGGGCGCGGGTCTATCTGACGGTCAATACCTTGCTCTACGATGATGAGTTAGAGCAGGTGGCGGCTCTGTTGCGTGCGGCTAAGGATGCCGGGGTTGACGCCTTGATTGTCCAGGACTTGGCGCTGTTGACCCTGCCGGAGGCACAGGGCTTTGAGCTGCACGCCAGCACCCAGATGAACGTTCAAAGCCTCGAGCAAATTGCCTGGTGTCAGGCCGCGGGCATGGCGCAGGTGGTGCTACCGCGCGAGTTTTCCTTGGCGCAGATTAGGGAGTGTACGCAGGCCTTTCCCGACCTGCGCTTTGAGGTCTTTGTCTCAGGGGCTATGTGCGTCAGCGTCTCGGGGGCGTGCTTTATCTCTGAGTACATGATAGGACGCAGCGCTAATCGTGGTGCCTGCGCACAGATTTGCCGTCTGCCAATGGAGCTCTATCATTGTGAGCGGGCGTCTGCGTCCGATGAGCTGGTGGCCTCAGGGCACTTGCTTTCAATGAAGGATAATCTGCGCTTGGCGCAGCTTGAGTCCTTGGTCGCAGCTGGAGCCTCGTCCTTTAAGATTGAGGGGCGGCTCAAAGATCATGACTATGTGGTCAATCAAGTCACAGCTTTCCGCCAAGAGCTTGATGCCATTATTGCAAGAAGCTCAGGGCAGTACCGGCGTGCCGCCTTGGGACTTGCGCACGCGGCCTTTGTGCCTGATGTCACTAAGACCTTTAATCGCGGCTTTACCAGCGCTTATCTGCAAGGTGATAACAGCGCGCTGGTTGATATCCGTACTCCCAAGAGCCTCGGTGAGCGCATCGGCACGGTGGTAGCGCTCAAGGGCTTGAGCGTAGGCGTGAAGCTAGCCCGCGCCGCGACTATCGCCAATGGCGATAGCTTTACCTTCTTTGACGCGCACGGTGAACTCAGCGGTTTTCGCTGCAATACCGTGAGTGTAGCCCCGCGCGTGGCTCAAGGGGCTGCTCAGGGCAGAGCTAAGGGACGGGCTAATGCCGCTCAGGGGGCGGGCGCTGCCGCTCAAGGCGCGGCGGCGCCTAAGGGCGCAGTCAGCGCGCGCGCCGGGGAGCTAGTTTATCTGAGCTTAGCGCAAGCGCTCCCGGCGTTAAAGGTAGGTCAGATCTTGCAGCGCAATGTCGATACGCTCTTTATTAAGGCGATCAATCAGCCTAAGGCCCTAAGCTGCAAGGTTAAGCTCCATGCGACTTTAACTGCGAATGCTCAAGGGCTGACGGTGGCTTTTGCCGATGATTGGGGGCGCAGCGGTGCAGCTGGAGCGCCGTGGTCTGAGGACGAGGGCGTGCCCGAGCTTAAGTACGAGGTGGCACTGAGTAAGCTCACTAAGCTCGGGGATGAGTTGTTAAGCTTGAGTGTTGCGGACATAACGGTTACGCCGGGCCCTGACGCTCTGGGACGCATGGCCTTATCGGCCTTTAATGCATTGCGCCGGGCGGCGCTCGAGCGCTACCAAGAGGCCGCGGCCCGCACGTGGGCGCAAGCTTTAGCGCAGGGCGCTGCTTATTTGGATCCTAATAATCCCCGTGCACCTTTTGCCGGGTTACCGTCTGATTTAGGGACGCTCACGCAGCGCGCGCTCTGTGCGCAGCTCAGCGCTCCGGGGACGGCGCCAACCACTGATGCTACCGTCGCGGTGTTTTCCGCTGGGCAAATCGATCGGCGCTTGCTGACCAATGCGCGCAGCCGGGAGTTACTAACTAAGATTAACGGTGAGTTACCACCGCCGCCGGCGCGTCTTGAGGCGCAAGCCGTGATGACTTGCCGTCACTGCTTGGTTAAAAACCATGGCCGATGTAAAAAAGACGGCGGCAGCACCACAGGCTACTATCTCAAGATTGGTAAGCACCAATTTGATGTCGTAACCGATTGCCGCCGCTGCTTGATGTACTTGGTGCCGCGCCCTTAACTGGGGATCACGCTCCTAGCTGGGGGTCGCGTCCCTAACTTAGGGTCGCGTCCCTAACTTAGGGTTGCGCCCCTAGCAGGGGGGCTCGCCCCCTAGTTTAAGGGCCGGGCTTGAGTGCTGCGCCTGCTTAGCGCCCAAAGTAGGCGGCGATTTCGTGCATGCGCGCGATTTGGTCGCACTTGAATGGGCAGCGCTTGACGCAGTGACCGCAGTCGTTGCATTCGCTCGCGTGGTGCTCTAAGTTGAGGTAGTGCTCGCGCGCTAAGTTATCGCCCATGAGGGCCAAGTCGTAGTACTTGTTGCAGAGGCCGACGTTGATCTTCTTAGGGCACGGAGCGCAGTGGTTGCAGTAGACGCAGCGTTTGAGGTTCGGGGCGGCGCTCGCGTGCGCCATGGCTGCGCCGTAATCGCGCTCATCAGGCGTTGCGGTAAAGAGCTTTAAGTAGTCGTCGAGCTCTTCAACCTTGGAGGCGCCGGCAATGGCGGTGACGACGGCAGGGCGATCTAAGACGTATTGCAGGCATTGCACTACGCTTAAGGGCACGCCAATGGGCGAGCTTTGGACCTGGAGCAATTGTCCCCCGGCAAAAGGCTTCATCACCGAGATCGCTACTTGCTGAGCTTGAGCTAAGCGATAGAGCTCTTCACGCTCGGAGGTTTCACCTAGGGCCAATTCGCCATCTTGCTTAAAGTCAAAGGCAGCGTTGATGCTGAACATGAAGAGGTCAAAGCCGCCTAACTCTAACAGCTTGCGGGCGATGGCAGGATTGTGGGTAGAAAAGCCTAAGTGGCGGATGATACCTTGAGCTTTGAGGTCTTGGGCTAATTGGTAGATGCCCTTGGTTAAGACGTAGTTGAGGTCGCTCTCCTCGTCGATGCAGTGGAGCATACCAAAGTCGGTATAGCCCAGGCCAAAGCTATCGATCTCGTGCAAGAAGACGTCCCGCACCTTATCGAGCTTGCGGCTAAAGGCGTAGGCGCCGTTTTTGAACACAGCTCCTAGGTGCAGTTGGGTATAAAACGACTCGCGAGGTACCTCCGAAAAAGGCTCCTTGAGCTGAGAGCAGGTGCTCTCGTAAGCACAGCACAGATCGAAGTAGTTAATGCCGCGCTCTAAGGCGCCGCGTACTAAGGCACTGACATCATCGCCGGGCTTGGCAATGCCCAAGCCTAAGCCAATCACACTAATTTGTTCCGCGCCGCGCGGCAGTTTGCGCACTTGCATGACAGATCCTCTAACAATAATGGTGGGTCTACTATAGGCCAAATTGGGCCTAGGGTTGGGCTCGATAACTTCAGGCAAAAAATGAAGAGCGGTAGGCAAAGGAGGAGCAGGGGGCAGCGCCTAGAGACAGCGCATGTGGACCGCGCCTGGGGTCAGTTGCTCCCATGGATAATTCTGAGTATGCTGGCGCGACAATGAGGAGAGAAGGATGCTCGAGGATTATCACCCGATTAAGCCTAAGCTCAGTGGGTCCGCTGCGGTGACGACGCTTCAGGCGCTGCTGGCGCGCCGCTTAGCGGCAGGCCTGGCAGGCTACGATGCCGACGGCACTTATTGCGCTGGTTGGGGCGCTGGGAGCGCGGCGTGCTATCTGAATTGGCCGGGCAAAGCGGCAGCGTGGCAGGAGGCGGTGCGCACGGCTAAGGCTCATTTGGAGCCAGATCCGGACTGCTCGCAGCTTAGCAGTGCATCCATGGTAAGCAGTGCGTCTAAGGTAAGTAGTACGTCTAAGGAAGGTAGTACATCCCAGGCGGCGCACCTTTATGTGCAGGGCGATAATCTCACGGTGCTCAAGCTCTTGCTGCCGCGCTATCAAGGGCAAGTTAAGGTCATTTATGCCGATCCGCCGTACAACACCGGTAAGGACTTTGTATATGCCGATAGCTTTGTCCTAAGCGCCAGCGCCTATGAGCGCTGGCTTGGGCGCGCGGCGGCTGGGGACGCGGGACGTTATCATGCGCAGTGGTGCGCGCTGCTCTATCCACGCTTGCTCTTAGCACGTGAGCTCATGGCTGACGATGCGGTGCTCTTCCTTTCGATCGACGATCATGAGTATCACAACCTCAAGCTGCTCTTAGATGAGGTCATGGGGGCAGATAACTTCATCAGCACCATGGTGTGGCAGCGTGCCTATGCCGCCAAAAACGACGCTAAGACGGTACCTCTCAGCCACGATTACATCCTCATGTACGCCAAAAATCGTACCTGCTGGGAGCTGCGCCGGGCTTGCTGCACTCTTCCGCCTGAGGTTGGGCCTCAGCGCTTGCTCTTACGGCGCACCTTAGTCGGCGATAGCCAAGAGGGTACCAATGAGCTCAAACGGCTGCTGGACTCTGGGGTGTTTGACGGGCCCAAGCCGGTGCGTTTGATCAAGTACTTACTGACGCTATCGACCCATAACTCCGGGCTTATCCTTGACTTCTTTGCCGGTTCTGGCACCACTGGGCAAGCGGTGCTTGAGCTTAATGCCGCCGATGGGGGCGCGCGTCAATTTATCTTGGTTCAGCGCCCTGAGCCCTGTGCGCCCAAGACTCCGGCCTTTCACGCTGGTTTTCACGATATTGCCCAGATTGGCCTCAAGCGCTTAGCTGCGGTCAGGGTACAGCTGGCTGAGGCCGCACCGCAAACAGCTCCCCGGTCGCAAGCAGTGCACCTGCCGCAAGCAGTACTCCAGCAGCATCCGGTTCAGACTGCTCTGAGCAGTTCAGCTCTGATGTTGTCTGGGGAATATGGTACGCCAGTTGAAAAAATTAATTCTAATAAACATACGCTAGGGAGGGGAAAGCCGCAAAATTTATGTGTTACTAACACGGTTAGTGAGCGTGCTTGGGGCCTGCGCGTCTTACGCGTGGTGCCGCGTGAGACTGCCGACATCGAAGGCACGTCGCTGCCGCCGGTTAGGACCAGTGAGCGCTATGAGCTGATTGCGCCCAAGGGCGCGTGGCCGTCGGGGGCGTGGCCGTTGGGGGCTCTGAAGTTGCCTGCGCGCGTACATTTGGTCTATTGGGCGCTAGGTCGTGATACAGCGCCTGCGCAGGTACAAGGGCAACTGAGGGCGCTTAAAGCTTCCTTAGCTACACGTGGGGTATGTTATCTGCACTGCCCTGATGCCGCGACTTTAGCGTGGGTGCGGCTTTTGGCCGATGAGGTGCTGGGACTTGAGCGCTTGGTTGGGGTGTTGGTTGAAGCTACGAAGACTAATCTGCCATCTGAACCTAAGCGGGGGCGCAAAAAGAAGGGGGATGTGCTGCCGCCGCTGCAGCCCGAAACCCTAAGTTTCATCTTGATGTATGCGGCCTGTTCTGACTTTAAGCTTGGGCGCCTGCCGCGCACCGCGGCCGCTGAGGGGCGTTACTGCAACCGCGATCAAGATCCCCGCGGTCCCTGGACCTCAGGCGATCTCTCAGTTAAGACCTACAATCCTGAGTGTGACTATCCCATTACTACGCCCTCAGGGCGTGTGGTCTATCCGCCCCCGGGCACGTGCTGGCGCTTAAGCCGGGCGGCGTTGGCTCAAGCGCAAGCGGATAACCGGATCTGGTTTGGGCTGCAGGGCAACAATACTCCCCGTCTCAAGCGCTTTCGCGCTGAGCTCAAACAAGAGGGGATGGTGCCACTCTCACTCATCTTGCCGGAGAACTTGCAGCAAGAAAGCGCCGCGGCGCCAAGTTCTGGGGCCGATTCGGGTGCTCCAAGTTCTGCCCTTAGTTGCGCCATCCGTTTGCTCTATTTGGCTAATCTTGAGCAGGCCACGGCTGGAGTGTCGGCGCATTGTGTGCTCTTAGGTGAGCCTCAGCGTTGTGCGCTGCTCAAGCAAGCGCTGGATGAGGGGACGGAACCTTATGCGCAGCCGCCGCAAGTGCATGTCTTGAGTACTTGATCTAAGCACTTTACCCAATTCATAAAAGGTGAGTTAAGTGCTCAATTTTAAAAGAGGCGAGCGGTGGTTGACCCTATCAGTTTGGAGCGGGGGCAACTTTTGGCGGCTATCTGTGCTATCTTTGCGCCACTAACATGAGAGGATTTGTTATGTCCGCTGCTGCCCCGCGCTCTGCGTTTGGTTCTAAGCTTAGCTCTAAAGTAGCTCCTGGGAACGAGCCTTCGGGCGCGCCTGCTACGCCTCGCCCCGCAGCGCGGGCGTGGGGTGCGGGCTCTGGGGCGGCGCTGGGTGATAAGGCGCATAACATCATGCGCTTAGCGCAGCTCTTCCCGGAGTGCGTTTATGACAGCGCGCCTAATGGCGTGCCTGCGCTCAAAGTGGACGTGACCAAGCTGTTAGCCCGCTTGGGCTTAAATAGTTATGACTCCTACAACCTCGCCTATCTGACTGACGCCTATCGCTTGAGCACGGCGCCCGAGGCTGGGGGGCGGGGCGCTGAGAGTGAACGCTATCAGCTGTGCTGGCCCGGCAAGACCGCAGCGCGGGAACAAGCGTACGCGCCCTTAGCTGCCCCGCAGAGCTTGCAGTTGGACCTTGCCCTTAGTAGCGATTTTGAGCGCAGCGCCAATCTGTTCTTTGAGGGCGACAATCTCACTGTACTCAAGCTCTTACAGCACAGCTATCGCGGCGCCATTAAGTTCATCTATTTAGACCCACCTTATAACTCAGGCAGTAATGAGCTGGTCTACCATGACCAGTTTCGGGAGCGTAGCGGGAGCCGGAACAAAGCGGGCGCTACGGCTGAGTCTGAGCGCATGGCACGGGGCCAAGTGCATGCGCCGTGGTGCTCGATGCTTTATCAGCTTTTGCTTTTGGCGGCACCGCTACTCAGTGCCGACGGCGCGATCTTTGTCTCGATCGATGAGCGCGAGGTGGCAAATCTCCGTCTCATCATGGATGAAGTCCTAGGCGAGGACAACTTTGTTAGCACCTTGGTCTGGAAAAAGAAGCAGGGTGGCTCCAACGATTCAGGTTACGTGGTTACAGATCACGAGTACATCTTGGTTTATGCTAAGGCTTTAAGCCAAGTTGCGCTGGGCTTAGACTTTGGGGCCAATCCCGATGCCCGCGATTACCCGTACTGCGATGAGCATGGGCGCTACAATCTCATCACCTTGGATAAGTCCTCGCTGCGCTTTAGTCCGTCCTTAATTTATGCCATCACCGGTCCTGATGGCACGGTCTACCACCCGCGCATTATTAAGGGCAAGCAAGCGTGCTGGCGCTGGAGCGCGGACAAGGTGGCGCAAAACTATGACCAGCTAGTGTTCAAAGACGGCAAGGTCTACACCAAGAATTACCTCAAGGCAGGCGAGAAGCCCCGCAGCCTCTTAATTGACTCGGAGCGCTTTGGCCGGACCAGTCGGGGCAAGGCGGACTTACAAGAGCTGTTTACCAGCTGTCCGTTTAGCTATCCCAAGCCGGTGCGCTTGATCGCGTATCTGATTAGCTTAATTCAGGGGCAGGACTTCACGGTGTTAGATCTCTTTGCCGGCTCAGGTACCACCGCCCAAGCCGTGATGGAGTGCAATGCCCAAGATGGAGGACACCGTAACTTCATCCTAGTCCAACTGCCTGAGCCGTTAAAGCTCAGTGCCAGCGCGGTGCGCAGTGCTGCATA
>DXIF01000180.1 GCA_019113025.1 Candidatus Anaerobiospirillum stercoravium | reverse complement strand
ATAACAAAGGCCTCTTAGCACAAATTAAGGGCGGGCGGTCGCCCCAGCCACGGCCTAGCCTAGCCTAGCCCAGCCCAACTAAGCCGCGTTCCTAGCGGGGCGCAAGTGCAGCGCACCACCGCGCTTGCGTCCGGCACCACCGTGGGCAGCAAGTAAGCCCAGCTGCGGGATATGGTTGTACCCCCAGCGAGCCCCAGCCACTGGGAGCCGGGCCCAGCTGCGATTTTTTGCCCGTTTTGCGACACAAGGCCGATCTTAACTGTGCAAAAGGTAAGATCTCTCACACCACTATGATGTTAAGCTTGCGCCGCATCATAGTTTTCAGGATAATGCGTGCCTCAAAAATAGGGATCACTTTTTTGCTGGCACGGAAAACCTAACTGACCGATTGGGCTGAGCCTCAAGGCGTGACAGTAAAAAACAGCACGGGCACTAAGCTCAGTTAACTTGGTTAACGCGGTTAACCCAGTTAGGATTAGCCCCGTGACGCGTAGGCTCCCCCTACGCCCGGTTTTTGGTTAAAGCGAGTTCGCTCGCTTCACGATGATCATGCAACTAGGAGGCGGCAACGCGTTGAGCGTGAGCCGATGACAGATGAGCACCAATACCCATGATAATTTAGAGTCGATGGGCCCTTTAGCCATCGCCGGCGTACAGCCGTACCAAGAGAAGCCAGGTGAGGAGTACATGAATGAGGCTCAAAAAGAGCACTTCCGTAAGATCCTCACGGCATGGCGTGATCAACTGCGCTCCGAAGTCGATCGCACCGTCGGTCACATGAAGAGTGAGGCTGCTAACTTCCCAGATCCAGTCGATCGCGCCTCCCAAGAAGAGGAATTTGCCTTAGAGCTGCGCGCCCGCGACCGTGAGCGTAAGCTCATCAAGAAGATCGAGAAGACCCTGCAAAAGCTCGATAACGATGACTTTGGCTACTGCGAGCAATGCGGCGTCGAGATTGGCATCAAGCGCCTTGAGGCTCGTCCTACGGCCGATCTGTGCGTTGACTGCAAGTCCTTAGCTGAGATCAAGGAAAAGCAGTTAGGCGACTAAGCCTCAGCTTTTGTGCCTCACCCAAGGCGACGACGGGCCGGGCCCGCCGTCGCCTTGCGCTTTTTACGCCCTACGCGCCACGAAAAGACATGGCCCCGTCATCCCCCTACCGCGGGCGTTTTGCCCCATCCCCCAGTGGCCGCCTACACCTAGGCAGTGCCCTTATCGCCTACGGCTCCTATCTGTGTGCTCAGGCCCACGGCGGCACCTTTTTAATCAGAATCGAAGACCTCGACCGTCCGCGCTGCCCCCCAGAAAACACGCCCGTCATGCTAAGCGAGCTCAAGCAACTGGGACTTGAGAGCGCAGAGCCGGTGCTGATTCAAACCCAGCATGAATCCGACTACCTTGAGGCCATCACCAAGCTGCCTACGGCCTATCGCTGCAATTGCACCCGGGCGCTATTAAAAGAACGGCCTTGCCCGTGCCAAGCGCTGCACCTTAAGCCCGCGGCGCACCAAGCCATTCGGGTTGATCTGAGCACAGCCCTCGCGGCCCACCCTTACTTTGTTGATGGCAATTTCGGGACGATCTATCAACAAGACTACCAAGCTGAGCTTGCCCCCAATCTTGTGCTCAAACGCAGCGACGACATCATTGCCTATAACCTTGCGGTAGTGGTAGATGACCAGCGCCAAGGCATCAGCGAGGTGGTGCGCGGCGCGGATCTTATCAGCGCCACCTTTTTGCAGCTTGCGCTCTATGATCTCCTGGGCTACCGCGCCCCCAAATTTTGCCATTTGCCCCTAGTGCTCGAGCAGCACAGCGGGCACAAGTTCTCCAAGCAAAACCATGCTCCCGCGCTGTTAGATCTCCTCACCCCGCTTGAGTCCTTACGCCTGTGCCTGCACCTATTACAGGTCATAGCAGAACCTACGCTCATCACCTTGGTGCAAGAGCGCTTAGAAAAGTTTCGCCACAGCGGGCAAGTTCAAGCCCCGCCGACCTCGCCTCATGAGGTGAGCGAGCTTAGCGCCCTGCTTTCTTATGCCGCGGCGCGCTTTGATCCAGCCGTCCTGCCGCGGCAAGCGCTTATGCTATAATGCGCCATATTTTGGGTAAGGTGCACCCAGTTACCAGCGGCGCTGGTAGCATGCAGCCTTAACCAAATAGCGCCAAGCGCGCAGTCCCGCGTCATGGCACGCCACTGCCGCTAAGCAAGCCGGAGAGAAACTGCTAGCAGTTGCCGCCAGCACCCCTCAAGGCCCGTACTCTATTGAGTTAACACTCCTTAAGTTAACACTCCTTGAGTCAACGCTCCTTGAGTCAACGGCACTAGCACTTGATCCCGGCGTGCTTGGGCTAGGTTATCCCAACTTTGTCTTCACTCTAGAGCGCGCATTCCATGGCTGAGCACCTCAGGCCCAACCACGCTCTGGTCACAAGCTCCAAAGTGGCGCTCTGACTTATCCTTTGGCCGCTCGACGGTTCCCCTGATATTTTACTCGGACTGCCCTAGCCTACCGTGCCTTAAAGCGACAGCACACCCCCTAAGAGTGGTACCCCACACCGGGAGACCCAATGGGAACATTCCCAATGGGAGACCTTCCCAACGGAAGTAAATCGCGCTGCACTTGCCTTTGAGGTTCAACCTTGTCAGATGCTCACAAACGGTTACGGTGGGCCCATGGAAGTCAAGTAAAAGAGCATTCGGAGTAAAATATTAGGAGAACCAGTGTTTTGGGTACAGACAGAGGTACACAAAAATTTCTGCTTTACTCCCTGGTCTGAGCGACCTGTTAAAAAACAACAAAGCTCAGGTGGTCAAGTACGGCCAGAAAAAGCTGGTCTTAAGCGCCCAGCAACACCAGCTGCCCACTGACCAGATCTCCAAATTTGCCATCAAGGTCATCAAGCGCTTAAAGCAAGCCGGTTTTGAAGCCTACTTAGTCGGCGGCGGCGTACGTGACCTTCTATTAGGCAAAACCCCTAAGGACTTTGACGTCTCAACCAACGCCACGCCGGAGCAAGTGCGCCGTCTGTTCAACAACGCGCGCATCATCGGTAAGCGCTTTAAGATCGTCCACATCATCTACTCCAACAACGACACCATTGAGGTGACCACCTTCCGCGGTGGCAATGCCCCAATGCTGCAAGTTGAGGATGCGGCGATCTCGCGCGAGGGCAAGCGCTTTGAGGTACAGGTCAATCGTGACGGCATGCTGGTGCGTGACAACAGCTATGGCACGAGCTTAGAGGAAGATGCGCTGCGGCGTGACTTCACCATCAACGCCATCTACCTCGACATCCAAACCGGTGAGCTCATCGACTTCCACGGTGGTCTGTATGACCTAACCCAAGGCGTAATCGATATCATCGGCGATCCGGAGACCCGCTACCGCGAGGACCCAGTACGCATTCTGCGCGCGGCCCGCTTTAGCGCCAAGCTGGGCTTCAAGCTCTCCAAGCGCACCTTAGAGCAAATCGCTCCGTGCGCTCCCTTCTTGCGCTCGGTCTCGCCGGCCCGCATGTACGACGAGATCAACAAGCTGTTCTTAACGGGCCATGCCCAAGCCAGTTTCAAGGTCTTAACCGCCTTGAACCTGTTCGACCAGCTCTTCACCATCTCGCCGATGCTCTTAAATTCGAGCACCTGCCGCGACTTCTTAAGCTACGCCTTTGCTAGCACCGACCAGCGCTTTGCCGAGGGCAAGTGCAATAAGCCGCACTTCTTGTACTCCATCATCTTGTGGAATGAGTTCATCTGGGCCTTCTACGAGATCCGCGATGACTTGATGGTCAGCGCCAACAACATCAACTACAAGAGCTTGATTTCGTTCCTCGCGGCCCAAGTCGTAATCATGCAGTACCGCATCACCGCGATGCCGGAGAACATCATCCGCTCCATCGCCCTGCTGTGGCGCCTGCAATTCCTCTTGGAGTCCAAGGATCCTGAAAAGTATGTCAAGGAGACCACCTCCTACCATGCTTTCCGGGCCGCCTTCGACCTGTTCAAGCTGCGCGCCCACTTCGACCCGAACTTACAGTCGCGCGTCGAGTTCTGGCAGCCATACTACGACCAGTGCAAGGCTGACGCCGAGCGCCGTCGCAAGAGCAACGAGGAGCGGGGCTCACACGAGCGCAGCCGCGGAGGCCGTCGCAGCAGCCGCGAGCGCAGCTACAACAAGCGCGAGGAGCGCCGCAGCAATGGCCGTGCGGAGGCTGGCAGCTTTGAGAACTTCAACGAGACTCACGCCGACCGCCAAGAGCGCATGAACAAGGCCCGTGACTGGCGGCGCGCGATGAACCTCGAGCCGTAAGCGCTGCAATCACTGAGCGCTGTAATCACTGAGCGCCGCACCACTGAGCGCTGCACCACTGAGCGCTGCACCACTGAGCGCCGTGCTCACTTCGTGCGTTTTGCGCACCTCATTTCGGCAAGGCCAAAGCTTATGCTTTGGCTTTGTCTTGTCTGCACTGCTTAACCACCCCGCTTGGCTACACCGGCAAGGAAGCTTCATGCAAGTTGTCATCGCCTTGGGCTCCAACCTCGGGGAGAGCCTTACCACCCTCGAACAGGCCACGGCTGCTATCAATAACCTCCCGCACGTCACCGTACTCAAAACGGCGCCGTGCTATCGCACCAAGCCCTGGGGTTACCTCGATCAGCCTGATTTTGTGAACTCAGCGCTCTTGGTGGAAACCAGCTTAGAGCTCCATGAGCTCTATAGGCAGCTCGCGCAAATTGAGCTTGATTTTGGGCGCCAACGCTTGTTCAAAAACGGGCCGCGCACCCTAGACCTCGACCTTATCTGGGCCGAGGACACTAAAATCAACGATGCTCAGCTCACCATTCCGCACCCACGCGCCCAAGAGCGCGCCTTTGTTTTAGTGCCGATGTGCGCCTTAGACCCCAAGCTGACCTTCCCCGACAGCGGGCGCACGGCGCAACAAGCGCTCAGCGCGCTCCCTCAGTCGGAGCGAGACGGCGTGGTTCGATTGGAACCAGAACCTCAATCAGAGAACCCTCAACGGAGTTAAGTCATGGCCGATATCGCTGATATTCGCTTAATTGTGGGCCTAGGCAACGTGGGCGCCAAATATGCCCACACCCGCCACAATATGGGCGTCGACCTGCTCGAGCTCATTGCCGAGCGCTACCGCATCGAGCTTAGCCCGCAAAGCAAGTTCTCAGGGCTCCTGGGCCGGGGCACTATGGAAGGCCACGAGGTCTTCTTACTGTTCCCAACCACCTATATGAATGAGTCAGGGCGTGCGGTCGGGGCGGTGTGCAACTTCTACAAGATTATGCCCGAGCAAATCTTGGTCTTGCACGATGAGCTCGACCTCAACCCGGGCGCCATTCGCCTCAAATTTGGTGGTGGTCTTGCCGGGCATAACGGCTTAAAATCAATTTCGTCCCACTTAGGCGGCAGCCAAAACTACTATCGCCTGCGCATTGGCATCGGCAAGGGCCCTGACACCTACTCATGGGTTTTAGGCCGTCCGGCCCCGACCGATCGCTCGCTGTTAGAAGAGGCGTTAGACGCCGCTTCCCGTCAGATCGGACTTATTTTCACTCACGGCATTGCCAAGGCCACCAGTGCCATCAACGGCTTTAAGCCACAACAATTCGGAGTTTAGACATGGGTTTTAACTGCGGTATCGTAGGCCTGCCAAATGTTGGCAAGTCCACTTTATTTAACGCCCTGACCAAGGCTGGCATTGCCGCGGAGAACTTTCCGTTCTGCACCATCGAGCCGAACACTGGTATTGTGCCAGTGCCGGATCCACGCTTAGACAAGATCGCCGAGATCGTAAAGCCCCAGAAAATTGTGCCGACCGCGATGGAGTTCGTCGACATCGCCGGCTTAGTCAAGGGCGCCTCGCAAGGTGAGGGTCTGGGCAACCAGTTCTTAGCCAATATCCGCGACACCGACGCCATTGCCCACGTCGTGCGCTGCTTTGATGACCCTAACGTCATCCACGTTAACGGCCAAGTCGATCCCGTCAGCGACGCCGATGTCATCAACACCGAGCTGGCCATCGCCGACTTAGATGTCGCCAGCAAGGCCTTAGCTCGTCTGGATAAGCGCGCCCGCACCGGTGGCGACAAGGAAGCGCTGGCCCAAGTCTTAGCCTTAGAGAAGGCGGTTCCGGCCTTAGAGCAAGGCAAGATGCTGCGTGCCGTCGACTTCACCAAGGAAGACTTAGTAGCCTTAAAGAGCTTCAACTTCCTAACCCTGAAGCCGATGATGTACATCGCCAACGTCTCTGAAGACGGCTTTAGCAATAACCCATACCTCGACGCGCTGACGCAATATGCGCAAAACGAAAAGAGCATCGTGGTCCCAGTTTCAGCCGCCATTGAGGCTGAGCTTGCCACCATGGACGAGGCCGACCGCGCCGAGTTCATGGAGAGCTTAGGCTTAACCGAGCCGGGCTTAAACCGCGTAATTCGCGCGGGCTACCAATTATTAGGCCTGCAGACCTTCTTTACCGCAGGTCCTAAGGAAGTGCGTGCGTGGACCGTCAAGATCGGCGCCACCGCACCGCAGGCGGCCGGACGCATCCACTCGGACTTCGAGCGCGGCTTCATCCGCGCCCAGACCATCGCCTACGACGATTTCGTCACCTACAATGGCGAGGCCGGGGCCAAGGAAGCAGGCAAGCTGCGCTCTGAGGGCAAGGATTACATCGTCCAAGACGGTGACCTGTTCGAGTTCCTCTTCAACGTCTAAGGCAGACGACTCAGGAAGACAACTCAGTCGCCCCCCAAAGCTGGGCTCAGGCCCAGCCGTGGGGGCGCACGCATGCGGCGGCCCCAGGCCGCCGCACGCGTTTTAAGCTGCGCCCCGCTCCGTTTCAAGCGCCGTTTATAGTACCTGTTAGAGCGCCTGTTAGAGCGCCTGTTCGTAAATCAGCGCGCGCAGATACATGTTGAGGTAGTGCTCATAGCCCTTAACATGCGGGATTCCAAAATTCATGGCCACGTCCAAGGTCTTGGTCATGCCCATACGCTCGTAGAAGCCCCAATTGCAGCTACTGTCAGTGAGCAAATAGTAGGAGCTAAAGCCCTGCGCCCGCAGGTCGGAGGCTACCTCCTGCATCATCTTACGCCCCACGCCCTTGCCTTGGGCCGCGGCGGCCACCAAGAGCAGCAAGAGCTCAGGGTCTTGCGGCCGCGCCACCATGGCGCGCATGCGCTGATAATTGACAAAGAACTTCTCATGGAACAGGCGCGGCACCGAGCTGTGCGGCCAGAGGTACATTCCCAGCATGCATACCCCCTCCAACAGCGCCGCTTGCGCCGCCACAAAGCGGCTGCGCGCCGCGGATAAAACCGGCGCCTCACGCTTATTGGTATAGGCCATAACGCCCAAGATCGTGTCGCCCTCACAGGCCACCTTTAAGGTGGTGCCCTGCCGCAAATAGTGCACGAGGAAGTTACAGGCGCTCAAGCGCCCAGCCATCTCACTTTTAGCATCGGCAAACCAGACCTGATAGACCATCTCGACCGTAGGCCACAAGTCACGCTGCCACTCAAACGGACGGATGACAATCTCCGCCATAATTTCTCCCCACCAACCAGAAGCCCCAAACCCAACATACTACGTAGCGGGCTCCTGCTGCTCAAAAGCAAAAAAAGATCAAAACAAAACTGCCGCAGCGCCTTTGGCAGGTACCACGGCAGTTCAAACAACTCAGTCTGTCCCCAAGCTTAGCCTCAGGGGCTTAGGCTTAGCCTCAAGGGCTCAGCCTAGAGCTTAGCTTAAGGGTAAGCGGCACAGCTTAGTGCACGGCTTAGTGCACGGCTCAGCCCATGGCTTAGCTTTCAGCGGCCGCCGCCTCGCGGCTCTCTTGTTGGGCCCTTAAGTCGTCAATGTTGATATTGCGATTGACGATGAAGATATCGCCCTTAATCTGCTCTAACACCAGCTCACTGGCGCTTTGGTCGATGGCGCTTAATACGCCGTCCTTAGTCGACATGCCCATGCAGACCATACGAGCCTCGAGCTTACGGCAGACCTTAGGAATCATCTCATCGACGCGGCCCTCTGCGATATGGCAGTGCGAAGTTGGAATGCCGTGCTGCTCAGCAAAGGTGGCTAAGTCGCGGCCATGGACATCAGCGCGGGTAATCGGCTTATCCGTACCTAAAATGACCGACTCGGTAGTTTTGCCCGACATTAAGCCGCGATGGATCGGTGGGACGCAATTTAAGACGTGAACCTCACCGTTGAAGTGCTCTGCAAAGGAATTAGCGGCAGCAAAGAGCACCTCGTCGACCATTTTATCGTGCTCGTTTTCCTCAAAGTCGATGGCGAGCACGATGGCACGGCTTAAATGCTGCGGTGCGTGAGCGTCCTTGACCACCAATAAAGGCAGATTGATCTTACTCATAATCTGCGAATCGAGCGGCGAGACGAACATATCGCGCAGGGTATTGCGCTTATTGGCCGAGATGACGGCCATGCCCAGCGTCTTGGACTTGAGCTTAGCGTAGTTACAGAAGGCCTCCGGCACATTCTTAGAGAAGGTAATGTAGGTCTCGTAATGCTCGATGCTCGGATAGCGCTTCATTAAGGAAGAGATCTCGCGCTCGTAGCGCTCTTTTAAAGTAGGGATTTGGTCATCGCTAAAATCGCTGACCACCCGGCACACTACGACCTCGAGCGACGGCAGGAAGCGCGCAAACTCAGCAACACGCTCCAGCGCAGGTTGCTCCTCGGTAGGCTTTAAGAGCACTAACACTTTATAGGACATATCTCCCCCTTACTCTACAAATAGAGATATCCACATGTCCCCATTAAAGAACATGCCCGCTAGCGCTGCAACGTCTTTTGCGCAAAATTATGAGCAAGATACGATATTGCTCACAAAAAGCCCAACATCCCCCAAGCCCCGCGCCACGCCATGCGCCAAGCCCGCTGCCGCGCTCTAACTAACAGACCAATTTCCACAATTTGCCTGTTTCCCCGCGCCACAAGCATCCGCCCAAGCGCCGCGCCCACCGCTCCCAGCCAAGCTGACCTTGGGCGCCGTTGAGCCTAACGGCGCAAGGCGTCCGCCCACCATGAAGCCTCAAAAGGCAGCAGAGCGGAAGCTCTGCAGTCTTTTGGCCCAAACAACCTACTGCAAACTACCAACTAAGAGCGACGCATGTATTTGGTGCGATAGCCATTGTCTCGCAGGAACTTGCAAATGTAGCCGTGGCTTACTTGGAAGCCTTGTTCCTTAAGCAAAGCACTGATGTGGCGCAAGCTTAATCCCACGTAAGGGAGACTGTACGGCGAGTCACGCACTAGGTGCTGAGCCACCAGTTTTCTGAGTGCCTGCTCTAAGCCCGGTTGCCTCTCGGCTGCCCGCCGACGCCCACCGCCCTTACGGCGTATTCTATTGTCCCTAGGTAGCTCCAGCTCGCCCCGCACCTCAAGTACCCCCCGGCTCACGGTGCTGTTATGAGATCTGGCGGCTATTGCCACCGCTGAGATGCCACCATAGCCGTACGCATCGGCCACGCAGCCATAAAACAGGCGAGTTTGGCGCTCATCGAGTTTACAGACCTCAACGACGCGCGGCACAAAATCAAGGTTCTTAAGCATAGACATCCTCTAACGTGTAACTTGCAAGCCTACACCGCATTGTAGCGAACAATCCACGCCCCAAAGCACAGAACTTTATTTTTAAACAAAGCAGCCCTACTCGACGCCCTACCCACGCGCTACGCTGGGTTCAAGCGCCCGCTCCGATGCAGCGCTTGCCGCGGCGTGAGCTGCGACAAGTGTTGCGGCGCGTGTTCCAAACTCAAAAGGCAGCAGAGCTGAAGCTCTGCTGCCTTTTGTGCGCAAATGCGCGCAATCCTCAGCGCAAAGCGCTATTGGTCAAGCTTATGGATGGTCAAAGGCGGTAGCGCCTTGACGATCTTCATAGTCTCAAGCGACACGGTGATGACACGCAGGATGAGATTGAGGATGTAGCGCTCATCGCCCATCTCGGTGGCGTAATCGTTGTAGTCGTTGATGATGCGCGAGGCCTTGTCGACGGAGACGCCGCAGCGCTCAACAATCCAGTCGAGGGCCGACTTTTTGTTAACCACGTACTCCTGCGCCTCAAGCGGGATGCCGGTAATGGTCAGCGCATCGTTATAGACGATGATAGACTTGTCCTTAGCGGCGTTGCCCGTCTTGCCCTTGATCTTGCCATACTTGAGCTTGTCGACGCGGTAGTCCATGTTATCAGAGCTCTTGCCCTTGGCGTACTTAAGGGTGCAACCAGCGTAAGGCTCAACCGTCTCATAGCCCACATGCAGCTGAGAGAGCGCCCGCCCCGCATCCTCAAATGCCTTAAACTCAGCGTAAGTTGCAACACGCGGGATGCGCGGCAGCTCCTTTTGCAGGTTGTTAGCGTAGGTCGCGCGGTAATCCGGGCTGTGCAGGATACCGTAGATGTAGTAGAACACGGCATCCACGTCGATGGACGCGGCCTCCTCTGGGTAGGCGTTCTTGAAGTGCTCAACCGCCTCGGGACGGATTGCATCGATACGCTCATAGCCGTTGACCACCACGCCCGAGGTTGCCGCGCTCTCAGGCTCTTCCAGCCCGGCCATCAGCCCGCCCGCCGCACTAGCGGACGCGACTTCACCGACCTTGCGGTACAGATAGCGCGGGAAGCATTGGGTACCTGACTCTAAGACGTGTAAGTCAGCAAGAAAAGAGCTCATTAAGCAGCTAAAGCTAGTTGCGCCAGCACATGCTGTGCCTATTACTAGGTTTTTGGCACCGTTGAAAGGGAATAGCTGCGGCATTTGACCCGGCACCTCAATCCACACTTTATCGTTGTAGAGCCACTGCTTAAAAAACGGACGATACAAGGCACCAATAGTCGTTTGCTCATTAAAGGCTGGTAATGTCCTGCCTTTTTGAAGTTGGTTATTTAGGGCACGGGTCCATTTAATCTTGGTATCGTCATTGTTACGGACAAAACTCGCAGGGCCGCTGGTCTTAAGCTCCTCAACTTGCTTATTGTAGAATGCTATGCAACCTGTAAAGTTGCGCTTTAGAGTATCCTTGCTTGCATTGAAAACCCAGCTATCTCGATTGGTCGCCACCCCCAAAGAGTAAGAGTCAAAAATGGCTAAGCCATCGGTCTTCTTACCGTCGACCGTGATGAAGTGACTAAAATCGTCGCGGCGCTGATTGAGCCAGTCACCATGGGCGTCCTGGGTGATCTCGGTGAGAGGGGCATTAAGTACCGAGCCCAGCTCCTTGAGCTGCCCCAGCTTCTCTTCGCGGGTTAGGTAGTCGCCTACTGCCGCGAAGTAGATCTTGCCTTGCTCTTGAGCCTGCGGGTTCTTGACCAAGACCGTGATAGCAATTGGAGCACGGCTACCTTCACTAAAGACATTACCACCCTCCTTACGGCGCTGTTCGCCTGAGCTGCGCGCATTGCCTTTGAGGTGGTACACGTAGACCGAGCTAAACTCTTGCTGTAAGCAGCGCCGCATGCCATTAGCGGCAGCACCATCCAACCATCCGGCATTGGAGACAAAGGCGATAACACCTTGCTCACCTAGGCGATCCGAGGCCCAGCGGAAAGCTTTGATGTATGAGTCATACAAGCTTTTCATGTTAACTTTCTCACCTGAGGCAACATAGGTGTCAGCAATGCGCTTTTCGAGCTCAGGATAGCTGGCGTTTTGGTTGTCGTCGTTGGCACTAGTTTGCCCCACTGAGTAAGGCGGATTGCCTACGATGACCTCGAGCGGCAGGGCGCGCACCGCGTCGCGCAGCTGCGAGTTTTCGCCAAAGGAGCCCTTGACCTGATTGGCCTTATCCTCGACCTCAGCAAAGGTGTCGGTCAGGATGACCACGCGGTTGCGCTCGTAGTGCTTGGCGTCCTTGCCCATGATACTGTGGTAGACCGACTCGATGTTGATCGCGGCCACGTAGTAAGCCAGGGGCAGGATTTCCTGCGCATGGAGCTCGCTACGGTACTTGTGCTCCAGCTCGTTGGGGGCGATGAGCTCTGGGCTTTGCATCATGCGCGTGATGAAGGTGCCAGTACCGGTGAACGGATCCATGATATGCACGCCCGCGCTGCCGAGGCTGACGCCAAACTCTTGCTTGAGGATGTCGTTGACCGAGTGGTTGATAAAGTCAACCACCTCAATTGGGGTGTAGACGATGCCGAGTTTCTCTTGCTGCTTGGGGAAAGCCACCTTAAAGAAGCGGTCAAACAGGTCGACAATGACTGTTTGGCGAGCCTCAATGGTTTCAACCCCCTTCATACGAATACCAACACTATCGTAGAAGGCTCTGAGCTCAAAATTGGTCTTAGCCAAGCCCTCTGAATCGAGTAGCTCCAACATGTTGGTGAGGCCGCGCGCAATCGGGTTGTGCTCAGTAAAAGGGAAGCCGCGAAACAGCTCATCTAAGACCGGCTTAACCACGATGTGCTGGGCCAGCATCTCGATGATTTCGTCTTGTGCTAAGTGCTGGCCGATGGAGTCATTAAGGTCGAGACATTGCTGAGCAAAAGCGGCTTTAAACTCAGGGTCAGCCTTGGTTTCAAGCAACTGTTTGATTTGCTTGACCTGCTCGGTACAGATGCCCGCGACGTCCTCAGCCCAGTCCTGCCACTCCTTGCGGTTACCAAGCTTCTTGATAAGAGCCGCCTTAATCGTTTCCTCAATCTCAATGGCTCTATCAACATCAAATAGAGTCCCCTGCCGACCTATCTCCTGATCATCATCAGATGGTTTTGAATTTTTGGGCTTAGATAAACGAGGGCCAGAATTTGTTGATGCCTTACCCTTGATTTTGTCCTTTTGAACGCAAATGACCTCAATGCGCTCGTGAATACTGTTAAGTCTCCCATCAAACAAGACATCATCAGGATTGATCGACTTGAGTGCATTGAGAACTTGCCAGACCACCTCAAAGCTCTGGTTCTTGTCGAAGATCGACTCAGGATGCTCTAAGTCGTTGGTCACCACCGGAATGATGACATAACCCCGCTTCTTGCCCGGAGCGGTACGCATCACGCGCCCCACGGTCTGGACCACATCCACCTGTGACTTGCGCGGACTTAAGAAGACCACCGCGTCGAGGGCTGGAACGTCCACGCCCTCGCTTAAGCAGCGCACGTTGAACAGGAGCTTGCAGTGATTGTCCTCAGGCTCGGCGCGTAACCAATCAAGCAATTGGCCCTTTTTGATGGCATCCATTGAGCCATCGATGTGCTCGCAGTCGCACACCAAGTTGTGCTCACTGAGGTAAGCAAACTCCTCGCTGGCGCGCCCCTCGGGGTCGGTGAGGCTAAGCTCGGCGATATGCGCCCGATAGCGCTCAATCACGGTCTGAAAGTACTTGGTGAACTGCTTGGAACCGGCCTTATCGTACTTTCCCTTAGAGTCGATAATCTGAGCAAAACCGACTGCACGGCGCATGGGCTGCTCATCACCTGAGAGCAGGTCACTGACGCCATACTTATTGAGTGCCTTCCATGTGCCCACAACCTTAGCGGCTTGGTTCTGGGAAAAGTCAAGTAAGGACTCGTCAGTTGGCAAGAGCGACTTGTCACCTACCAAGATAATGACCTTGTAATCTACCAAGCACTTTTTGTCGACTGCTTGGTTGAAATTAAAGATATGCAAAACAGGACCGAAGACTTTCTCATCGTCCATCGAGTACAAGATGGCTTCGCCATCGCTTTCCTGTTGTTTTGCAGCTTCGCCGTAAATCTTTGGTGTGGCGGTCATGTAGAGACGCTTGCTGCCCTTAATGTAGTCATCATGGTGAATGAGACTGAAGTTAGACTCATCACTAACATCACTCTTTTGGTACCCCTTAACAGTGCGATGCGCCTCGTCGCAGATGATAAGGTCAAGCGCGGGCAACCCGTAGTCAACCTGGGCTTGGTGGATAACATCGAGTGACTGGTAGGTCGAGAAAATTACGGTCAGGCCCGAGTCCGGGCCTTTGCGCTCCAGCGCAGCGTTGACCGCTTGGGCTAAGCTCTGAGCGTCGGTGGTAGCCGGAAAGTTTAAGTCCGAGGGCCGCAGGTAGCTGGCAAAGTCGTCTTCGTCACCGGACTTGCCAACCTTGCTGTCCGAGCACACCGCAAAGGCCGTCATCGCGGCGCTGGCTTGGCGCTTCCATTCATAGAGCGTCTGGGACAGCAGCGCTAAAGATGGCATCAGAAACAGTATAAAGCCACGGTTATTGGTCTGGCGCTCGGCAATATTGAGCGAGGTAAAAGTCTTGCCCGTGCCACAGGCCATTATGAGCTTGCCGCGGTTATGGCTTTTGAAGCCTTCAACTACGTCCTCAAGCGCTTCTTGCTGATAATCATGTAGCTGACGCTTGGTAATAACAACCCGGCCGGTCTTGAGAAAGCCGTTCCATTCGATGTTAGCCTCTTCCAGGTCAGAGCGGCTAATGGTCTCGACGTGCTTAGGGCGGTTGATGAGCTCGTTGTGCGCGTGCTCGGAGAGGCGTCCGGTGTAGACGAAGATGCGGTGGGTGAAATATGTCGGCTCTGAGGCGGACAGGAAGGAGTCTATTTGGCTCTTGGAGATGTACTGATCGCGTCCGAAGAATTTACACTGTATTGCAGTGTACGTATATTTTTGCGATTGGGGGGGGGGTATTAGCTAAAAAAATTTGCGCATATTCGGCGCGGTTGGTCGCAACCAAGTCAATGCCGATATCACGGGCATCGCCGCCGGAGAGCTCCGGGTGCTCCTGGGCCCACTCGGCGTAGGTTTGCACCTTCTCAAAGCGCTCACACCATGGCTGCGCTTGGCTTAGAACTTCACGTACTAAGAGCTCAAAGGCGGTGCCCTTATCGCGCTCAGTCAGCGTGTTTTGCTCAAAGCGCTCCAGGATTTGCTCAAAGGCGCTGATTTGCACAGCATCGTCGGCGCCAATGGGCGGCGCGGCACTGAGGTCAAGCTCAGCGCCTCCGGCGCAGTCAGGGCCCAGCACCGCTGCCTCGGCAGAGCAGATGGGGTCAGACGTAGTTAAGTTTTGGTCAGGCATGTGCCCCTCCTCAATCGGTTGCCAACAGCCGATTGAGAGGGAAGAGCGCGCGCTCAGCTCAAACTAACACCGGCCAGCGCAACCTGATACCACAAACGGATACGACCTTAGAACTCTAAAGTCCAGCCAATACATCCCAGAGCCTAAATAGGCCGGTGGGCTTATGTTAGCACAGAATGTCACAGCCACCGCTCGACAACATATAAAAACAGCATAAATAAGCCATTTGTCCAGCAACATCGACCAAATCTTGCTAAACTATGCCACGCACCTATGCCTTGCAACTATGCCACGCAGCTGCTGGCAGTTGCCGCTGCCCTAACGGGGCTTTGCAGTCTGAGGAATTGAGGTCAATGGCACCACATACCCAATACGGTCTGGAGGAGCTGAACGTTCCCTCCTTCATTGCGCAAAAGCGCGTCAACAAAACCACCGGAGAAATCCGCTGCCGGATTGCGCTCGGGAAATGCTGCTACAACAAAGAGACCAAGAAGCGCTATATCTCAGGCCAAAAAGTCGTCGGCATCGTCGAAAAGAGCCAAGCCTTCGGCCGCATCTTGTTCAAAGAAGAGTTCTTGGAGCAGTATCCCCAGCTGCGCGCGGTCACGGTCTGGCGCCTCGATAATGGCAAGTACGTTTACACCAAGGAGCGCATTGAGCCCGAGGCCTACCAGAGCGCCTACAAGCAGCCCGGACGCCCGCGCTATAAGCCCAATCCCACTCAAGACCCACAATAGCCGCACCATAACCGCAAGGTCACGGCGCCCCCTGTGCTAACGTGTTGGGCCCTAAGCACCAGGGCATTCCTTGCAGGAATGCCCTGGTGCATGGTGCGCTGGCGCGGGGCGGCGGCTGCGCAGCAGCGCAGCCGCGCGGTGCCTACTCACGGCAGAGATAGTCGCCCGAGCAGATGTACTGGTAGGTGGTGAGCGCCTCAAGGCCCATCGGGCCGCGGGCATGCAGCTTCTGGGTCGAAATCGCGACCTCCGCGCCTAAGCCAAATTGACCGCCGTCGGAGAAGCGCGGCGAGGCGTTAACGTAGACGCAGGCCGACGGCGCGCCGCGGGTAAAGGCTTCGGCGTTAGCCAAGGTGTTGGTCATGATGGCATCGGAGTGAATCGCCTTGTGCTTGCGTAAGTGCAGTAAGGCATCGTTGACGCCATCGACCATCACGATGTTGACGTGTAACCCTAAGAACTCGGTATCGAGGTCGGCGGCATTGCAGGTGGCAAGATATGGGTAGTCTTGCATCAGCTCGGCAATTTCGCCATGGGCGTGAACGATGATCTTGTTGCTCGCCAGCTCTGGGGCTAAGTTGTGCAAGAGTGCAATGGCGCGCTCGCGGTGCACCAAGATAGTGTCTAACGCATTGCAGGCCGATGGCTTTTGCATCTTGTCGTTGATGATGATTTCCACCGACTTCTCGATGTCAGCCGTGTCATCAACGTAGATATGGGTGACGCCAAAACCGCCCACGATCACCGGCACCGTGGCGTGCTTAACGCACATGCGATGCAACGCCTCGCCGCCACGCGGGATGATGACGTCGACGTATTCGTCTAAGGTCAACAGCTTGTTGACCAACTCGCGGTCAGTCGCAGTAATGAAGTTGACCGCATGGTTAGGCAAGGCGCTATTGCCCATGACCTCTTGCATTAACTCATAGAGGGTCAGATTGGTCTGAAAACACTCCGAGCCGCCGCGTAAAATGCAGGCATTGCCCGACTTTAAGCACAGCGCCGCAATATCGACCGTGACATTAGGACGCGATTCATAGATGACGCCGATTACGCCCAAAGGCACGCGCCGCCGCAGCACCTTTAAGCCCGATGGTACGGTGTAGCCGTCGATGACTTGGCCAATGGGATCATCTAAGGCAATCACGCGCTCAATACCCTCAACCATCTCGTTGTAGCGCGCCTCCGTTAAGGTCATGCGATCGAGCATCGGTGCAGGCAGAGCGCGGTTTTGCGCCTCAGCGACTTCTTTAGCGTTGACCTCCATGATGAAGCTTTTCATCTTGCGCAACATGTTGGCAATCTGCGCTAAGGTCTCATTCTTGGCCATGGTGGGGGCAACCGCCAGAGATTGGCTGGCCATATAGGCATCTTGGCCCATCTTAGTGATATCAACGCTAAATTCCATGACTCCCACTCCCTCAAAGGCAAAACGGAGATCGATAACAAGAAACCAAACGGTTCGGGCCGCAGCGCCCTCAGCAAAGGTGAGCTGCAAGCGAAAAATATGCCGTACCCCCGCCGCGCCCACCCCCATAAAAGCCCGAAGTTACGCCATTTGTGCCCAGGGCGCTGGGTGCCATAATGCCCATAAGAGAGGCGGGCAGGGCGCGTCAGGCACCGCGGCTGCAAGTACGCGGCTGGGGGCGTACGAGCGGCCGGGCGTAACGAGCGGACGAGACGTAACGAGTTCTGGGGCGTACGAGCGGCTCAGGCGTAAATTAGAACAGTACCAAATCGTTGCGGTGCACGACCACGCCGTGCGAGAAGCCCAGAATGCTCTCGATATCGGAGCTGCGCTTGCCCATGATGAGCCCACATTCGGTGTTGTTGTAGCGCACAATGCCCTTGCCAATGCGCTTATCATCCGGGCCATAAATCCCCACCACCGAGCCGCGTGGAAATTCGCCCACCACGGTGGTGATGCCGCTCGGGAGCAAGGACGAGCCGCGCTCCTTGATGGCGGCGGCCGCACCTGCATCCAAATAGAGCTTGCCTTGCGGCATGGTCGCGGTCGCCAGCCACACCTTGCGCTGCTCCTGGGCGCTCTTCTTAGGTCTAAAGAACGTGCCCTCGCCTCTCCCTTCAATTAAATCTGGGATTTGGCCCGGATTAGAGCCCGCGGCAATAATCATCTCGACGCCGCCATTCATCGCAAAGAGCGCCGCCTTAACCTTGGTGGCCATGCCCCCGGTGCCCAAGTCAGAGCCTGAGCCCCCGGCTAAGGCCTTGATGCGCTCATCAATCTCGGTCACCTCGCGGATAAGCTTGGCCTCGGGATTGTCATCAGGGTTAGCGTCGAACAAGCCCTTTTGGTCGGTGAGCAAGATCAGCTTGTCAGCTTCGATGGCACAGGCGGTGATGGCACTTAAGGTGTCGTTGTCGCCGACCTTAATCTCCGCGGTTGAGACGGCATCGTTTTCGTTGATCACCGGCACGATATTGTGCTCCAGCAGCGCAAACAGCGTATCGCGCGCATTGACGAAGCGCTCACGGTTCTCAAGATCGGCGCGGGTGAGCAGAATCTGGCCAATCTGAATGTTATAGATCGCAAAGAGCGACTCCCAGATCTCGATCAAACGTCCTTGCCCTACCGAGGCCAGCAATTGCTTGGAACTCATTTGCTGCGGTAGCAAGTGGTGATCTTTAATCACCTCGCGTCCAGCGGCAACGGCCCCAGAGGTCACCAAGGTCACCTTGTGGCCTGCGGCCTTGAGTTGCGCAATCACGCGCACAATCTCGAGCATCGAGACTCGGTTTAAGGCCTTACCTGAGCCCGTCAGCGTAGTACTGCCAATCTTGATGACAATGCTCTGAGGCTTGCTGCTTGCTGCCACCGCCCCGGCGGCAGCATCGACGTCGGCCGCGGCGCTGTCTTCCGGCGTGCCCAAGGTGCTGGGAGCCGCGGCGGGAACAGCATCAGCTACTGTAGCGTTTGCTACTGCGTCTTGCTCTAACTTAACCTGCTTACTGCTCTTGGTTTTAGCCATTTTTCAGCCTCCTCAGCCATGGAATCGCACCGGAACCGTACGGAACCGCAATGAACCTGAGAGCCGATTATAACCGCGAACGCTGTCCCTTCCCGGGCCAGTTACAACTGTGCCCCACTGCGGTACAAGCCCGAACTGCAAGGGGCCGCACCACTAATGGGGCACCGGAGAACTAGAGTGCTTGGGGGCTTAGTCCTTGAGGTTTTCCGCAAAGAACTTACCGGCGTTGTTGAAGATGCGGGCGGCAAACTCGCTGACGCGCATCTTGGTAAAGGCCAAGGTCTTATTGTTGCTGAAGACTTGATCGATCAGGTCTTGATCGTTGTTGTAGTGCAAATCGATCGGCATCAGCATGGTCAGGGTCTTGGTCGGAACGCGGCTATTGCGCGAGACTAAGCCCTGCTTGCGTAGCGACAGAATTTGCAGCTGCGGGATGATGGTGTCCCAAGTGCTGGCATCAAGATTTAAGCGATTAGCCAGAGATGAGCGCGCCGCTAGCGACATGCTATTGAGCAAGTCTTGGTTCACAAAGGCGTTGTGCAGCGCCGGACTGACCAAGACCATGGCCTTAAATAAGTTAGGCTGCGTAATGGCAAGACGCGCCACCGCGTTCGCACTGACATGAAAGCCCACCACCCCTAAGGCTGAACTGTCGATGTATTCGACCTTCTTTAAATGCTCAACCGCTGCGGCTAGGACCACTGAGGTATCAGCGCCTAAGACCACTTTGCTGGCCGAGCCCAGACCGGGCATATCCACCGCAAAGAGCGCAATGCCTTCCTTGCGCAGATAGTCACTAAAGAAGCGGTAATAGTCGGTCGCAGTCGAACCATAGGAAGTGACTACCACCACGCACGGCTGCAGCTCCTTATTGTTGACGCTGTGCAGATAGCCGGTGACCTTTTCGCCGTTGACGGTGAACACCTGCTCGGCGTAATGGCCATACTTTACTGGGTCGTTGAAAATCTTGCGGTAAGCGCGACGGCCATAGAGCGAGGCCTGCGAGGCTAAGTCATCACCCTTGAGGTTAGGATAAGCCGCAATCGCAAAATAACGCGAGGCCATGCGATATTGGTGGCTTGCTTGCGCTAAATCGCCGCGCTCTTCGCTCTGACGCGCCTGATTTAAGCGGTTTTGACCGATGGTGCAAAACTCATAAATCCAATTACCCGGACCGTATTGCTTAACCGTGTCATAGCATTGATCGCGCGAGCGCTCATTGTCGCTCATGACAATATTAGCCAGAGCCACATCGATATCTAAGCAATTAGCGCCTAAATAAGCCCACGAAAAGCGGTTTAAGGGACGATACCACAGCGCACGAAAATGCGAGCCCATCAAGTGGAAGCCGTCGCCCAAGTCAGGCAACGCGCACCCAGAGTTGGAGATCACCGAGGTCTCAACATAGTCGTATTTAGGCTTAAATAGGATTTCGCTCAAATTGGCTGAGGATAAGTCCGTATTGTCCACAGGCGCCTCCACTCTCCATAATCAGGCCAAACAGCCGCCCAAACCACTACAAACCCAAAAGCTGACTGGAATCCATTTAGTTTAGCAAAAGGATGGGCGCAATTTGCACCAAATAAACCCGACCTGCCCGTTTCCAAGCCCTCATCACACTGCCAAGAAGGCGCGGCTGATCCCACTTGCGCTAAAAAACCAGGGCTATAATCTCAAGTTATCACCAGTAC
>DXIF01000179.1 GCA_019113025.1 Candidatus Anaerobiospirillum stercoravium | reverse complement strand
CTCCGCGGCCGCGCTGCGGCGCTTGGCCTTTAAGCTATGGCGCGGCTTAGCCGGAGCCGCTTGGGCGGGTGCCGGAACCTGAGCGGCCGGCGCAGGCGTCGCTGCTGGGGGCGCCGCCGGAGCGGCTGGAGCCGCCGGAGTAATTTCCAGTGCCGGCGTATGCAGCTTAAGCTCGGCACCATCAGCTGCCGCCTGAGCCGCCTTGCGGACGGACGGCTTAGCCTTAGGGGCTGCAGCTTGCGGCGCAACGGCGCGCTCTTCCTGAGTGGCGGGGCGGGCCTGGGCCGTCGCCGGGCTCGCCGCGGCCATCTTAGGGGCTGCCACTTTAGGGGCACTTTTAGCAACCAGCTGAGCCGCTGCGGCAGCGGCCCGAACCGGGGCCTTACGCTGAGGAGCGGCCTTGGCGGCGTGGCGCTCAGCAGCACTCGCGGGGCGAGCTGGAGCTACGGTTGGGGCGGCACGGCGCGCACTCTTGCGCTCAGCGGTGGCCGCTGTGGTACTGGTAGCGTCCACCTTAGGCTCAGTGGTGGCAGGTGCCGCGCGCTTACGCTCTGGAGCGGGCTGAGGCGCAGCCGCAGGCACGGCCGCGGGGGCAGTCTTGGGCGCCCCCGTCGGGCGCGCCGCCGCTATCTTGCGGGCGCTGCGGGCAACTGCGCTCTTGCGCGCCGCGGCGGGAGCCGACTGAGGCGGCTGGCTGGCCGCCGCAGGCTCAAGGTGCAGCGCCCCGTTATCAGGCTCATTGAGCTCTAAGGCGCCCATCGGACCAGACTGATCCTGGGTCGTATGCGGCGGCTGCGGGTGTAGCGGCTGAGGCGCGGCCTCAGGAGCAGCCACGTGCAGGCGCGCGGCCGCGCTCGCCGGCGTGGTGGTGAGGCTCGGCTCGGCACTTAACTCAGCATTGTCCTCAGCGTTAGCCGTGAGGGTGGCCCCAGCATTGGTCTCGGGGGTGGCCCCAGCATTGGCTGCGGGGTTAGTCTCAGCGCTGGTCGCGGGAGTGGCTCCCGCTTGGGTCTCGGCATTTTCTTGGAGCACGCGTGTAATGGTCTCAAACATGCGCTCGACCTCGGCGCTGTCCTCTAACAGCGAGTAGCGCTGAGCGCTTTGGGGGACGTTGCCGCCCAAGCTCTTGAGGCCGCCTGGCGAGGCCACATCCGCGGCAATTAAAGCCGCATCCGTCTGGGCCTTGACCTGCTCCATGGTGTGCACTAAGTCCGCATCGCCCTTGAGCAGCGCCGCCAAGGAGCGGGCTTCATCTTGCCCTGCATCGGTGTAATCGGCGGTCAGGGCATAAGGCAAATTGCTCTTAGTGCGGCGCGGTGCCTTAATGGGCGCCGGTTGCGCGCTCAGTTGCTCCGCGCTCATCGGAGCTGGCAGCGGCGCGGACTCATCTAAGCTCTGCACCTCGTTTAACAGCTCGTGGGCCACATGCTCGGCACGCTGCCACATGGCCTCATCGCGCTGGCGCTTGGCCTCTTTAGTTTGCTGGACGCGCTGCTCAGCTTGCGCCTGCGCCGCGCGCGCCGCGGCGCTGACCTCTGGGGCGGCGGGCGCCTTAGGTTCCTCAGGCGCCTTGGGCTCAGCGCTGAGGCGCTGCTCACTAAAGGTTGCCTCAACCTTGACTTGCTTGGTCGGCGCGCTCGCTTCAGCGCGCTGCTCCTTGTGATAAGGGGCCGACTTAAAATCTAGCTCAAAGCTATAGCTGGTGCTGTCGCCCGCAAAATGCGGCAGCTTGGACGGCGCACGCGCTGACTCCTTGCGCGGGCTTGAGAGCACAAAGCTGTACGAGGCCGACGGCAAGTCATCTGAATGCTCCTGCGACGGCGCGGCGCTGGGCGCGGAGCTCGGCGCTGCGGCGCGCGGCGCAGCTGAAGCTGAAGTTGCGGTTGGAGCGGGAGCGGGGGCCGCCGCGGCCGTCTCAGCCTCCTTGCTGCCTAAGGCCAGCATCGCCTCCTTGGCCTTTAAGGCCGCTTGCTGGGCCTCAAGCGCGGCCTCACGGGCCTTGAGCGCCGCTTCCTTAGCCTCCAGCTCCGCCTCTAAGCTCTTAATACTCTGCACGCGCTCAGGGGCCAGATCTTGGGCCTGAGCCGCAGCAGCCTCTTTTGAGGCAGTAGCGGAGAGCTCTGAGGCATTGACCACCTCGACCTCAGCGGCCGATAAGGCGGTGATGAGATCATCTGAGTCCGGCGCGGTCGGCGTTTCCAGCGCGTGCGGCTGCTCTGAGGAAATGACCTCGGCCTCAGTGGGGATGGCTTGGTCTAATTCAGCTAAAGCTTGGCCCACAGTGCGGCCCGGGCTATAGAGCTTAGTCTTATCTGGGCCGGAAGGCGCCTGACCGAGCTTGGCCTCGCGCGATAAATCGATTTCGTCGTCGCTTAAGGCGCCCAGCTCCTGCAAGGCCTCCTCAACCGGGGCACTGGTGCGCGCCGACGGCCGCACCGTCGGGCCATGGGCGCTCAGGGCCGTGCTTAAGTCCGAAGCGTCCCCAGGTGCCGTAGCGCCATGCGCGGCGGCCTGCTGTTCAGCCTGCTGGGCGGCCTCGAGCTTGCTTTGGCGCGAGGACGCCGAGGACAAGATCTCGGCAAAGCTAAAGCTGCCACCACTGCCGCTGCCACCGTCATTACCACTGCCGCCATTAGCGCGGCTCCCACTTAGGAGGCGCTCTCCCCCGGCGGCGCGCTCGGGCGCTGTCGCATTGGAGTTTAAATCTTGTAACAGCTCGCCCACTTTGTGGCCCGAGAGCTGGGGCTCAGGTGCCGTAACTCCAGCGCTGACATGCGGCTCATTGACTAAGGGGGAGCTGCCTCCTGGGATGACGGCATCAGGGATGGCTGAAGCTGGGTGCTCGGCACCGGCGGTCATGGCATCAAGGCGCGATAAGAAACTACCGAGGCTCGGCGGCGGAACCTCCGCCCCGCTCACCGCGGTATGCGCGCGCGGATAACCACTGCCCAAACCTAGGTTAGAGCCGGTGGGGGCGGAGCGCTCCTGTGGCGCAGCGCCTGCAGCGCCACTTGCCGCGGTGCTAGTAGCCCCCGCCGCGGGCGCGGCGGGGCCCGGCACGGCACGGCCTGGGCCTTTACCTTTGTGAGCCTGGGCGCGCGCGGCGGCGCGGCGCGGGCCGCGCTTAGTAAAGAGGTCGGAGCTTAAAGTCGGCTCGCGCTCGGCATCAATCTGGGTGAGCTCGTCATGGGCTTTTGAGGTGTCCTTAAGCGAGAGCGGATTGTCTCCCGACTTGAGGTGCATGGTGCTCACGCGCGGCTTCTTAGTGCGCTTGCTGTTCTTGCTCACCGCCTGGTCCGTCGCCAGCTGACCGTCAGCGCTCATAATGGGGTCATCGTCACTTAAGCGCTGTTTGCCCCGCTGCCAGAAGTAGTAACGCGAGCCCTTGCGGCCGCGCAGCGGATACCAATAGAGCAAAAACAGGAGAATGAAGATCACCACGCCTGAGGCAATGCCTAAGCTATGGCTTTGCTCGACGCTGGGAAATTGGCTCGGCGCCACGCCGCGGTTAATCACCCATTCCATCACGCGCCGGGGCGCGGCGATGCCTAAGATCAAGGGGATGTTACCCAAGATCATGACGATCACACCCAGCTTGAAGGTACGCGGGAACAAGCAGCTTACTAAGCCTAACGCTAGGAGCGTCCAGCCCAGATAAGAGCACCAAGCATCAACGGAGGGGAGAAGTTCAACCATGGGATCAATCGTGGCACTTGCGCACCAAGCGGCCTCACACAGAGCTCAACCAAGCGCCATGCAGCGCGCTCGGCGCCACACGCGCGGCGCGTGGCAAGAACAGCGGCAAATTCAACAATTCCGCACACTAAGCAAACGAAGCAAATTCAGCAATTGAGCTAAATTATAGCAAAGGGGCTCACGCAAGAATGGGACGAACAAGGCAACGGCCCCCCATAAGCGTGCTTGCAAGCGCCCTACATCTTCGCCACAATACCGCCACTAACTTACTTTGGTTTATGAGGTATTCCTATGTTGGTGTGGGCAGGCGATCCCATCGCCTTGAGCATTGGCCCGGTGGTGCTGCGCTGGTACGGCATCCTCTTTGCCGGAGGCTTTGTGTTAGGCTACTGCATCATGGTGGCGCTGTTCAAACGCGCGCACTATCGCACCGAGGATCTCGACAAACTCTTGCTCTATATCTTTGCCGGAACCATTATCGGCGCGCGCCTGGGACACTGCCTCATCTACGAGCCTGATTACTATCTTGCTCACCCGGTGGAAATCCTCAAGATTTGGCAAGGCGGACTAGCCAGCCACGGCGGCACCGTCGGCGTAGTGCTCGCCTTCTACCTCTTTATCAAGTTCTCGCGGCGCTATCGCTTCTTTGATATTGCCGATATGCTCGCGGTGCCTATTGCCTTAGTCTGCACCTTTATTCGCATTGGCAACTTCATGAACTCCGAAATCTTGGGTAAGCCCACGGACAGCCCGCTGGGCATCGTGTTTGCCCGTTTAGGCGAGGACTTTGCGCGCTATCCGGCGATGTTATTTGAGGCCGCCGCCTACTTTATAACCTTCCTCATCTTAGCGGGGCTCTATCTTAAGTGGCAGCGCCGTCCCGAGGGCTTTTTACTTGCGCTCTTGCTCTTTTTAATCTACACCGCACGCTTTTTGATCGAACCATTCAAGGAAGAGCAAGCCGACTACTCAACCGGCATCGCCTTAAATGTCGGCCAGCTGCTCTCAATTCCATTTATCATCGGCTCCTTGTTACTCATGCTCGCGGTCACTTGGTATGATCGCAGCAAACGAGCTCAGGGCGGACGCACGGGGCCACAAGGCTCTGACGCGGCGCGCAAGCAATAACTAAGCGGCCGGGCCGACAGGCCCGACAGGCCACGCCATGGTCGGCAGGCCGCGCCGCCGCGCCCGGGGCGCGGCGGCGCGCGCGCAAGGGCCGGGCGCGGCATAACCAAAGATTGGGAGGGGATATGGCGCTTGAAGTGATCGTATTGGCAGCAGGTATGGGCAAGAGAATGCATTCGAGCTTGCCTAAGGTGCTCCATCAAGTGGCAGCGCAGCCGATGCTGTTCCACGTGCTCACCACGGCCGCTCAGTTAGAGCCACAGGCCATTCACGTCGTGCTCGGCCATGGCGGCGATCAAGTTGCAGCGGCCATGCAGTCCGGCTTAAGCCAGGAGCTGCTCAAGCGCATTAAGATTTGCTCTCAGAGCCAGCAGCTGGGCACCGCCCACGCGGTAGCTCAAGCGCTGCCCCAGGTCGATCCTAAGAGCCAAGTATTAGTGCTCTATGGTGACACCCCACTTACCCCCAAGAGCGAATTAGAGCACTTGTTACAGGTGCTCAACGAGGGGGCTGACCTGTCCTTATTGACCGCGCAGCTTGATAACCCTACTGGCTATGGCCGCATCGTCCGTGATGCGCAGGGCGCGGTATTGGGCATTGTTGAGGAAAAGGATGCGAGCGCCGAGCAAAAGGCAATTCGTGAAATCAATACCGGCATGATTGCCACCACCGGCCAAATCCTTAGGGACTCTCTGCCGCAAATCGGCAATCACAACGCCCAAGGCGAGTACTACCTAACCGACCTAGCAGGCCTCTTGGTGCAGGCTGGGCGCAAGGTCGCAGGCGTAGCCTGCGCGCCTGAAAACATCGCCCTCTTATCCGGCGTCAACAACAAGCTGCAGCTAGCGCAAGTCGAGCGTTTATACCAAGAGCACAAGGCGCAGCAATTCCTGCTGGACGGCCTGACCTTAGCTGACCCCAAGCGCTTTGATCTGCGCGGCGAGCTGACCTTTGGGCACGACTGCTTCATCGACATCAACGTCATCATCTCAGGCAAGGTCAGCCTCGGCAACAACGTAGTGATTGGCGCCGGCTGCGTGCTCCAAGACGTCACCATCGGCGATAACTCCATCATCTCGCCGTACACCATCATGGAGCGCTCGCAGCTTAAGGTTCACACCACGGTGGGTCCATTTGCGCGCTTGCGTCCGGGCAATGTCTTAGAGGACGAGGTGCACATCGGCAACTTCGTTGAGGTCAAGAACAGCCACATTGGCCTTGGCACCAAAGCAGGACACCTCACCTACTTAGGCGACAGCGAGATTGGCGCGGGCACCAATATCGGAGCGGGCACCATCACCTGCAATTACGACGGTGCCAACAAGCATCGCACCACCATTGGCAATAACGTCTTTGTGGGCTCCGACACCCAGCTGGTGGCCCCTGTCACGGTCGAAGACGGCGCCACCATTGGCGCGGGCACGACCGTCACCCGTACGGTCAAGGCCAATTGCTTGGTAGTCACCCGGGCCCCATGGCGCACCATCGAGACCTATCAGCGCCCCACCAAGCAGCCTAAGAACTAGGCCCCAAACTAGGCCCCAAAGTAGGCCTAAGCCGTAGCAGCCTCGTAGCTGCACCGTAGCTGCACGGCCCGGTGCCGCAGTGCGCTCGGGCCCACCGTCCCGGTGCCACCGCGCGCCCGCCGCTCAGCCGCGCTCCCGCGGTATCAGCCGCGGGCGCGCGGCGTTTTCATTTTCTGGGCGCTGGTGCGGGCGCAGGCCCCGCGCGGGCGTAACCGCGCCGCGGCCGCAGCCGCGGCCGGGGGTTAGATTGTTTTTTTTACTCCATAATGGAGCACAAAGTGGGACGGAGTCTGCTTAATTGGCGCGGTGCTCCAAGGGGTAGCACGATGATTTAGGGCAGCGCCCCGCGCATAAAAATTGGATCTTGGCGCGCTGCACCATCGGGGTACAGCCCCGCGGCGCGGGGGTCCAGCGTGGCGCGCTACCATGCTCCAAATCACAAATCTTTGTTAGAATGGAAAGGTTGTTTGAGGTTTGCTCCCTATTGTGCTAACAGGCGCGGCCCGCTGATAAATCAGCCCGTGGTCGACGGCAAAATTAAGACTGAGGAGCGCGCACGCTTTCCTAATTAGCGCTAGGTGGTAAGAGCCCTAACAACCAACTGACTGACAATCTACTCTGTCCTTAGACCTTTTGTGCTAACTGAAATTGGGTAAGGATTGGGCGCTGGCGGCGTGGGATGTGCCCCAGCGTGTTGGCGCACGCGACGTACTAGAGCTTGCGTACTACAGCTTGCGATTACATCTTGCGGATTCGGATTGCCGCTTCGGATTGCCGCTGGCGTATTGCATTGTGAGTACGGCGTGCCCGTGAACAAAACCGTGGGTACCAAGCACGTAATCACGCGTCGCCTCGTGCTCCCCTTAGGCCTCCTAATTCTGCCCGCTACGGTTTTAGCTGTAGCAAGCCCTAGAGCTTATTCTTTTTGATCATGAAAGATTTAACCGCCGCCTTAGCCTTTCGCGATAAGTTTGCCTATAGCATTGGCTCCTTAGGTAAAGAACTCGCACACGGCTTAATTAGCTGTTACGTCTTCTTATACTGCATCCAAGTACTCAAGCTCGAAGTCCCGTTTTTAGGCCTGCTCTATCTCTCCCATAATATTCTGGGCATCATGACGGCCCCGCTCTTGGGCATCATCCTGGATAACCTCACTTGTCGCTTTGGCAAGTACAAGCTGCTCACCTTTTTCGGGCTCAGCTTAAACTGCGCCCTATTAATGGCCTTTTACTATCTGCCCCAGCTGACGCCAAGTAACGTCGAGCTGACGGTCGGCGCCCTTTATCTTGTGTGGTCGCTGAGCTTTTTTATGATCGACCTCCCTTCTTGGTCGATGTTAAGCGCCTTTAATGCGGCAGCAACCACGCGCAATGCCATGGCCGCCGTGCCCTGCATCACCAATCACTTAGGGTCACAGCTGTTGGTGATCTGTGCCCTGCCTTTTTTACAGCAGGTGCGCTCACTGTTTGATAACTTCAGCTATCCGTTAGGCGCGCTCGGCGCCTTCTACTTGATGCTGATTAGCCAAAGCATCTTTTTATTTGTGCTCTCCAATCGCACCGGGGGCGGCACGGAACCGCTAGCGCCCCGCGAGGCCCCAACGCGGGTAACAAGCACCACGCTGCACCCTTATGAGAGCTATCAAGTCAGCGCCCAAGGCAGCTTTGGCGCGTTAAGCCCGGACCAAAGCATGGTCGCGGCCTTAAACCCGGTGGCGCTGTCGGGCAAGTCCAGTGTGCGCGCGCACGCTGAGGCGACAACCGCTGCGGCAGCCACCGCCGCAGCCGAGGGCGCCGCTAAGTTAGAACTGGTCCCCAGCCTCAAGCACCAGGGCTATCACCGGAGCTATCAGCGGGGCAATCACCGCCTCTCCCCGCACTTAAGCCTCAAAGAGCGCCTGTACCCCATGTTCCAAGTACTGGTCAAAAACGACCAGCTCATGGTGATTTTCCTCAGTACCGTGCTCTTATATTCGGCCTTTGGTCTGATCCTAGGGGCCTTGATCCTGTTTTTAAGCGAGCAGCAGCTCTTGCTGAGCCCCACGCTCTATCTCATCATATTGCTCGGCGCGCTGTTGCAGCTTTTTGCCATGGCCTGCTTTGAGCGCCTCGTGCGCCGCACCAATCGCACCTTTATCTTCAAGCTGGCGATTTATATGAGCATGGGCGGTTTTGCCCTGATGCTGGGAGCCGAGTTCTGCGTGCAGCTGATCTATCCGCTGCTCGCAGCCGCCTTATTCTTGGTCAATTTAGGGGGCGGCCTGTGCAAAGTGGCACTGACCTCCATGACCATCGACACGGTCGACTATGGCGAGTTTAAGCTCTCGGTGCGCACCGACGGCCTGATCTTCTCGCTGCGCAGCATGGCCTACTATTTTGGCCACACCATTGCCTTTTTCTTCTTTGGGGGCGCGCGGTGCATAAGCTATGTGCTGGGGCAAAGCGCAGCGCCCCACGAACCAGTTGAGTTAAGCGGCATCATCTTGATTGTGTTAGTGCTGCTGGGACTCGCTTTATTCCTTTATCTCAATTTCTACAAGCTCAACGGCGCCTTCTATCGCAACGTGCTCAACAATTTGCAGTACCTGCGCCAAAACCAAGCCCGCACCAGCCCGACCTTGGCCCAGCTTAACGCCAACAAGTTCATGCTGCGCTACGCCTTAGATGAGAGCACCATGATCATCAAGCTCAACGCCAACAATGTCGACGACATCTTAAAGGCCATGGTGCAGAAATTAAGCGAGGTCCACGCCATCACCTCCGAGCATGACTATAGCGCCGACCTCAAGGCCCGCTTGGCGCTGGGCCCTTGTGGCATCGCCGAAGGCATTGCCATCCCGCACGCCAAGTCCTCAGCGGTGCGCCGCGCCACGGTCGTGGTTGCCACCTTGGATCATCCCATTGACCTAGGGGCCTTAGATGGTAGAGCTTGTGACCTCATTTTCTTGCTGGCAAGCCCCGACGACGGCTACACCCACTTGAACCTCTTAGGGCGCCTGTCGCTGCTGTTAAACGAAAGCGGCTTTGCCAACAAGCTGCGCGCCTCGGGCTCGCCCACCGAGCTCTTTGAGCGCATGATTCAATGCGAGCGCCACATCGTGCACTAACGCGCTCGGCGTGCCCGGCGTGCCGCTCGCGCGCAGCATGCGCGCCGGGAGCGGTCGCGGCAGGCGCCCGCCACGGATGGCACCGGCCGCGACGTGCGCTCATGCGCCAAATTGGTTAAGATAGGCACTGCATGGCGCCTTGGGCACCAGTATTGGGTTCATCCGACAGCAGCAAAGGCAGAGGCAGAGGCAGAGGCAGAGGCAGGAGCGTTTTCATGGCCAAGAAAAAGAATCGGGGTAAGGCAAAGCAACAGCAGCACAACCAGGCAATCACCGCTCATCATAACCATATCACCGATAACCATACCAGCGACGACTTCCCAGAGGAGATAACCCTCAAACAGCAAGATTTCCCGCATCAGGTTGCCAATCTCTTACTCATGATTGGCACCAAGCATGAAGAGCTCAGCAAACCAGAGGACGTGCTGCCTCAAATCATGCACTACATTGGCACCTTTGCCTTAGCTCGGAATTTTGCGCGCGCGCTGCAAGCCGACGTCAGCGCGCAAAACGGAGGTACGCCGCGCCTGATGTCGCGCGCTGAGGCCGCGCAATACCTCAAGAGCAAGCTCACCCAGCAAGATCCTGAGGGCAAGTGCGCCCAGATGATCGATCTGCTGTTACAAGCTAAGCGCGATGCCGAGCAAGTAAAGCAAGTCAGCGCCGCGATTGAGCGCGAGCGCAATGCCCTCCTGCAAGGCTTGGCCTAACAGCGGCTGGCCCCATCCGGCCTAGCCTAATGACGATGTGATTTTCTCCCAGATTTTCTCCCATGCTTCCCTTGGCTTTGAGGCTGCGCCGAGCGCTTTGGAGCAGCGCGCTGCTGCTGTGCAGCGCCCTGCCCAGCGCCTACGGTGCTGATACCCTAAAAATCTGCGCCGTTCCCCAGCTCTACTTGGCCTTAGAGCACCTGCACGGCGTGCTGCCGTATGACTTTGAAGCCCGCTACAACACGCCGGGCACGTGGGAAGAGCAACTTAGTGCGCGCGCGGATACCACTCAAGAGTGCGACTTGCTGCTAAGCAGCGACGAGCGTCTGCCCATTACTCTGATTCGCGCGAAAAAGGGCTTGGGCAGCGCCATGCTGCCCTTTACCCGCGCGCCCTTGGTGCTGTGGTCCGCCGATCCGGCGCTCCTTGCCGGGCAGCGCTTAAGCGCAGCGCCGTCCGACGCCCCCGACCGCCCTGCGGGCAGCCGTCACGCCCGCCAGTTTGAACCATGCCCCACCTTAGCTGAAGTGGAGCGCGGAAGCTTAGCCGCGGCGGGGGCGGCGCTCGCGCGTGATCCGTGGGACGAGCCCCAGCGTGATCCGTGGGATGAACCCCAAGGCGACCCGTGGGATGAGGTGCAACCTCAATCTGAGCCCAGCGCGGCGCCCCTGACGCAAGCGCAAAGGGATCAGCGCGTTAATGCAATCTTGCTGCGCACCGCGCAGGAAGACCCGAGCGCGGAGCTGGCGCAAACCCTGGCGAAGCTTGAGCTCAAATCGCTCGCCTATGCCAATGCCCACTTAACGCCCGTGGGCTACGCCTCTCGCCAAGTGCGGTACGCCGCGCCGCAAGTCACAGCCCACTTGCCGCACGCCCAATATCAGTTTGAGCACGAGTACTTGGTCTATGAGGAAGTGCGCACGGGCGCGGTGCAATGCGGCTTAGTCTCCAAGCCCTTAGTGGTGAGCAGCACCCACCCCAGCACCGTGGTCGGCTCCTATCTCACGATCCCGCGCCGGGTGCACGCAGATGTGCAGTACTACGTGCTTTTGATGGAGCAAAGCAAAGACAAACCTGAGGCCATTGCCGTGCTGCGCAGTTTACGGGAGTCGGCGCAAGTGCAAGCCATTTTGCAGCGCTACGGCTTTGCCCCGCTGGCTCCAGAGCAGCCGTAGTAGACGACGGCCGACAGCTCAGCCTGAGCCCCTTTTAGCTGCGCATAGGTCTCATGGTAAGTGCGGTAAGCTGTGCCTAAGACCAAGCACCACGAACCAAGAGCGCTCTTTGGGGCTCACCGGCTGCCCCAGCGCCGCGGTCCTTACGGCCAGCGCAGTCTTAGTCCCTAGCCGGGCTCATCGGAGCTTCGCTCGAGCCGAGGCCGGGGCGTTTGAGCCGCGCTGCCTAAGGCCAGCGCTGGGTCGCACGCCCGGCCTTAAGGGCGGGGCGCCTACGGCTGGTAGCAGTCAAAGCGGCATTGGCCGCCATCGACGCTGTAGGCGGGCTTGATGTCCGCAAACGCCACCGGCGGCGCGTAGTCAGGGCGCTTGACCACCACGCGCTTGGTGGCAAGCGCTAAGGCCGCCTGAACAAAGTCCTCGGTGTCGCGATCAGCGCCGATCACGGCTTGAAACAGGTGCATGTCCTTTTTGACTTGAGCGCTGCCGCCGCGCTCAGGAAACATGGGGTCGTAGTAGATAACCTCAGGGCGCGCGCTGCCAGAGTAGTCCCTGATCGTGCCAAGGGCATGCAGCGTTGGCACCGGGAAAGGGTAAAAGCGGGAGCGCCCGGCACGCAGCAAGCCATCGGACAAGAGGCACCAGATCGGCAGCTGGCGCTCAAAGGCGAGTACCTGAGCGCCCGCGTGGGCCAAGATCATGGACTCGCGTCCCAGGCCCGCCGTCGCGTCAAACACCAGCGCGCCATCGGCAAGCCCCTGCATGACCGCGCGCGCCACCGCTTCCTTTTGGCGCCCGCCACGGAGCAGGCGCTGGCGTACTGCCACCTGCTCAAAGTCGATCACGAGGGGTTTAAATTGGGACAGTGCCCCCAAGCGCAGCCCCACGCCTACAGCGCCGACACCGAGCTCCAGGAGCACATCGTCCGGCGCCAAGATTGGGGCGTCGGCCGGGGCCTTGCCCTTAGCAGCTAAAGCGGTAGCGGCAAGCAAGGCCTCATAGTCCGCCGCGCCGCTTAGCGCTTGCAGCTGCCATAAAGCAGCTTGCCCCGTGGCCAGCGCCGCTTGGGCCGCGGCCATGAGTTGGCTAAACTCGCGGCGACGGGACTCACTTTGCTCGGGAGCACAGTAGTAATACAGGGTGCGCGCCATGGCTTACTCCCTTATTTGCCCAACTGGGCGCGTACTTGCGCTAAGGCCGCGCCGACATCGGGCATCACCCCAGTCCATAAAGCAAAGGACAGGGCCGCTTGCCCCACCAGCATGCCTAGGCCATCGTACACCGCCGGGATGCCAAGCGCAGTACAGTGCTCAGTAAAGATGGTGCGCCCTTGCGGGGTGTAGAACAGGTCGTAGGCACAGGCAGCATGACGATAGATTTCGTCGGCTAAATCAGGCAGCTCCCCTTTGAGCGAGAGCGAAGTGGCGTTGAGCAGCACGGCAAAACGTGGGCTCGGGCGCTGGGCCTTGAGCTCATCAAAAGAGCAAGCACGCAGCGTGGTGGTGGCGCCCAGTTGTGCCTTGAGCTCCGCCATGTCTTGGACAATCGCTTGGGCCTTGCTGACAGTGCGATTGACGATGGTAATGGCGGTAACGCCCAGTTCTGGAGCTAAGAGCGGCGGCACAATGCCCCGGGTGGCGCCCCCGGCCCCGATGATCAGAATCGAAGCTCCCGCAAGCGGCGCGCCGAGGCGCTGTAAGTCCGTAAGCAAGCCGCGGCCATCGGTGTTATCGCCGAGCAAGGTGCGCTTACCCTGATCATCGGTCTTAACCTTGATGGTGTTGACCACGCGCGCAAGCTGCGCGCTTGGCGTGCAGCAGTCAACCAAGTCATAGGCGTCCGGCTTGCACGGCACCGTGACATTGCAGCCCACCCCGCCTGCGTTAAAAAACGCTTGGGCCGCAGCGGCAAAATCGCCTTCGACCTTAATGCGGCCGTAGTCAACCGCAATGCCGGTTTGCTGGGCAAAAATGCCATGCACTAGGGGTGAGATGGAATGGGCAATCGGGTTACCGAACACCGCTAACTTCAGAGGTTGAGTCACGGCTCCTCCTAATCGTTTGGGTCTGACTAAGCGTTGGGATCTGACTAAGCGCGCAAGATCGCACCGCTCACTGCATCATAGATGGTGCTGGGCTTATTGCGCCCCATGCACGGCTCATCGAGGATGTAGTCCACGCTGTGGGCAAAGGTCGCTTGCAGCTGCGCGATGGTCTCAAGCGGCGCGCTGCCTGAGATATTGGCACTGGTTGAGACAATGGGCTCGCCGACCTTAGCACACAGCGTCGCCAGCAGCTCAAAGTCAGTAACGCGCGCGGCCAAGGTGCTGCGGCCCCCGGTCAACAGCGCCGGCACCTGCGCGCGCGCGGGGACAATAAAGGTATTGTGCCCCGGCCACTTGTTGTGGATCAAGCGCATGCTATCAGCGCTCAAGGCCGCAAAGTTCACCACGGATTCAAGCTGCGCCACACTCGAGCTCACGACAATCAGGCCCTTATTGGCCGCGCGGTGCTTGAGCGCAATGATGCGCTCAATGGCCGCAAGGCGGCTCACCGCCGCCGAAATGCCATAGACGCCTTCGGTGGGACAAATCACCACCCCGCCCTCTTTTAAGGTGGTAGCTGCCTCGTTGACCTTATGCCACTGCACTTGCGTTAATGCCACTATCTTCCCCTCACCCCAACAACCATCAGCGGCGCCATGCGCGCGCCGTGCGGCGCCGCGCCGCGTTACGCGCGCCCAAAAACAAAGGGGCGAGCGCTAAGCCTACCCCTTTGTGTGCACTATCGCTGGTGCACTGAGCGCACCTGCCGCCATTAGAGCGCCTTGAGCTTATCTTGGAGGGCGCGATCCTTATCCATGACCTCTTGGGCGGCAGCAGCGCGGTTGGCCTTAACCTTCTCATCTAAGGCCTTATCGGCGATGGCCATGATTTGTGCGGCTAAGAAACCGGCGTTCTTAGCACCGGCCTTGCCCACGGCTACAGTGGCAACCGGGATGCCACCTGGCATCATGACGGTGGAATACAGGGCATCAACGCCGTTTAATGGACCGCCATCAACTGGAATGCCGATTACGGGGCGAGTGGTGCGGGCTGCAACCGCGCCTGCTAAGTGCGCAGCTAAACCGGCGGCACAGATGAAGACGGCGGCGCCGCGGCGCTCAGCGTCAACGACATAATTTGAGACCACGTCAGGAGTGCGGTGGGCTGAAGCTACACGCACTTCGTACTTAATATCAAAGCTCTTCAAGACGTCCAAGGTGTTCTTAACCAGTGGTAAGTCCGAATCCGAGCCCATGATGACGACAGCAAATTGCTCTGACATGAAAATCTCCTAAGTCATGCACAACAAGGCACGCATCTGAAATTCGTGCCGATTTGGTGCACAAAGTATAGCACGCCCCACCCCACCAGCCCTTATTCGTGCGCTTTAAGCGCAACTGTGCCCCGCAAATGCCACCGAGGCAGGCCACGCGGCGGCGCCGCGCGGCCTTGCGGCGCAGCGCCTACGCTTGAGCGCTGAGCAAATCGTATTTACGCCGCTTTCGGCTGGGGCACTTAGGGTTGGCGCACACCAAGGCAATGCCCGCTTTGACCTTCTTTTTGAAGCGCAAGCTAAAGCCGCACTCGGGGCAAGTCTTCACATAGGGAGCACCCATCATTTTGAAGTCGCACTTAGGGTAAGCATCGCAGGCGTAAAAGCTCTTGCCCGAGCTGGAGCGGCGCTGCCGCAACACGCCTTTATGACAGATGGGGCACGCGATCGCGCTCTCTGGGGCTGCTTCCTTGGGACTGTAGGTGCAGTTAGGGTAGTTGGAGCAGCCGATAAAGAGGCCGTAACGGCCCTTTTTGACCGCAAGCGGCGCCTGACATTGGGGACAGAGGCTGGTTAAAAGCTTGAGCGTATGAACCGGGCTGAGCGTGCGGGTAAAGTAGCGCAGCTTGCAGCGCGGAAAGCACGAGCAGCCTAAGAACGCGACCTTGCCGCTTTGGCGCAGCACTAAGCTGCCCTGCCCACACGCTGGGCACGGATCCCCGGCCTTGAGCAACATGCGATTGTAGCGCTCCAGCTCCGCTGCACTCAGCTCCGGGCCCTCCTCATCCGGCGCGGGGGCGGAAAGCGGCGCCGCGGTGAGCTGTCCCAGCGCCGTCGCGCCCACGGCCGCTCCCTCAAGCGGCGCAACCTCAAGCTGGGCCGCCGCCTGCTCCGGCGCCACGAACCCGGGGTTGGCGGACGCGGGATCAGCGGACGCAGGCACAGCCGCGCTCTCGACCTGAGCCTCTTGGCTTTGAACCGCCGCAATCAGCTGCTGCAAGATGTTTTGCGCCTTGAGGCTGACCTCGAAGCCACCCTCAGGAGCAGGCATCGCCGGAGCATCCGCGCTATCAGCTGCCCAAGCGTCCGCGCCCTCAGTTACCAGAACGTCATCTGGTGGTGTGGCGGACGCCTCAGGTTCGAGGGCGGACGCTGGAGCTAAAGCGGTAGCTAGCGACTCCGCGCCGACAAACGGCGCGGCTGCGGCTTCAGCAGCGGCATCTGGGACTGCGCTCGGCACCGCAGCAGATGATGCAGGAGAGGGATGTGAGCGACTAGCCTTAGGGCGGCGCTTGCGCGGCGGCGGCGCCTCAGGCGCTGGCATGTCAGCAAGAGACTGCAACACAATGCTGTAGCCCTCAGGGGTGAGAAAGCCTGACTCTACGGGGTGAGCGGCTCCGCTCTGAGGCGCGTTGGTTGGGGTGAGCGGCACAGGGGGCTGGGACATGGCGGAGAGCTGTTCCACAACAAAGCCCCACCGTAGGCGGCGCGCCTTGGCGTGCCAAGACGCGCCACCTGCGGTGGGGCGGGGGAGCCTGACGGCTCCTGCTTAGAAGTTGGAGTCAAAGGCGTTGTAGTAGCTGACCACTAAGAAGTCTGGGGTCAGACCTAAGCGCGCTAACAGCGCTTGGCGATGGCTACGGAAATCCTCATCTTGGACGCTTAAGCTTGCGTCAAAGAGCGCGACCTTGCCGTGCGCCGGGATGTTGGCAAGCACCGCTTGGCCCATCGGCGTGAGCTGTGCTAATTGCTCCGCGGTTAACGCCACGCCGGTGGTGCCGATCTTTTCTAAATCGGAGACCTGGGTCAAAAGCGCTAAGGTGCTAAAGCCGTTGTGCTGCAAGAGCGCTTGCAGCTTGGGCTGTGCGACCGCAAGCGATAGGCGCTGCTTCACCCTAGGCTCAAGCTGATTTAAGGTCTGCACTAACTGTTGCTGTTGCTCAGCGCTGAGCTCAGTTTCATTGTCCACGGTTAACAGCAGCTCAATCGGGCGCTCCGGGCTCTGGGCATCAGGCTCTAACCACGACTTGCCATCTTGGTTCTTTAAGGTGGCGAGATATTGGTCCAAGGTGTAGAAGTCGCGGCCAAAATCCTTTAAGACCCGGACATAAAGCTTGTCTTGCTCCCAGAGCGTATTGACGTGCAGCTGATGGTAACCCTTGGCCAGGCTTGAATTAGCCTTAAAGGTTGAGTTGGCGCTGCGCACCGTCAGGTTCCACCCCTCAGGCTCATGGGCGTGGGCATAGGCGAGGTAATCAGGATCTTGGCCCACAATCTTGTGGTTTAACAGCTCAATTTGGTCGGGGTTGCCGCGCTCATAGGCCGGATTGCCCAAGGCCAGCTGGTAGTTGATGGCCTCGGACTTCACTTGCATCAAATCCAAGATGAAGTCATAGAGGGTATCGTTGGTGAAGATCTCAGTGCGATGTGCCCTGAGCGCTTGGGTCGTATCCGGATACTTGTGCTTGAAGCTCTCAGAGAGCGCCACGATGAGCGGAATGCGGGTCATGGCAAAGGAGAATTGGGCCACGTTGTGGCGTCCTGCAGGCTGCTGCAAATTCTCCGGCGCAATATCGTTAAAGGACTGATAAATCAGGGACTCACCGTGGTCGGAGTAATAGACTAAGGCCGAGAAATCGGGACGCTCCATGGTCAAGGCGGCGATTTCCTTGAGCACCATGTCGTTGTACTTGATGGCGGTCAAGTAGTTTTCGTAGTCGCTCGCGCCCACCAAACTCTCATTAAACGGCGGCTTGGTGATGAGGCCACCGATTTGCGCGGCTTGGTTTAACACGACCTTGGGGTAGTCAGCCGGGAAGCGATTGTAGTATGGGGAGTGATTGCCCATCACGTGGATGATGAGCAAATTGTTTTCGTTCGGGTCGATTTGCTCTAAAGTGCGCTTGATCTCAGGCAGCAAAATCATGTCCGGATGCTGCGAGTACGAGCCGTCGAAGACGAAATGGGTGGTAAAGAAGCTGTAGTCAGTCAGCGAGGAAATGGCACCAATTGGGGTATCAGCCGAGCCGTTACGCACTTGGTTGGAGAGCCAATAGGTCTTGATGCCCGCCTTCTTGGCCACGGTCACCAGGTTGGCGCCATACGGGAAAGTAAGTCCCGTGGCGAGGTTGCCTTGCGAAAACGAGGCGGTGATCGAAGGCACGGTGTTGACAAAGGAGGCGTAGGCGTTGGGGAAGATCTGAGCCTGGCCTGATTGCGTCAGCCCCGATAAAAATGGGGTATTGTTGACGCTGTGGTTGTAAACGCCCATGCTGTCGCGGCTTAGCGACTCACCGATGATGAGCACATAGAGCTCGCCCTTGTGCTCCTTGGTCGCTTGAAACGAGTTGTCTTGCTCTAACTTTTGCGCCAAGTCATTAAAGGTATCAATGCGTCCCTTTAACTCCTTGACCATGATGGTGTAGTACTTAAAAGGACGAGTCTGCGAGGTGACGCCCACCGAGGCGACCAACAAGATGGCGCTTAAGGCGACCACGCCCATGGCCTTGATGCGCAAAATACCTAAGGCCCGGCGCGAGTACGGGGCAAAGAGCGGAGCTTGATTATCCGGGCGCCACAGCTTGTACATGGCCTTAAAGAGCAGGTAGTACCCCACCAAGAGCACCAAGGAGCTAATCAAGCTCAGTGGGTTCAAGATGTAGTGGCTTAAGAAGTCCCAGACCTCTTCGGGATTGGACTGGGCAATCGCGACCACATCATCACCGGTGAAGACCGCATCGATCGAGCGATAGTACAGGTACATCAAGGTGATAAAGAGGCTAGTGCCAAAGCCCACCACAAAGTGCATGAAAGCAGCGATGCGGGTTCGCCCTAATTTTATGAGCAAGATGACGCCTAAGCAGGCGAACATGACAGACAGAGACGGACGCACCCAGTCCGGGGCTAAATCACGCCCCGAGAACTTAAACATGAAATAGCCCATCAAGACTGACAGGGCAATACTCCATACAAAAACCCAAAACTTAGCTGCTCTCATAACACCACAACCAAAGCCACACCATTGAGCCCGAAGCTCCCCAAAATACCGCGCATAATAGCGCTTTATGTCGCAAAGTCAAAGCAATTTGGTCGGCTGGGGGCAGCGTGCCTACGCCGCGCCCGCGCGGTGCCTTCAGGGTTCAGGCAGCGCATGCTTAAGCGGCACCACCGGGGCTCAGGCACCGCATGCTTAAGCGGCGCGCGGGCGCGTCCGCACTTGACTGACATGATAAAATGCGAGGTTGTCCTTTTAGTGCCGCATGTTTTAGGGGTTAATCTTATGTCTGTGCGCGATATTGTTATTTTCCCAGATGATCGCCTCCGAGCACCCACGAAAAAGGTCACGGAGTTTGACGACCAGCTCAAGGCCTTAGTGCAAGACATGTTTGACAGCATGTACTACTACGACGGCATTGGCCTTGCCGCCCCCCAAATTGGCGTGAGCAAGCGCTTAGTCGTGATCGACATTCCTGATAGCGACGAGCAAGGCAATGTCTTGGAGCATCACCAAAAGGTCTTAGTCAATCCTGAGATCACCTTCAAGGAGGGCTTAGTTGACTCCTCAGAGGGCTGCTTATCCGTGCCTGAGACCAACGAGACGGTGCAACGTGCCGAGCGCATCAAGTTCAAGTACCAAGATCTCGAGGGCAACGAGCACGAAGAAGAGGCCGATGGCCTGTGGGCCATTTGCGTCCAGCATGAGCTTGATCACTTATCAGGCCACCTCTTTATCGATTATCTGGGCACCTTCAAGCGCGACCGCATCAAGAAGCGTTTAGTCCAGTTCAAAAAAGAGCACAAGATCAAGTAAAGCGTTAGTGCCTGCTGACGCCTGCAGGCGCCCAATGGCCCTTGCGGACCAAGACGCAAGTCTGAGCGCTGCGCTCACCTAACTTATTGCGAGGTTCCATGTCCCCCAAAATCATCTTTGCGGGCACCCCTGATTTTGCCGCGGTGCACTTACAAGCTTTGCTTGAGGCGCACTACGACATCGTCGCGGTGTACACCCAACCGGATCGCCCGTCAGGGCGCGGGCATAAGTCGACCCCCAGCCCGGTCAAGGCCTTGGCCTTGGAGCACCATCTGCCGGTCTACACCCCGGTCAACTTCAAAGATGAGGCGGCTCTTGCCCGGTGGGAGAGCCATGGGGCTGATCTTGCAGTAGTGGTCGCCTACGGCTTAATTCTGCCTGAGCGCGTCTTAAACGCCCCGCGCCTAGGCTGCATCAATGTCCATGGCTCCTTGCTGCCCAAGTGGCGCGGCGCCGCGCCGATTCAGCGGGCGCTGCTAAGCGGCGATCCCATCACCGGCGTGACCATCATGCAGATCGTCCCGGCCTTGGACGCGGGCGCCATGTTAGTCAAGCGCGAGCTGACCATTGCCCCTGATGACACCTCCGGCACCTTATTTGAGCGCATGGCCCATGAAGGCGCGCAGGCCTTAGTCGACGCCCTACCAGATATCCTCGCCCAAAAGATTGAGCCTCAGCTCCAAGATGAGTCTCAAGTGACCTATGCCGCCAAGCTTACTAAGGATGAGAGCCCGCTTGATTTCACCAAGAGCGCGGCCGAGCTCGCGCTGCAAGTACGCGGCTTAAATCCGTGGCCGGTGGCCACCTGCAAGTTAGCTGAGGTTACCTATAAGGTGTTTGAGGCTAAAGCTGGAGACCTGCCTGTCAACGCGGGGAGCCCGGAGCCGGGCACCATTGTTGACGTGACGAGCACGGGGATTGTGGTTGCCTGTGGCGCGCGCAGTGCGCTGACCTTGGTGACGATTCAAGCCCCGGGTAAGGGCAAGGTCGCGGCCGCGGACTTGGCGCGCTCCAAGAAAGATCTCTTTGCACGAGGAACTCGCTTTGCCTAAGCTCACTTTGCGCAAAAATCCCAGTGCCGCTCAGCCGAACACGGCCCAGCCGAGCGATGCGGGCACAGCCCCCCAGCCGCGCACGGCTGAGCCGCGCGCCGCATCGGCGCGCGGTACGGACGCCGCCTTAAAAGCACCCGGGCCGCATGGGCATAAAAGGGGCACCGCGCCACGCTCGGGCTCAGGTAAGCGCGGGGCGCCGGGCGCCCACGGCGCTCAAGGCCCACGCCGTCACACCCCGCAAGGCGACGGGGTAAGAGCGCCGGCGCCCAACTTCTTCCGCAAAGAGGTCACGGCCACAGGGCAGACGCGCACCGTAACCGCAGCCACCAGCGCTGAGGGGCATTCGGCACGCCCCGAGCGCGCTTGGGACGCGGGCAAGGTCATTGCGCTGAGCCCTAAGAGCCACAGCAAAATGGTCAAAAACAGCACTGGCCTAGCCGCAGGCGCCCGCTCGCGGGCGGCGGCGGCGTGCATCGTCGATGAGGTGAGTGAGGGCGTATCATTAAGCGACGCCTTCCCGCGTTACTTAGAGGGCTTTGATGAGCGCGATAGTGCCTTCATCAAGGAAATGGTCTACGGCACGCTGCGCCAGCGCCGCTTGCTGCTCAATACCTTAAAGCCGCTCTTTAACTACAAGATCACCGAGCGCCACCGCATTGTGCAGGCCTTGTTGCTGGTGGCCCTGTATCAGCTGAGCTTCATGCGCGTTCCGGCCCACGCTGTGGTCGCCGCGACCGTGAGCGCTTGCGCTGACATCGAGCGCAAGGGCTTTACCTCGCTGGTGAACGCCATTTTGCGCCGTTTCTTGCGTGAGGGAGGGCAGCTGCTGCACAGCAAGAGCGAGGCGGTCGACTACTCGTTCCCTGATTGGCTTTATACCAAGCTTAAGGCCAGCTACGGTGAGCAGTGCACTCAGATTTTGGCCCAATCCAATGAAAAAGCCCCGCTCTTCTTGCGCGTGGAATTAAGCAAGACGACGCGGGATGCCCAGCTTGCGGCACTTAAGGCCGCGGGCATCGGCGCTCAGGCAAGTGCCCTCTATGAAGGCGCAATTGAACTTGAGCAGGCGCTCAACGTCGCCCATATCCCGGGCTTTGCGCAGGGCCTATGCACGGTGCAGGATTTAAGCGCCCAGCTGAGCGCCCCGCTGTTAGAACTTGAGGCCTTGCCTGCGGGCGCACGCGTCTTGGATTGCTGCTGCGCCCCGGGGGGCAAGAGCGCCCACATCTTGGACTTAAATCCTCAGGTGGCGCTCACCGCGCTCGATATCGATGAAGGGCGCTTAGCCCAGACCCGCGCAACCCTGGAGCGCTTGGGCCGCATGAGCGCGGTGACCTTACAGGCTCTGGATGCCACCAAGCTCGATCAGCTAGAAGGCAGCTTTGAGCGCATCTTGGTGGATGCCCCATGCTCAGGTACGGGCGTGATCCGCCATCACCCGGACATCAAGTGGCTGCGCCGAGCTAAGGACATTCCGGCCTTGGCCGCAGTGCAAGCGCAGATCTTAGATGCCGCCTATGACAAGCTGACCCCAGGTGGCCTCTTGGTCTACACCACCTGCTCAATTTTGCCTGAGGAAAACTTAGAGCAGATTGCCGCGTTCTTGCAGCGCCATCCTGAGGCTCAGCTTAAGGCCTTTACCCTCGGAGGGCAGGAGTATCAGACCTTGCAGCGCCTGCCGGGACAAGACCGGGGCGATGGCTTCTTCTACGCGCGCGTGGTCAAGCCGCGCTAGCGCTTAAGCTGCGCTCGCGCTTAAGCCGCCGCGGCCGCCTGAGCTAAGGCGGCCGGGCGGATGCAAGAACGGTCGTGAGGATTGCTTGGTATGCGAATCATCATCATCGGTGCGACCTTGGTGGGAACTGAGCTCGCGGAATATCTGGTGCACGCGGGCCACGCGGTCACCTTGATTGATACGCCCTCAGATGAGCTCACCCAAATTGCCAATCGCCTCGACTTACGCGTAATTCAAGGCGACCCGACGGCACCGGCGGTATTGCGCGAGGCCGGTGCCCGCAATACTGAGCTGTTGGTGGCGACTTCAGCTAGCGACGAGGTCAATATCACCACCTGCTGCGTGGCGAGCTATTTGTTCGATATTCCCCGCAAGATTGCGCGCCTGCGCGCTCCGGGCTACTTTGATGAGGCCGACAAGCTCTTTGGGCCCAGCGCCATCCCGATTGACCACATCATTTCGCCGGAACAGCTGATGGCAGATGCGGTCAACGATTTGATGGAAATCCCGGGGGTCAACGCGATTCAGTCCTTTGCGCGCGACCGCATCATCCTGACCTCGGTCACCTGTCAAGAAGGCGGTAAGCTCATTGACCAGCCGATTACGCAGCTTGAGGAGTATGAGCCCAAGAGCAAGGTGATTGCAGTCTACCGGCGCGGCACTCCTATTACCAAGTTTGAACGCTTTACCTTCAAGCCCGGCGATGAAGTGGTCTTAAGCGTCGAGCGCACCCGCGCTTTAAACCTAGTGCGCGCCTTGATGCCGCTTAAGCCCTCGGGGCTTGATGTGGTGGTACAAGGCGGCACCCACATTGCCGACAGCGTGGCGCTGCGCCTGTCGGAGCGCTATCACGTCAAATTAATTGAGCCCGATGCCAATCGCGCCAAGCGCCTTGCCGAGCGCCTGCGCGGCAGCAAGGTCGAGCTCTTTTGTGCCGATGCCACCGATCCCAATTTCGTGCAAGAGGAAAAGCTGTACCAAAGCGATACCTTTATCGCCGCCTCCAGTAACGATGAAAGCAATATCATGGCGGCGCTGATGTTACAGCGCACCCAACGCGTGCGCACCATCGCCGTGATTCGTCAGCTCTCAACCCAAGATTTAAATAACGCGGGCAGCCCAATTGACACCATCATCTCGCCGCGCGACGCCATTATCTCGGCCCTACTCTCCTTGATCTTACAAGAGGGCTTGGTCAAGATGCGAATCTTCCGCCACGGCCAAGCCGAGGCCTTAGAGCTCTTAGTGCAAGGCGATCAGCGCTCCAGCCACGTCATTGGGCGCAAGCTTGAAGACCTCAATTTGCCCCCTGGGGTAGTCTTGGGCATGGCGCTGCGCGAAAAGGTGGTGCTCAAAATCGATCAGGATTACGTCTTTACCGCCGGCGACCACGTGGTGGCCTACTTAACCGACCGCATGCATATGCGCGCCTTGGTCAAGCTGTTCAAGCCCCGTGCGTTCTGGGTGCCGCGCTGGCGCTAGCGGCGGCTCAAAGAAAAGAAGAGGCCCTTGTCGTGGTAATCAACGTCTATGGCGTGGCCAAGCTCTTAGGCCCATCCTTGCTGGCAGTAGCCGTCGCCGCCGCCATTCCCTTTTGCTATGCCTTAGTCACGGATCCGATCAGTGCCGTGAGTTTTGGCTTGATGATTTTGCTCAGTCTGGTATTAAGCCAGCTGCTCACTTGGCTCGGCAAGCGCCGGACCAAGGATGGCGTCAGCATCCGCGAGCTGTTCTTATTCACCTCATCGCTGTGGCTGATGATCGCGCTCTTGGCAGCAATTCCGATTGCGGCGCTGCTGCCTGAACTCAACTACGCCAATGCCGTCTTTGAATCCGCCTCGGCCCTCTCGACCACCGGTGCCACTACCATTTCGCAGCTTGAGACCAAGCCGCCGGCCTTGCTCTTGTGGCGCTCCATTTTGCAGATGTTAGGGGGCATCGGCTTCGTGGTGATTGCGGTGGCGGTGCTGCCGCAGGCGGCGACCGGTGGCATGAACATCTTCCGCACCGAGTCGACCTCCTTTGAGGACAGCAACAAGTTTACCCCGCACCTCAAGACTATGTCGGTGGCGATTTTAAGCTACTACATCGCGGTCTTTATCCTGTGCATTGCCGCCTACAGCTTAGGCGGCATGGGCCTCTTTATGGCGATCAACGCCGCGATGTGCACCGTGGCCACAGGCGGTATGATGCCCTTAGACGCCTCGATGAACGGCTTTTCGCCTTTGGTGCACTACAGCGCGGCGTTCTTTATGTTCATCTGTAGCTGCCCCTTTGCGGTGGTCGTCGCGGGCATCGCCGGCAATCTGCACAAGACCTGGCTGGATCAACAAATGCGCGGCTACCTCATTTTCACCTTGCTCACCACGGTTGCCGTCACCGCGACCTTAGTTTGTTATAACGGCTATGGCCTCGAGCACGCATGGCGCGTCGCGCTCTTCAATGTCACCTCGATTCTATCCACGAGCGGCTTTGCCTTGGAGGACTTCACCCAGTGGAATCCAGTGGCGACCTTAATCTTCTTCTTTATTCTGCCCTTTGGGGGCTGCTCAGGTTCGACCTCAGGTGGCATCAAGTTCTTTAGATTGCAGGTGGCGGCCTCGCTGTTTAAGACCCAGCTCATCAAGAGTCTGCACCCGCACCGCGTCATTGAGCCTTACTTCAATCGCCACGTGGTGGACGCGGCGACCATGCACAGCATCATCACCTACTTTGCCGCTTACATCATCGTGACGGTGATTTCCAGCATCGTCTGCACCATGTGCGGGCTCAACATCTTAGATGCCATCACTGCCACCATCTCCTGTTTGTCCAACGTGGGCCCGGCCTTTGGTCCTGAGCTCAACCCAAGTGCCAACTTTGCAGGTCTCCATTGGGGCGTGCAGCTCATCTTTGCCTTTGACATGCTTCTGGGGCGTCTTGAGATCATCCCGGTCTTGCTGCTCATGACCCGCTTCTTCTGGCGCGCCTAAGCAAGCGCCCGCCGCCTGCGGCGCTGCCAAAACAAAGCCCCGGCCGAGCCGGGGCTTTGTTTTAGGGCAACCAAACCGGGACCAACCTGAAGAGAGCGCGCCCGCTTGGCGTCACGGGTTATGCCGCCGCACACCTGCGGCAGCTACGCTGAGCGCTGGCGTTAGCGCTGCGCGTTGCGGCGCTGGGTGGCGTTGCGGCGTGCCAGCATTTCCTCGACGTTGACCAGCGGCAAATCAAGCGGCAGCTCAACCGGGGCGCCCACAATGGAGCGGGTCTCCTTGTTGATGTCGACGATGCGCACCTTCAGGCTGTCGCCTAAGGAGTAGACCACCTCCCCCTGATAGAAGATGCGGCCCTTGGCGTTGTCGAACTCTAAGTCGTCGCGCTGCGCGCTAAAGAGCGACATCGGGATGAAGATAAAGGCGCCGTTTTCTTGCAAGCAGACGCGAATACCACCGCGGACCACGTCAAAGAGCTCGGCGGTGAAAACAGTCTTTTGCTCAATCTCTGGGAAGAGGTAATCGGCATAGAGCCAATCACGCACCGAGCGCTCCGCCATACGGTTGGTGCGGCGAGCGAGGTTCATCGAGGTGAGCAAAGTCTCGTCAGGCATGCGCGGATGCTCTTGGGTGCAAATGACCGACTTGATCAAACGATGGTTGATCATGTCGCCGTACTTACGAATCGGTGAGGTCCAAGTAGCGTAAGTATCAACGCCTAAGGCGTAGTGCGGTGCTGGGTTGATGGTCATCTGCGAGAACTCTTGGTACTTGCGCAGCATATTGTCTAAGTACGAGCTCTCTAAGCTGTTGGCAAAACGGCGCGCGGCGCAGAAACCTGAGATCGTCTTTAAGCTCTCTTCGGTGGTGGTATAGCCGTTGGCCGCTAACAGCTCAATTACCTCCGGCAAGTCCTCAAGGACAAAGCCCGAGTGGCTGTTGAAGATACCGGTGTTGAGGTTGGTCGCGAGGAAGGCACCGCAGGCGACGTTGGCGGCAATCATGCACTCTTCGACGATCTGATTGGCGATGCGGCGGTAGTTGACCTCGATGTGGTCTAACGCGCCCTCTTCTGTCAGCACGAACTCATAGTCAGGACGAGTTCTAAAGGCGGCTAAGACCGTGGTGCGGTAGTGATCGCGCACCTTGGTCAGCTCGACTAACTGAGCTAAAACTGCCTTGATGGGCTCAGATGGGTTGAAGTTGGTGGTGTCACCCTGTTCTAAGTAGTCCGAGACATAGTTGTAAATGAGCTTGCCTTGGCTCTTGATCATGGCCAGCTGGAACTTGGTGGCCTCAGTGTCGATGGTGCCATCATTTAAGATGTGGATGGTGCCCACCAAGGCTGGACGCAGCTCATTTTCGCGCAGCGAGCACAGATGATCCGACAGCTCGCGCGGCAGCATCGGGATGTTGCGGCCCGGGAGGTAAATCGAGAAGGCGCGCTTAGCGGCCTCGGCGTCTAAGTCCGAGTTCTCATCGATGTAGCCGGTAGGGTCGGCGATGGCCACCCACAGCTTAAAGCCGTCCTCAGTCTTCTCAACATAGAGCGCGTCGTCCATATCCTCGGTCTTCTCCGAGTCAATGGTAACAAACGGGATCTGGGTTAAGTCGGTGCGCGGCAGGCTGTCCTCTAAGAATGGATACTGCTCTTTGGACTCAGGGCTTTGGGTCGGCAGATTTAAGGCGCGCAAGCTCACGGTCCATGGGGTGGTCGGGTCACCGCTGGCGATAATCTCCTCGGTGATGACAGCTCTAAAGGAGCCATCGACTAAGGCGTGCTTTTTTAAGGAGCATAAGACCCAATCGCCCTCGTTTAACTTGCCATTCTTAACCGCGCGGCGGTCATCGGCAATAAAGCTTTGCTTAATGGTCGGGTTATCGGGGGTAACGTGCATCTTGTTGTTGATAAAGCAGACGCGCGCAACAAAGCTCTCCTTTAAGGCCGACTCTTTGAGCTCCTCAGGAGTGGCTTGGCTCTTGCCCTTTTCGGCATCCTCGGTGATGACCGCAACGACATGGTCGCCATTGATCACGGTCTTCATGGCCTGAGGCGGAATGAAGTAGCTCTCCTTTTCCCCTGGGACTTCCAAGAAGCCGAAGCCGCGCTCCGTCCCCCTTACAATGCCTTCCTTTTTGACCTTTTGGGCATCAAAGCCACGCTTGAGGGCCTGTAAGGCAGGATCATCAAACAACATCTGCATCTAACTCCTAAGAGCACCAACACCAACCAAGGCCCACAGCACAGGCCACGTCCGGCCCGCCGCCGACCGCGGGGACGCGGTCTTGGTGGGTGGGCCGAGAAAACAAGTGGCCCGATTATACCTGAGATGCATGCCCACAAACCAAAATCCCACCATAGCGCCCCACGTCGCGGCGCGGTAAAATAGAATGTTTGGACTGCAATGGGGAGATAGTTAGCCCCCACCAAGATGCTCTGTGCTTGCGCTTGTACTGTGCTCAATTGGGACTAAATCGATGCTGAAAGATTGGATTAAGGAAGCTCGTCCGCAAACCCTGCTCCTTGGCGCCACCAACTGCGCGGTAGGGTGTGGCTTAGGTTTTTACTATGGTGCCGTAAACGCCTATAACGTCGCCGCCGCCTTTTTGATTGTCATCACCGGCATGATGCTGCAAATCCTGTCCAATCTGTCCAACGACTATGGCGACGCCTTTCGCGGCGCCGATGGCGCCGGGCGCCTCGGGCCCATTCGCGCGGTCATGACCGGCGCGATCACCTTAACCGGGCTGCGCCGCTTCATGGCCATTGTCACCTTGATACTGTCGTTAACCGGCTTTGGTGCGGTCTATATGACCTTAAACTCCGACCCGCACGTCTTAGCTTGGTTCTTATTCTTAGGCGTGCTGTCGATCTTAGCGGCGATCCTCTACACCCTAGGCATTGCTTACGGCTATCGCGGTCTGGGCGACATCTCGGTGTTCCTCTTCTTTGGCGTCTTGGCGGTAGTAGGTCCTCAGATCATGATCGCCAATGCCTCCGGCAGCGGCTTTGAGGTCTACCCGGACACCTATTTATTAGCGATCAGCGTCGGCGCCGCCTCGATGATGGTGCTGCACACCGCCAATATGCGCGACATCGCTGAGGACAAGCAAGTCAACAAGCGGACCTTGGCCGTGCGCTTAGGCTATCAATGGGCCGCGGTCTACCACGCCTTACTGTTTATTGTGGTGGCCGCCTGCTCCTTTGTCGCCTGCTTTTTAAACCATAAGGGCTGGGAAATCAGCATCTTAGCGCTCTCATTGATCCCGCTGGCCGCGTCGACCCTGCGCTCGATCAAGAACGTGCGCAACGGCGCCTTAGTCGCCCCCGAGCTTAAGTACACCTTAATCGGCTGTGCCATCCACCACTTTGCGTGGCTCATCGTGCTCTTAGTCGACTTCTGGGTTTACTACTAGGCCTTCAGGCGGCGCCCCCAGCGGCCCAAAAAGAAGAGCTGAGGCCCTCGGGCCTCAGCTCTTCTTTTTGGTGGGGGGCTACGCCCGGCACGCCCAGCGCCGCGGGGCGGCGCCGCACGCGTGCGGCGCGGCCGCGCTATTAGGCCTCAACGCTGATGCCGCTTTGCTTGAGCAGCGCGTCAACCTCAGGCTTGCGCCCGCGGAAAGCGATGAAAGCCTTCATCGGGTCACAGGCGCCGCCGCGGGCTAGGATGTAGTCGCGGAAGTCAGCACCGGCCTTTTCGTTGAACAGGCCTTCCTCCTCAAAGCGCCCAAAGGCGTCGGCAGCTAAGACCTCGGCCCACTTGTAGCTGTAGTAACCGGCAGCGTAGCCACCGGCAAAGATGTGGGTGAAGCTGTCGGGGAACCGGGCTTGAGGGTACTGCGGGGTGACCGCAACCAAGGCCTTAACTTGGTTCAGGATGTCGTAGATGCGCGCGCCCTGTGCGGGGTCGTACTCGGCATGGATGCGGAAGTCAAAGAGGGCAAACTCAAGCTGGCGCAGCATCATCATGGCCGATTGGAAGTTCTTGGCGGCAATTAAGGCGTGCAGCTTGTCTTCAGGCAGCGGCTCGTGCGTGGTCTCGTGGCTCGATAAGAAGTTTAAAACTTCCTTTTGCCAAGCAAAGTTCTCGTTGAACTGGCTTGGCAGTTCAACCGCATCCCACGGCACGCCGTTGATGCCCGAGACATCAGCGATGTCGATGCGGGTGAGCAGCTGATTTAAGCCGTGGCCAAATTCGTGGAATAAGGTGACCACCTCATCGTGCGTGAGCTTGCTCTCCTTGCCGTTTAACGGAGCGGTAAAGTTGCACACTAAGTAGGCAACCGGCAGCTGAAGCGAGCCATCGGAGCGATAGCGGCGGCTCATGCACTCATCCATCCATGCGCCCCCCCGCTTGCCCTCGCGGGCGTAGAGGTCAAGATAGAACGTACCAATACGCGAGCCAAAGCGATCGCAGATGTCATAGCACTGGACATCAGGATGCCATACGTCCACGCCCAAACGCGGCTTAAAGGAGACGTTGTACAGGCGCTCGGCGCAAGTAAAGAGGCCTGACACCACCTTCTCAACCCCAAAGTATGGCCGCAGCTCTTGGGGATCGTAGCTGTACTTATCCTTGCACAGCTTCTGGGCGTAATAGGCGACATCCCACGGCTGCAAGTCCCCCTCTAAACCTTGAGCGTGCGCAAACGCAGTGAGCTCAGCCATTTCGCGCTCACCTTGGGGCTTGGACTTGCGCGCTAAGTCCTCCAAGAAGGCCATGACTTCCTCGACACTGGAGGCCATCTTGGTCGCAAGCGACAGCTCGGCGAAATTATTGAAGCCTAACAGCTGGGCTTCTTCATGGCGCAGCGCCATGATGCGCTCGATCTTCTCTTGGTTATCCCACTTCCCGGCATTCGGGCCTTGGTCTGAGGCGCGGGTGACGTAGGCAATGTAAATTTCGCGGCGCAGCTCGCGGTTGTCAACGTAGGTGATAAAAGGCAGATAGGATGGGATGTCCAAAGTGAAGACCCAGCCCTCCAAGCCACGCTTGTGCGCCTCACTCTGGGCTTGGCGCAATTGCGAGGCCGGCAGGCCCTGCACCTTATCGGCACTGTCGACTTGCAATGTGTAGCCTTGGGTTGCGTCTAAGACATTGTTGGCAAAGTCTGATTGCAGCTGCGACAGCTCCGCGGCAATTTGCGCATAGCGTTGTTGCTTGTCGGCCGGGAGGTCAATACCGCTTAAGCGGAAGTCACGCAGCGAGTTTTCAATCGACTTGCGCTGGGCCTCGGTTAAGCGCAAGAACTCATTGGAGTGCTTAATCTTCTTTAAAACCTCGCACAGCGGCTTGTATTGGCCCACAAAGGTGGCGTATTCGGCCATCAACGGCAAGCAGCTATCATGCGCGGCGCGCAGCTCTTCGGTGTTGACCACGCCATTTAAGTGGGACACCACCTGCCAAATGCGCGAGAGTTTATCGTCGGCCTCTTCAATGGGGGCAACGATATTGTCCCAAGTTGGGTGTTGCTCATGGTCAGCCACCACGGTCTTGATCACGTGAGTGCTGTAGTCGATGGCCTCTTTTACCGCCGCCAAGACGTGCTCAGGCTTAATTTGCGAGAAAGGCGGTAAGCCTTGCATCTGTAACAGTGGGTTATCTTGCATCAAGAGCTCCTTGCAGCTGCAACCAAATTGGGAGCGGACCAAACCGCGTCAGAGCGATTGTAGCTGATCTGACCTAACACGACGATACCAGCCGCGAAAAGCTGTCCTATCATGGGCCCCGCCCGGCCGCGCACTGCCGTAGCTGGGCGGGGCCCGGGCCGTGGCGGGGCGGTGCTCGGGCGCTGACTTGTCGGCTTGACCCGGTTTGCCCCAATTTGACCCTGTTTTATTTTGGGGCGGCGGCCCCCAGCATAAGGCAGCACGCGCCCGGCGCCCTGCCCTGGCCAAAGAGGCCCGATAGCTGCCAGCAAGACGCCTGCTTAGCGCTCACGCTGGGGTATGAACCGGGCTCATTCCATATTTGAAGATAAGTTCGTGCTACCATGGCCCCGTGTTGCCCCCAATCTAAGGGTGTTACCCCTAATCTAAGGGCTTTGCCCCCAATCTAAAGGCTTTGCCCTGGGGTTGCCCGTGAGACGACCTAGAGTTGCCATTGAGGCGACCGTGAGGCGCGGCGACACAAAAGGCTCTACTAAGGGCGGCGCCTTTGCGCCCACCCGCTGCGCCGGAACTTATCCCCCGCAGCGGCGGTCTTAGCATAGAGCTTGGTTTACGCTGACAGCAGCGCAGCGAGCACGAGCTGAGAGGATGCTCAGCAGGGAGCGGACATCGCCTTTTTTGGGGACGGGCTCCCGTGCGCGCTGTGACCCCTTGGGGCCCTAAGGGCTGCCATCATTTTTTCATTGGGGTCGGCATGAAGCCAACGCGCGGGCTTGGGCCTAAGGCTTAGGCTTATTAGGCTTAGGCTTAGTATTAGGCTCAAGCCTGCGCGAGGCTGCGGTCAGCACAAGGATTACGTTGGTATGACTGAAATCAATCAAGACGACACTTTAGATCTGCTCGCCGCCTTAAAGGAGCAGCTTACAAGCCAAGAGCTTGATGCCCTGCTGCTGCCGCATGACGATGAATATCTGTCAGGCGAGGTTACCGCAGACTGCGAACGCATTGCCACCTTGACCAATTTCACCGGCTCGGCGGGCTTGGTGTGCGTCAGCGTGGGCCACGCCCAGACGCTCCCGTTAGAGGTGGCCAACCGCAAAGAGCAAGGTGCGCTGCTTGACCTCAAGCACGAACAAGCGGTTTTTGTCGATGGCCGCTACAAGGTGCAAGTCAAGGAGCAGGTCAACGAGGACGTCTTTGACTGCTTTAACTTAGCTGAGGTCACCCCCAGTGACTACCTGCGCGCCTTGCTGCCCAAAAAGAGCCGCGTTGGGCTTGATTTACGCTGTGTCAGCTATCGCTACTTCCAAGACCTAAGCAAGGAGCTGGAGCTGGCGGGCATCGAAATCGTGCCCTTAGCGCACAACCTCTTTGACGCAGTGTGGGAAGATCGCCCCGCGCCGGTGTGCTCCCCGGTTGAGATTTTCCCGGACGAGTTCAACGGCTGCCCGAGCCTGCAAAAGCGCAAAAACCTTGCCCAAAGCCTGCGCGACAAAGATCTCGACGCCACCATCATCAGCTCACCTGAGACCGTGTGCTGGCTGCTGAATATCCGCGGGCGCGATCGCCACTACCTGCCGATTATCAACAGCCGTCTCGTCGCTTACGCCAACGAGGCTTTGGAGTGGTACATCAATTTTGACCACTTAAACGATGAGATTCAGGCCAATCTCGAAGACCACATCGGTCACATCGACATCTTCCCCGAGTCGAGCTTTGACGATGTATTAGATCGCCTCGCCTCCTCGCAGTGCAGCATCTACGTCGATCCTAAGACCACCAATGCGCACATCTTAAACACCCTTTACTCCAAGGGGGCCCAAGTTGAGACCGGCTTAGGCTTATGCGAGCTCCCTAAGGCCTGCAAAAACGCCACTGAGCTTGCCGGCGAGCACAAAGCCCACTTAAAAGACGGCATCGCCTTATGCCGCTTCTTCGCTTGGCTGGAGCACACCACGCAGCCTAAAGCCATTGAGGCCGACGAGGCGGGCGAGGAAGCTGGGCTTACGGCCTACCAAGAGCGCGTGGCGGACTTAGACGAAGCGGTGCTCGCAGCTAAGGTTGAAGAATTGCGCAAGGAGCAAGGCGAGTACTTACAGCCGTCCTTTGCCACCATTTCGGCCTTAGGCCCGAACGCGGCAATGTGCCACTACAACCATGAGGAAGTCGCCACCCCACGCAAGTTTGGATCAGATCCCCTCTACCTCATCGACACTGGGGCTCACTTTAATGAGGGTACCACCGACATCACCCGTACCGTCTTAGTGGGACCACATGTCAGCGAGCACATGCAGCTCATGTACACCTTAGTGCTCAAAGCGCATATTGCGCTAGCCTCAACCATCTTCCCGCGTGGCACCTCGGGCATGCAGCTTGATGCCATCGCACGCCGCCCGCTCTGGGAGCATGGCTGTGACTACGAGCATGGCACCGGCCATGGCGTGGGCCATGTGCTGGCCGTACACGAAGGTCCGCAAAATATCTCGGTGCGCTCGAGCACGGTGCCGTTAGATGTAGGCATGGTGACCTCGATTGAGCCGGGCTATTACGAGGATGGCGCGTTTGGTATTCGCCTAGAGAACTTGTACAAGGTCTGTGCTTGCACCCAGCCGGGGTGCCAGCAGATGCTGTGCTTTGAGCCTTTGACCTTGGTGCCATTTGACCTGCGCCTCATCATCCGTGAGATGCTGACGCCCGCCGAGCGCACCTGGCTCAATGACTACCACCAAAACGTGCATAGCATCATTGAAAACGCTGCGCTCAACCTCAGCGCGGAGGAGCTTGAGTACTTAAAGGAGGCCACGGCCGCCATCTAAGCTCAGCCCTGAGCGGGCTGACCTTTAAAGGCAGCGCCCGGCGGCCCCGGGCGGCCGCCCTAGGCGCCCCAGCAGGCCGGTACCGGCCGTGCCGGATGGACCGGCCGTGCCGGATGGACCGGCCATGCCGGATGGACCGGCCATGCCGGACGCTACCTGACGCGCTGCGCGCGCTAGCTAGCGCTGAGGCACTTGTGCCCCAAGGCCGGTTCTGGCTTTGGTATGATTAACGCTCGGATGTGTGATTTGCGCCGTTAGGCCTTAGGATTGATTTCAGCATGTTAGGCTTGTTTTCTAATAACTCTGCGACCACGCTCTACAGCCAAACCAGGCTGCAACAGGCCCCGCAAATTGCGGTCAAGGCCAGCGATTACAGCGTGCTCGAGCGCCCGTCACTATTTCATCAGCGTATCTTAGAGCTCATTGGCTCTGCCCAAGAGCGCATCATGATGACCATGCTCTATCTGCAAGATGACGAAGCTGGGCAAGAGGTAATGCAAGCCCTGTATAAGGCCCGGGCGCGCAATCCTCAGCTGTACATCCGCATCTACGTCGACTTTCACCGCGCGCAGCGCGGGCGGATCGGTGAAAATGGCGGACGCACCAATGCCCAAATGTATGCGCAATGGGCTCAAGGGCGCGAGGATGCTCCGGCTATCTATGGGGTACCGGTGAAACGGCGCGAGCTCTTTGGGGTGATGCACTTAAAGGGCTTTGTCTTTGATGACACCGTGCTCTACTCGGGCGCGAGCATCAACAATGTCTACTTAAACTACAACCACGCCAAATACCGCCTCGACCGCTACCACGAGATCCACTCCAAGGAACTGGCCGACACGCTGTGCCGCTACACCAACGAGGTATTCCACCAAAACTACGCGGTGCAAGATTTCTCGCAGGGGCAAGTCAAGAGCGCCAAGGAAATCAAGAACGAGATCAAGGCACTGCAGCGCAGTCTCGCGCACAGCTCCTATGAGTATAAGGGCGTACGCAAGCTGCATGATGATGAAGTGGGCATCACCCCCTTAGTGGGCTTGGGCAAAAACAACAATCAGCTCAACCGCTCCCTCATCTGGGCCATAGACTCGGCGCGCAGCAGCCTATTTTTATGCACCCCTTACTTCAATCCGCCCAAGGAAGTCATGGGGCACATCGAGCAGGCCCTAGCCCGCGGCATCAAGCTGACCTTGGTAGTCGGCGACAAAGTCGCTAACGACTTTTTCATCCCGGAAAACGAGCCGTTTTCGCCCATTGGCGCCATTCCGTACGTCTATGAGCAGAATCTGCGGCAATTTGTCGCGCGCTTCCAAGACCAGATCAAGAGCGGCCAGCTCGAGGTCAATTTATGGCGCAAAGGCGACAACACCTACCATTTAAAGGGCTTTTTTGTGGACCGCCACCTCGCGGTCATCACCGGCAATAACATCAACCCGCGCGCGTGGGGCCTTGATTTGGAAAACGGCATGCTGGTGCATGATCCCAACCACTTGCTCCAAGAAAAGTTCATGCACGAAAAGCAGTACATTCTGCGCGACACCACCAAGATCACGTGCCCCGAAGATCTGCAAACGATCGAGGACTACCCCGAGCAGGTGCGCAAGATCTTAAAGCAGGTGCGGCGTTTGCGCGCCTTGGTCATCATCAAGCGCCTGCTCTAGCGCCACGGCGACGCGACGCGACGCCCAGCGGCGCTGAGCCGCTCTGGTTACTGCGAGCAACCGCGCCTGAGCGCGGTTGTGTTATTACTGGGCTGGGCCTGTCTTATCCTCCCGCCCCGGCGCGCGCGGCGCGCTTAGCGCGGCGATGCGCTGCGCGCCGCCGTCTGACGCCCATTGAACTGACAAATGCGTATTTTTTACGCTATACTAACCATGGGCTCCGTAAAATTGCATTTTGTGACAGACATCACAAGCAAATGGAGCAAGGAAGAAAAGTCAAAATAGTGTAGTCTTATCCCCTTGGAGGGGTGGGGAGATCGTTGATATAAAACAGATGAATCGGCGGGATTACTAAGGTAGAATGGCTTAGGAGGTGCCGATCGGGCCTTAAAACCGATCGGCACACAAACAAGCGACACACGGGGTGTCGCTTAAATATAACGGCCTTAAGTTTAACATGTCCCATCATCCTAAAGCCCATAAGTTTACGCCTTCCAGTGTTGCCTTAGCCTTAAAGGACCTCCAATCACAGGCGTTCTGCCGCGCCCAAGCCCAGCTTATCGCTGAAATCAACGCTTTTTCTCAAGCGCAAGACCTCCCGACAGAGGTGGTAGTCCAAGCCTTTACCCAATTAGATACCCAATTAGTCCCGCTACCAGTAGCCCCAACTGCCGATGTCCTCGTAGATTTCCAGGTGCAGCCTACCCAAGAAGAAGCCTTAGAGCTATTGCAGCTCTTTGTTGATGGTAAGCCACTAGACGCTGAGGGGAGGAAAGAGCTTGCCTGCGCCGGAATCCGATACCGCAGAGAGCTCTTGGTTAAAGTGCTTAAGGACACCCTCGCCAAATATAGCGATCGGTTTAAACGTTGTAAGAAGCTCAAATCTACCTTGCTGCAATTCATTCAAGCCTCACTTCTTGCCTTTGGAGAAAGCCGTGAGGGGCATGGACTGCTAGTTGAGCTTGTACGACACTACCAGCGCCTTTGCTTCAACGCCGGCCTAGCTCCTTGCTGTAAGTCCGTCATTGAAAAGTTCATTGCCGCTAACTCAAAGGCCAGTTGCCACAATGACCCCCACCCCAAAGCCAAGGCCAAAAAGGTCAAGGACAAGGCTAGGGCTAGGGCTAAGGCTAGGGCTAAGGCACAGGCCAACGTAAGAGGCCAGAAAAAGGACATGAGGCCTTACTTCAAGTGCCTTTTAACCGACTTGGCCTACGAGCTGTTTAATGCGCTGCGAATGCTGACCCTTAAAGGCATATTGGGTGACGGTTACTTAGTTGTGGCAAGCGTTCAGGCTAAGTTGCACTCAATCCGCCGTGTTATTGCTATCGATGGCTCCATCAATCGCATGGGCGACAATGCCTCGGAACGTTCCTTGCGTGATGGGGCTGAACCTGATTCTTGCAAAGGATTAACCGGTACCTGCTCTCGAGAGGTTCATGTTGGTCTCGACCTAGCCTCGTGCTCTTTGCTGGGCGGATTCGTGACAAGTGGTGTTTTTAGCGAGCGCCGTGCTGTCCTCAAGATGATCGATGATGGGGTGATCACCAAGGGGGATTTGGTGATTATGGACGCCGGTTACATCAGCGGCCCCCTATTTGCCAAGCTTAATGCGGCCGGGATTTACTACATCGTTAAAGGTCGTAAGAGCAATAACCCTAAGGTTCTGAGCTATGTGCTCTATGAAACCAACAGAACTGAGCTTCCTGATGAGTTAGAGCTTCCCTACAACAAGCTGTCCGACTGGCTTACGATGAAAGCGCTAACCCAAGGTCAGCCCATGGGAACCCAGAAGTTAAAGGATTTGCCGTGCGGATGGAGAGGTTGCCTCGACACGATCGTCGACATGAAGTTTGCTGGGCCAGTTCGAATGATCAAGCTCTACAACGAATGCAAAGATCGCAAAGGCAACGACCTCGATCCCTATGTCTACCTGTACACCAACCTACCAAGCGACTGCTTTTCACCCACTGCTATTTGGGCGTTATCACGTTGCCGCTGGCAGGTAGAGTTCGGTTTCCGTAACCTGAAATCATTCTGCTTTATGTGCGACTGGGAAACGGATCTAATTGGACGAGCTGACTTCTACATCCTCATGGCTATGGTCAGCTACCTCGTGAAGATCTGGGTAGCTCAGCCAGTTCAGATAGCAATGGAGCATTCCCTTTCGCCTTACAAGGTGTGCAATACCCATGAGTCAACCTTAGCGTGCATCCTTGGTCTTGACCATTTCTGGTTCCTAAATGTCAGCTTCGCCGAACCTTTCGCCAACGTCTCCAATCGTTCGGTTGTTACCAAGAGCAAGCTCCAAGCCTGGAGCAGACGTCAGCAGCTTTATGGCCCTGCTGCATGGCTCTTTTTCGAGTGGGACAATAGCGATTTGGGCTATGTAACCCCAGCGTCCAGTACGAAGCGAGAAAAGCTAAAAAGCTTAAGCCTTGTTGCTGTAATGATGCACATCTCACCACTGCCCGACGTTAAGCTGAGATATCCTGAAGCCCAAGAGCATGCGCAGGCCCAGTCAGAGGGCCCAGAGAGCGCCCAGGTGTTGCCTGAGGCCGCAGAGAGCTCTCAGGCGCGGTCAGAGGGCCCAGAGAGCGTCCCAGTGCTGCCTAAGGCCACAGAGAGCACTCAGGTGCGGTCAGAGGGCCCAGAGAGCGTCCCAGTGTTGCCCACGGCCACAAAGAGACTAACTGCCGACATGTGCGCACAGGTTCAGCCACTGATTCAGGCTTCGCAAGATTTGCTTGAGTCCATGGCTGCGATGGGGGGATGGAATAGTATCTTCGTCAGGCTCAAATCCAAGATTGCCTTAATGCAGGCGGATCCTGGAAACTACTGGACCTTTGTGGCGTTGAAGAGCGAGTACCTAGCTTTAGTAAAATTCACTGACATTTAGCGGCTTAAGCGCATGTTGTGGAGGTGGAAATATTAAAATAGTGTAGTTTTGAAATTTTGTGTTGGCGCAAGATACATACAAAATCAAATTGCACTATGCAAATTTACGGAGCCCATG
>DXIF01000178.1 GCA_019113025.1 Candidatus Anaerobiospirillum stercoravium | reverse complement strand
CTACGAGGCGCTGACCTTAAGTCCTCATCTCGAGTTTGCTCAGGTCTACGACCGCTCCTATCTGCCCGATAGCGGTGCCAGTGCCGGAGTTGCCTTGAGCTACGTTGGCCATGGCCTCAGCGCCGAGCTCGACTTTAGCCACGGCATTGGGGACACCCCGCGCTATGCGGATAAGGAGAGCCGCATCTCCTTTGCCCTGAGTTTCACCTTCTAACCCATACCTCAGATTATCGGAGGCCTATCTATGCCTAATCATCATCATGTCCTGCAGCTTCCAACTCAGCTTGAGCTGTCCTTACGCGCGCCGCGTACGCTCACGACCGCCGCGCTGCTTACGCAGTGCGCTGTCCGCGCGCCCCGCAGAGCGCAGACCAATGCGCGCTCAGCACTAATGAATCAGGGGCGTGCCCCGGTACTAGGCGTCCCGGTACTAGGCGCCCCGGTACTAGGCGTACCAGTACCGGGCGCGTCGGGGCCAAGCGCGGCCAAGCCGCATGCGTCGGCCCGGCGCCTGCGCGGCAGTGCCTTGGCTTTAGCTTTAGCCTTGAGCACCGCCTTAACCTGGGGCGGCTTGAGCTCCGCGGCCGCGGCGGCCACGCCCAGCAAGGCCTATTTCCCGGTGCCGCACCAATCCTTTGATCTGGGGGCGCACGGCTTAAGCTATGAGGCCTCAGGGGCACGCGCCACGATTACGGCCAATGGTCAGCGCGCTAACTACCAGCTCTTGTGGCAAGACTTCAAGCTGGCCGCGGGGCATACCCTCAACTACGCCTCGGCGCCCACAGAGCTTAAGGAAATCTCCTTTTTGAACATCGTCAAGGGCGGGCCGCGCTCCCTCATCGCCGGAACCATTGAGTCGGGCTTGCCTCATGAAATGGGAGCCCATGGGCCTAAGCTTAACTTCTACCTCATCAACCCCAATGGCATCAGCCTGCACGATGGCGGTGAGATCCGCGGCTTCAATGAGGTCTACTTGGGCACCGAGCAAGTCTCAAGTGAGCTCTTGCAGCGCTTTGAGTCCAGCAATGAAGCAGTATCGCTCGCCGCTTTAACCGCAGCAGGCAGCTCGGAGTTAAACCTTGGTGAGGGCATGGGCAAGGTGCGCTTGGTGGGCACCATCAGTAGTGACAACCTCACGGTAAATGGCTCGCAGATCATCATCGGTGACGTCACCGACTTGCTCTATGACAACGATGCCAAGCAGGTCTATCTGCCACAAAAGCTGCAGTTGGTCAGCTCAACTAATCGTATCGACATCGGCGGCGCCCTTGATACGGCCACGGGGCAAGGCAGCACCTATCGCGCGTACTTGGCCACGCAAGGCCTCACGGCCGCGGCCGCGGCAGATACACTCAAGGCCCGTCTTAATTCCGGCGAGTTCATCGACCACAGTGCTGCCCAAACCATTGGCTCGGTGGAAGATTTGAACGCTGTGGATTGGTCGGCTCCTGAGCTCAAGCTGTGGCTTACCGACAATTTAAGTCTCGATGAGGAGCAATATGCGGCACTCCATACCAAGATGGAGGCCGAGGACTTTAGCGGCCAAGTTGACTTTGATGGCGCTTTTAACGCCATTAGCTACGAGGGCGTAGTAGAGCAGGGGGGCTGTTATGGCCTCTTTACCGAGCTCAACGGCGCGCATATCGCCAACCTCAAGCTCTATGGCGCAAGCCTAGAGCTTAGCCGCGACTTTACCTCAAATGGACTGCCGCTCAAGGTCGGCGCGCTGGCAGGTGCCATGAGCAACAGCACCTTACACAACGTCGAGGTAAGCGACTTTAACTTTACCTTCCCTCGGCGTTGGAGCGGTGCTGATCAGCTCAGCGCCGTCATGGTGGGCGGCTTAGCCGGTAGCATTGCGGGCACCACTGCTCTGAGCAATGTCAGCGCGGGTTTAGGCCTTGACACGCTCGATGCCTTGGAGGGCAGCGGTCGCACTTGGCTCAGCGGCGCCACGGACGTAATAAACCCGGACGGCTGGTACTACGGCCACTTGGCCGGTACGGTGCGCGGCAGCTTAGAGCAGCACGGGGTGGTCGCGGCGCTCGCTCCTAAAGAGTGGCCGCTCGGCGCGGCCTGGGGCCATGCGGACGATGACGCTCAGTGGCAGATTGCCACGAGCTTCAAAGAGGCAGTGGATTTGGCCGAACTGCGCGGCGAAGGGGCACAGGTTGCAGCCTACTACGCCCAAAGCGGGAGTGGGGATGAGCTTGAGTTGCAGCTCAAGGGCTTTTTAAAGCCATTCTTCATCCACGACTACAACTTCATGTACGCAGGCCCAGATGTCACCCATAACTACGGGGAGCTGATCGATGCGGTCAATGCAGGCTTTGACCTCAGTGACTACTTCACGCTCAGCGGCACCCAGTTAGACGGTGATTATGCCAACGCCGGTTGCTATGAGTATGGTCTAAGCAATCGCACGGACGACGAGCTCGGTGAGAACTTCTATTTCACCTATGCCCATGCCGGTAACACGTGGGATGAAAGCGCCGGTGGCTCAGACAGTAGCGTTGCGCGCAGTAATCGTCCTGATGGATTGCTGGGCAGCGGCACCCTCAACATCAACCAGAAGCCCATCACGGTCGACTTAGGAGATCAGACCATTACTGAAGGCGAAGAGGGCGCCATCAACTTAACTCCCGGTGAGGACACCATCGACAACTACGGTGAGGTCAGTGACACGGTTACGGGCTTAGGCGATGACCTGAGCGACTTGGGACTCAAGCTCGAGTATCAACCGGGCACTGAGGGCACTGGCCAGATCGTGGGCTCAGTTGAAGGTGGCTCCGGCAATTACGACGTGACCTTTGTGGGCGGCGCGGTCACGGTGCTGCCTAAGCCCGAGCCGGAGCCTGAACCGGAACCAGAACCAGAGCCAACGCCAGAACCGACTCCAGAACCGCAGCCTGAACCAGAGCCGGTTCCTGAACCAAGTCCCGAGCCAATTCCGGAGCCAACACCGGAACCAATCCCCGAGCCTCAGCCGCAGCCGCAGTTGCCGGAGCTTAGCGCGCAAGTTAGCAGCGAGACCAAGTGCGAAAACTGTGGCGAGGTCTCCTCGCGCGGCTTAGTTCCGAGCTGGACCCGCCTGTACAACCAAGCGCAGGTCTTCTTAGGTGCGCTTGATTACACCAAGACCTTAGTTGCGGCGTGGTTTGGCTCCAGCGCTGAGCCAGAGGACACCACTAACCGTGAGTTGGCAGCTCACAAGTTATATAGCGCGGTCACGGCCGCAGCAGGTAGTAGTGAGCGCGATGGTGCTCACCGTGAAGCTCATTACCCGGCGCAGCCTTTAGCTCAGTGGGCCGCGCAACCAATTGGGCCAGCGGCCAATGAGCCTGATTCGGACGAACCGCCTGAGGCGGCGGTAACCGCGCAGCATCAGGCCCCAGCTGACGTCCCAGCCGTCTAGTTCACGTAAATCAACGGCAGCACGCGCCGCAAACGTGGCCGGAACGCCGGCCCATAGGCGTGGGCTGTTTGGGGAGTGGCAGCTGAACTGGTGTACCACGGGTGTACCAGCGGTGCTGCTCCCCAGCGTTGAGGAGACCAATTTATGAATTGCAACGACCAAGCGTCATCGAACCCATGCATGGACGCATCCCGGCCCAGCCCAACCGAATCTGCATTAACGGAGGCAGCTATGTCTGATCGCTCGCAACTTGAGCGCACCCCTGAGGCGGCGCCATTAACTCACAGCCCAGTGCAAGGTAATACCTATTTGCCGAACCATCAACAGCAGCAACGTGCGGAACAGCGCAGGGCGCTGGCAGCCTTGCGCCAAGGCCACGCGACCACCGGTCTGTGTGCCACCTTTAGCGCCCCCCTGCCGGGGCGGGAAGCCTGTGCGCCGCTTACGGCCAAGCAGCGCGAAGGCATTTTTGGTGAGGTTCCGGCTAAGGCTAAGCACTTCAACGCGGTAGCGCGCGCTTTATGTACCAGCGAGCCTCAGAGCGGGTGTGATACACAGGGGAACAGCTGGGAGCTAACGCTCAAAAAGGCCACGCTCGAAGAGCGCTTACAGCTTGCCTTCTTAGGCAAGCGGGTCAAGCTGGCCTACCGCCCCTTAGTCATGGAGCGTGCCCTGGACTTGCTCTTTAGCCCCTTGGGTATCACCAAGGAGCAGCATGCGGCGACACGCGAGGTGCTCAAATTGTTAACCCCACGGCGTTTGTTAGCCTTAGGCCAAGAGGAAGAGCGCAAGTTCTTTGCGCAGATGGCGCTCGAGGATCGTTGCGCGTGGCGTGATCCCCGCGCCGCGGGCCTGTCGTGCTTAGACGGTTCTCTTCCAGCTCGTCCTAATGCCGCCTACTGCAAGCAGAGCGTTCAGTGTTGGTCGGAGCGGGCCAGCCATCTCAATGAGTATGGCCGCCTATTGGTCGGGGAAATCATTAAGCCGTTTCAGCTGTGCCTGCCTAGTGCCTTAGGCGAGTACGTCGCGCGCGTTAACCCTATGCTTGAGCTGAGCTCCGAGCAGCTTTACCAAGCCTTAGGGGAGTTGGCGCAAGAGCTCTCGCCGGACTACGCCGCCGTAGAGATGCTTGCAGGGCAGACCTTAAAGGCCAATGGCCAAAGCGCCAAGGAGTACCTGCAGACTCTGGTCATTGTTCCTAAGAGCAAGAAGCGCTCGAGCAAGCGCACCAGCGCCATGGCACGTAAGGCCACTGCGCGCAAGCCTAAGCAACCTTCGACCAGCTTAGAGCAATTGCTCGCAGCCACTGAAGCCGCTCAGCCGCAAAGCGCCGCGCCCAGCGCGTCCGTAGTCGACCCAGCCGACGCCCCAGCAGATGCTCCAAGTGAGGCCATGGACGACCCGGCCGACGCTCCAAGTGAGGCTATGGACGACCCGGCTGACGCTCCAAGTGAGGCCATGGACGACCAGGCTGACGCGCCCAGCGAGGCTCTGGACGACCCAGCCGACGCGCCCAGCGAGGCTCTGGATGACCCGGCTGACGTGCCCAGCGCCGCTCTCGATGACTTAGCCGATGCGCCAAGTGCGGCTGTGGATGACCCTGCTGACGCGCCAAGTGAGGCTCTGGACGACCCAGCCGACGCGACGTCTGAGGTCGATTCGGACGTGCCAGTGTTCATCCCATTTGATGATGATGAGCCCGCGGCGCCTCGTGTGGCCGAGGCCGCAGGCCCCGGTGACGTTAGCGCCGAGGTTGAGGCTACGGATACAGATGACGCATCAGAAGAGTTGCCCATGGTAAGTCAGCTAGAGGCGATGGCTGATTGGAGTGCTCCAGCCGCAGCGCCGACTAACCCCTTGGGGTTTGCCGCGCCTGCAGTGCCGCAGGCGCTAAGTGAGGGCGTCGTACCAGCAACGGGGCAAGTGCCCGCATTAGGTCGGCTGAGTAAGGCGCTGCCTCAGGCGCTTGGATCGTTGGTGCCCAACAACCTGAACTTGGACCTGACTCAGCCGCATCTTGGGTGTGCTGTGCCGCACCTCTCGCTCAAGTCGGCGCAGCCACAGCCTAAGCCACAGCCACAGCCTAAGCTCAAGGCCAATCCCAAGTCTTATCTCAGGTTGCGCAAAGGGCGTTGGTAAGCGCCGCTCAGGGGGCTGAGCGCCGCAGCGCGGGCCTTAAGTCCAGCTCTGCTGCGCGCGCAGTCTTGGTTTAACCCGGTTTTATCCCGCCCCACCACCGTGGGGCTCTAGTGAAGAAAGTTTTCCCGGTTCGGTGTCCCGATGTTGTGCTCAAGCGCATGTTTATGCGCTTGGTTGCAACGAGGCGGGGATGCTTGCTCCAAAGGCGCTATAATAGCAGTAGGAGCAATCTACCCCTTTGGCACTGAGCTTTGCTAAAGGAATTGCTTTAAGAGTTCTGCTGTCAACAGAAATTTGGCTACAGCTGAAAGGGAACGGACTGAAGCTGCTAAGAACGAGGTTGAGACTGAGAAGTTAAAACTCGAGCTCGAGCGGCTTAAGGGCCAAAAGCCTCTACACTAACTCCAATCTGACGCAAAGGAGGTTTACTATGGACCTTTTAGTAAAAATCGTAGCATTGTGCTCCATACTGGTATTCTTTGGCGGGTGTTTTTGGTTGGCATGGTGCTCAAGCGATCTGTGTGATCACTAAGGCATAACAAGTCTCAGGTCTTGGGGCTAAAGCTTGAGCCCAATGCCTGAGTCTTGTTGGTGTTAGGGTCTACCTCTGGTGCGCCGCACCGTAGCTTTCAGGCCGCTTCAGGCGGCCGGTTGAGCTTAGGCTGGGACGAGCCGCCTTGGTTGGAGGGGCGCAAGTTGCGTCCAACAGCTCTAACCCGATTCTGGGAGAAGATCATGGACCTTTTCATGAAACTCGTAGCCTTGGGCTGCTTGGTGGTGTTTTATGGCACCTTGGTTTGGTTTGCCTGGACCACAAGAATTAAGTAGGTCGGCACTACGGCATAGCAAGTCTCAGGTCTTGGGGCTAAAGCTTGAGCCCAATGCCTGAGCCTTATTGGTGTTAGGGTCTACCTATGGTGCGCCGCACCGTAGCTTTTAGGCCGCTGCACGCGGCCGGTTGGGCTTAGGCTGCTGGGGGACATCATGGGGCAGACAGAACTTGGCGCTCAAGCTTGGCCGCCGCTTCTGCCCTGAGAGCTGGTAACTTCGTGACCTTGCTCCAAGATGGCTTTGCTCCGAGCTGGTTGGGCTCCAGGTTATTTGCTCGTAAGCTGTGCTGTTGTAGCGCCGTTTTAGCGCTCTGGGGACGCGAGCGGCGCGGTTGGTGGGCACCAACAGCGCGGCCTCCAGCGCGCCGCGGAAAGGGGCGGTGCGCTGGAGGCCGGGCGTCAGGCACGCTGGGAGGTCGGGCGCGGCTAGGCGCTGCTTGCTGCTTGCGCCCTGTTCCTGCTTGCTACTGATGGTAGGACTTGAGGAAGTGCTCAAGGCGGTTGCAGGCGTCGTCGATGATGTCGACATCAGGCAAGAACACGACGCGGAAGTGATCGGGGGCAATCCAGTTAAAGCCCGTGCCTTGGACCACTAAGAGCTTCTCTTGGCGTAACAGGTCGAGGCAGAACTTCTGGTCGTCCTTGATGTTGAAGCGCTTGATGTCGAGCTTGGGGAACATGTAAAGCGCGCCGTAAGGCTTCTTGACGCTGACGCCGGGGATGGCGTTTAAGCGATCGTACATCGCCTGACGTTGGCGGTGTAAACGGCCCCCAGGTACGATTAACTCGTTGATACTCTGATAGCCACCTAAGGCGGTTTGAATTGCATGCTGCAATGGCACGTTGGCGCACAGACGCATCGCCATCATCATGCGAATGCCTTCGATGTAGCCGCGCATCTTGGCCTTAGGGCCGGTGAGGATCATCCAGCCTTGGCGAAAGCCGCAGGCACGATAGACCTTGGATAAGCCGTTGTAGGTGATGATCGGGATGTCATCACATAGGGTGCAAATCGAGCGATGGGCGTAATCATCATAGAGAATCTTGTCGTAGATCTCATCGGCGAAGATCATGAGCTCGTGCTCACGGCATACCTCAATTAAGTCCTGCAAGAACTCAGTGCTGTAGACCGCGCCGGTCGGATTGTTCGGGTTGATGATGACAATGCCGCGGGTGCGTGGGGTGATCTTGCGCTTGATGTCCTCAAGGTCGGGGAACCAGTTCTGCTCCTCATCGCAGATATAGTGGACCGCGCGACCGCCGGCTAAGGTCACCGCCGCCGTCCACAATGGATAGTCTGGGGCGGGAACTAAGATTTCATCGCCATTGTTGAGCAGGGCGTTCATCGAGGTGGTGATGAGCTCACTGACGCCATTGCCGATGTAGACGTCCTCAACGTCGGCATTCTTCAAGCCCTTTTGCTGGTAGTACTGGGCGATTGCCTTGCGCGCCGAGAAAATGCCATTGGATTCGCAGTAGCCCTGCGAGTTGGGGAGATTGCGGACCACGTCGCGGATCACCTCCTCGGGCGCTTCAAAGCCAAAGGTGGCGAGGTTGCCGATGTTGAGCTTTAAGATGCGGACACCTTCCTCTTCCATGCGGCAAGCTTCTTGGTGAATGCGACCACGAATGTCGTAGCAGACGTGATCTAACTTATGGGATTTTTCAATCGGTTTCATGACAGCAACCAGCCTGTAGGCCAGCCTCCAGTTGGGTTTTGAGCGCGAAACTCCAACCACGCAAGTGCCGGTGCCGCAGGTTGGTCCTGTGCTGCCAGACAGCCGCGCTTGGCATCGCTTTCAGCCAAGCTTCAGCCTAGAGATGAAAAGCTAAGTTAGCTTTTGCGCTTGCGCAACTTGTAAGTCTCAGTCGTTGCGATTGTAGCACCGTGGTGGGGCGGTCGGTGGCATTATGCCGAGCGTGGGGGCGCGCAAGCCGGGTGGCAAGAGCGCACACGCCGTGGCGCGGGCGTGGCGCGGCGCAGCCGCTGCGCGCGATGGTGCGCCCTAAAGCGGGGCGTTATGCCCCGCTTTAGGGCGTCATGACACTGGATGCCGTTGCGGTGCGCGCGGCTAGGTACGTCCGGGCACGGCCGGGCACAGTTGGGGGCGAAACGGGCCTGGGCTTACAGCTGAGTTGGCGGCCGGGTACGGCCGCGCGCGGCTCGGGGACAGGCTAGAAGTCGCGGCCCATGACGCGCTCGTGGTAGATGTTCTCCAGCACATAGCGCTCGTAGGCGTAGTGCGGTGACGGCATGCGGCGGTACTTAACGCGATCGCGCGTGCTCTCTGAGTAGGTGATGGAGTTGGTAAACATCACAAATGGCACGCGCGCGCCGCTTTGCGTGATCACAAAGCCCGCGAGGTTGGAGACGTTTTGTAAGGTGCCGGTCTTAGCTAAGACATGCTCCTTTAACGGCTGGTTAAAGGTCGAGGCGCGCCAGTGCAGGGTACCGGATTTACCAGATACCGGCAGGAGCTCAACAATGCCTAATTCATCATTGTGCTGATTGATGTAGTCTAAAATCTCCAGCATCTTGCTCGGCGTCATCAGATTGTGCGGCGACAGGCCCGAGGCATCGACAATGTAGGCGCTGCCTAAATCGATGTTGGCGTGCTGCTTGAGAATCGAGCGCATGGCGCGATTGGCGCGGTAGTAGGTAGCCGGGAGGTCAAAGTACTCTGCGGCAACATTCTTGGCAATGGCGTCGGCATAGAGGTTATTGGACTTTTGCAGCATGTACTCGACCAAGGAGACGAGCTTGGGCGACTTGCGTTGCGCAATCGTCACCAAATCACCCTGAGGGGTGTGGCTGGTGGTAATGGCGCCACTAACCTTGATTTTGAGGCCGCGCATGATGTTTTGGGTCCAATCCACGCCCCAGCGCTCGGCGTCAGCAATGGCCAGCGACAGCGGCCACGGCTGATTTTTCTGGGTGGTCGGGATGCAGCCGGTTAAGTGGTACTTGTTATCGATGTAGAGGTTAGCCTCTAAGATGCAGTCCCCACCGTAATCGTCGGCCGCGACTACCGTGACATCGGCGTCGATATCAATTGGCACCCCTTGCGGAATTAAGGCGCGAGCCTGCGAGCCCACGCCGTTTCCTTGGAGCTGGGCAAAGGTGCAATTGCGGTTGAGGATGATGGGCGCTGAGGGGGCGGTAAAGCAGGCCGGTAAGTCATCCCACGACCAGCCATTGGCCCGGCTCGGGCCGCCAAAACGGCTGACATCGAGGATGAGGTCGCCGTCAATGCGCTTTACTCCATGCTTGGCCAGAACTGATAAGAGGTTGCGGTAGTGGTCAACGCGCATGGTTGGGTCGCCGGTAAAGGATACGCGCACATCCGAGTGCAAGGTCCCGTTTTGATCGACCTTGAGCTTATTGTTGGCGCCGACCGCGCTCTTATTGACTTGGAGCTTGGTGGTAAGCTGGTAATCCGGCCCTAAAAAGAGCATCGCCGCTAAGGCGGTCACCATTTTCTGGGTGGATGCCGGGTGGAAGTAAAGATCTTGGTTCTTACCATAGACGCGCTGGTGCTGGGGCAGCTTATAGGCCACGCCCACTTGTGCACCCTCTAGCGGCTCCTTGCTGGCCGGGACCGCGCTCGCGCTGCTAAGCGTTGTCCCCAATAACAACAGGGCAAGGCAACAAGTGGTAACAAGCTGGCGCAACATGGTATTCCTCACTTGGGGCTCATCCTAAGCCCCGTTAATGGCCTAATTCCACCAAAAAGAAAACAACAAACACGCATTAACGCGGTGTGCCCCAGTTGTCCTTAGCCTGAGCACAACGTCCGTCATTATAGCGTTACTTTGCCTATCTTAAGCGGATGGGGCGCGGCTGCAAGATAGAATGGGCCAGAGTGTCTGGCGCAAGTGTCGGGCGCACGCAAAGCGCCGCACTACACTGCCATTTCGCTGCTATGCCGCCGTGATGCCGCTACGCCGCGCGCCGGAGGGGGCAGCAGGCGCCCGTTGGGTTTTCGTTGTTGCCGTCAAAGGGCATATAATGCTAAGTTTAGGAGATTTTGAGTGATTTCCTCGGTGAGGGATGAGCTAGCCTGAACGAGATTGAGGTTTTTTATGGTAATTGAGCCAAAAGTTCGCGGTTTTATCTGCATCACGGCCCATCCTACGGGATGCGAGGCTAATGTTAAGCACCAGATTGACTACGTTAAGGCGCAGCCTAAGGTCGATAATGGCCCGAAGAAGGTCTTAGTCATTGGTGCATCCACCGGTTATGGCTTGGCCTCGCGTATCAGCGCCGCTTTTGGCTCCGGTGCTGCTACCTTAGGCGTCTTCTTTGAAAAGCCAGGTACCGCTAAGCGCCCGGGCACCGCCGGTTGGTACAACACCGCCGCTTTCACTAAGTTTGCTCAAGCTGAGGGCTTGTATGCCCGTAACGTCAATGGCGACGCCTTCTCCGATGAGTGCCGCCGCAAGGTCATCGACATCATCAAAGAAGACTTGGGTCAAGTCGACTTAGTGGTGTACTCGCTGGCCGCTCCGGTCCGTAAGGTCCCAGGCACCGGTGAGGTGGTCCGTTCGTGCTTAAAGCCAATTGGTCAACCTTACGTTTCGACTGCCATTGATACCAACAATGACACCATCATTGAGGCTACGGTTGAGCCTGCTACCCCAGAAGAGGTGCAAAACACCGTGACTGTGATGGGCGGCCAAGATTGGGAGCTGTGGATTAACGCCCTGCAAGAGGCTGGGGTGTTAGCCGAGGGCTGCAAGACGGTGGCTTACAGCTACATTGGCACGGAAATCACCTGGCCAATCTACTGGCACGGCGCTTTAGGCAAGGCTAAGGAAGACTTAGATCGCGCCGCCGGGGCCCTGCGTCAGAAGCTGACCGCCCTCAAGGGCGATGCCCGCGTCGCGGTCTTAAAGTCGGTGGTAACTCAAGCTTCCTCGGCCATTCCGGTCATGCCGCTGTACATCTCCTTATGCTTCCGCGTCATGCGTGAGCTCGGCATTCACGAGAACGTGATTGAGCATATCTTCCGCATGTTCCACGATGCGCTCTATGGCGTTTCGGCCCCAGAGCTTGATGCTGAGGGCCGCATTCGTATGGATAGCTGGGAGCTGCGCGACGAAGTGCAGTTAAAGTGCAAGGATTTATGGGCTCAGGTCACCACCGAGAACTTAAAGCAAATCACCGATTACCAAGAGTATAAGCACGAGTTCTTGCAGCTCTTCGGCTTTGAGGTCGAGGGCGTCGACTACAGCGCTGACGTCAACCCAGAAGTCACCTTCGACTGCGACACGCTCTAGGACAGACCGGTCTAGACGGTACTACCGTACCTGACTGTGCGCTGCGCTACCGGCCCGAACGGTGGCTGGCGTCAGCGCTGCAGGGCGCGGCCGCCCCATAAGAAAAGCCCCAGCGGCGCTTTGGCGCCCGTGGGGCTTTTCTTTTGCCGCTGGCGCCTTTGCCGTATAATGGGCCACCTTGTTATTAATTTGGTTTTCGGAGATGGGGTGATGACCGCTCAGATCATTGATGGCAAAGCCATTGCCAAAGAATTACGCGCTCAGCTCAAGGCTAAGGTCGATGCTCGATTAGCCGCCGGGACGCGCGCGCCGGGCCTTGCCGTGATTTTGGTGGGCGCCGATCCCGCCTCCCAAGTCTATGTGCGCAATAAGCGTAAGGCCTGCGATGAGGTGGGCATTAAGAGCTTTTCCTACGATCTCCCTGCTGCCACCTCACAAGCTGAGCTGGAGGCCTTAATCGACGCGTGCAATGCCAATCCGCAAATCGACGGCATCTTGGTGCAATTCCCGCTGCCCGAGGGCTTAGATGAGCGCCGCGTGATTGAGAAAATTGCCCCGGACAAGGACGTCGACGGCTTCCACCCGTACAACGTCGGCCGCTTAACTCAGCGCATTCCACTGTTGCGCGCTTGCACCCCTAAGGGCGTGATGACCCTGCTTAAGAGCATCAAGCTCGATCTTTTGGGCATCAATGCCGTGATTGTAGGTGCCTCGAACTTAGTGGGCCGCCCGATGGCTTTAGAGCTGTTATTAGAGGGCGCCACCGTTACCGTAACCCATCGCTTTACCAAGAACTTAGAGCACCATGTGCGTCAGGCGGACTTGTTAATCGTAGCTTGCGGCAAGCCGCACTTAGTTCCTGGCGAGTGGGTTAAGGACGGCGCGGTCGTGATCGACGTGGGGATCAACCGTCTGCCGGATGGCAAGCTGTGCGGCGACGTAGGCTATGAGGCCGCGCTGGAGCACGCCTCCTACATTACCCCAGTGCCCGGCGGCGTAGGCCCTATGACTGTCGCCACCTTAATGGAGAACACCATTCAGGCCTACGAGACGCATTTAGCCTAGGCCGTGGCTGAAGGTGCGTACGCGGCCGTGCCCGCGTAATCAGCAGAATCCAAGAGGAAGGGGGCGTAAGCCCCTTTTCTATTGGGACGCAGCGCCGTTAGCGCAGCTTGCTTAGCGCAGCTTACTTATCGCAGCGCGCTGATTGGTGCGCGAACTTCCCGCTAGTGGGGCATGCCAGGCCCGTCATTGGGCCGCGGCGGCGCCATTTTTCCGCGCGGGAGGCCCGGCATGGTGCACGCGTCAGTTATTGTGCGCCATGGTCGGGACTTGACTTGAGCGCGGTATTAAGGCACTTTTAACGCTGGGGTGTGGCAACCACTTTGCATCTGTTGGGCATCAGTTCCTCATTCTAGGTCTAGTCAGTGCGGGGCTGAGGTGGTGCCGGTGGTGCCGGTGGTGCCGGTGGTGCCGGTGGTGATACACCGGGGGCGGAGCGCACGCTTACCCGGTCTACTCCTGGGGCTACCCCTGTAAGGATAGCGTTGGCCCAGAGTAGTTTGACTTCGTGCTTGAGTGCTTGTGGCCACACTGAGTCTAAATAGGCAAGGAAGGTACGCCTAACATAAGGCCACGTCAGGAGCGCGGGGCAGGTTGGTCTCTTGCTTTCTTTGAAGCTCAATGAGACTAATGTCAGTCGAGGCGGGTGCACAA
>DXIF01000177.1 GCA_019113025.1 Candidatus Anaerobiospirillum stercoravium | reverse complement strand
CTAATAACCTCTCTTAAGCAGGACGCTTTTGAGTGCTTTTGGAACCATAACCTTAATGGAATCAATGTCTTTTGCCGAACTCTTTGAAGAGTCGTTACACGAAAACCAAGCCCGTCCAGGCACCATCGTATCTGCTCATGTCGTAGCCATCAATGATGACTATGTCATCTTAGATGCAGGCCTGAAGTCCGAGTCCTCCGTCCCTGTTGAGCAGTTCAAGAATGCCGCAGGCGAGCTCGAGATTGCAGTTGGCGATGACGTCCCGGTCGTACTCGAGTCGATCGAGTCGGGCGACGGCGAGACTGTTCTGTCCCGCGAGAAGGCCAAGCGTAATGAGGCTTGGGCTAAGCTCGAAGAGGCCTTTAAGAACGAAGAGTCCGTCACTGGTGTTATCGATGGCAAGGTTAAGGGCGGCTTCACCGTTCAGCTGGGCGGTATCCGTGCTTTCTTACCAGGCTCTTTAGTAGACGTTCGTCCAGTACGTGAGACCACCCACTTAGAGGGCAAGGAGCTTCAGTTCAAGGTTATCAAGCTTGATCAGAAGCGCAACAACGTGGTTGTATCTCGTCGTGCTGTTATTGAGTCCGAGAACTCCACCGAGCGCGAGAATGTTCTGGCTAACCTGCAAGAAGGCCAAGTCATCAAGGGTATCGTTAAGAACCTTACCGACTACGGCGCATTCGTTGATCTGGGCGGTGTTGACGGCTTATTACACATCACTGACATGGCTTGGAAGCGTGTTAAGCACCCATCCGAGATCGTTAATGTCGGCGATGAGATCCAAGTTAAGGTTCTCAAGTTTGACCGTGAGCGTCAACGCGTCTCCTTAGGCTTAAAGCAATTAGGCGAAGACCCATGGGCTAACATTGCAGCTCGCTTCCCAGTTGGCTCCAACATCGAAGGCAAGGTCACCAACTTAACTGACTACGGCTGCTTTGTTGAGATCCAAGAGGGCGTTGAGGGCTTAGTCCACGTCTCCGAGATGGATTGGACCAACAAGAATATCCACCCATCTAAGGTTGTCTCCGTCGGCGACCACGTAACCGTACGTGTCTTAGAGATCGACGAGGATCGTCGTCGTATCTCCTTAGGCCTCAAGCAGTGCAAGCCAAACCCATGGATTGAGTTTGCTGAGGCTCACACCAAGGGTGATCGTGTCACCGGTAAGATCAAGTCCATCACCGACTTTGGTATCTTCATCGGCTTAGAGGGTGGCATTGACGGCTTAGTTCACTTATCGGACATCTCCTGGCAGCAGTCGGGCGAGGATGCCGTTCGTGACTTCAAGAAGGGCGACGAGATCACTGCTATCGTGCTCCAAGTTGACCCAGATCGCGAGCGTATCTCCTTAGGCTTAAAGCAGATCGCTGATGATCCATTTGCTGACTACTTAGCTACCCACCACAAGGGCTCCTTAGTCACCGGCACCGTTGAGGATGTCGATGCCCGCGGCGCTACTGTTAAGTTAGCTGAGGGTGTAACCGGCTACATCCGCGTTTCTGACATCTCGCGCGATCGCATCGATGACGCTTCCAGCGTCTTACACGTAGGCGACAGCGTTGAGGCCAAGTTCATGACGGTTGATCGCAAGACCCGTCAGCTGAGCTTATCCATCCGTGCTAAGGATGAGGCCGAGGAGAAGGAAGCTTTAGAGTCCTTAAACGACAAGCAACAGCATGAGGCTGCTCCAACCGCTATGGCTGCCGCTTTCGCTGCTGCTGGCCGCTCCGAGTAAGCTTGAGTCGTTATCTTTGTGATAACAGGTCAGGGCATCAGGCCCTGACTTAGTGGCTAAAAACCTAGGTGGGGAAACTCATCTAGGTTTTTTATTACCTCGTTTTTTATTACCTCGTCAGGGCCTTCGAGTCCGCCGGGGTCACGGTATAATCTCAGCCCGGGGGGCGGGCCGCTGCCCCTGAAGTTTGCAATTTGACAGTCCCTTAAGTTGGGACAGCTAAGTTGGGACAACGCTAAAGTGCGGGCATGGGGTAAGCGGCGGAAGTAGCTGTGGTACAGGGAGAGATCGAGCATGAGTCAGTCCTTAGATGAACAAAAAGCGCAAGCCCTGTCGTATCTAGAGCAGCGGCGTAAGGCCCGTGAGGCGCGCGCGCAGGCGCAGGCAACGTCCACTGAGGCTGCGCACGCTGAGTTAGCGCTGCGCTTAGATTCAGCTGATCAGGCCGCGGCTGATCACTCTGCCGCTGCGCTCGTCCTTGAACCGGAGATTATGGCCGCCTTGCAGGTTTCGCCGCAAGAATTACAACTGGCCTCAGGCTCAGGGCGGCGGGGGGTGGCTAGCAGCGTGCAGTCGCCTCGCCCCGCTGCTAGTGCTACTGATTGCGCTACTCCTAGCCCTAGCCCTAGCCCTAGCACTAGTGCAGTTGAGCCGGAGGTGCCTTGGTGGCGTGCTGCGGCCGCGCAAGACGATGATGACTCAGCCTCATCCTCATCTTCATTCGCATCTTCATCCTCTGCTGCCGCTGCTGATGCAGCCTCATCCAGTCCAGTCTTGGCCGCCACTTTGTCCGCTGCGGCTCGCTCTGGAGTGGACTCTAATTTCCCAGCGGCGGCCTCGTCGTTGCGGGCGCAAGCGGCGGCGGCCTTAGGTTTGAGCGGCGCGACGGATGATGAGTCGGGTGAGTCAGGTGACTCGGATGAGTCTGATGAGGCGGAGGCGTCGGGTAAGGCGGTTGAGGGCGCAGCTGCGTCAGCGTCAGCCGTGGCTCTGTCAGGTTCGGCCAAGTGGCGCTCGCAGGCAGAACTTGCCGCGCAGGCGCAGCGCTATCAGGGCCTTACGGGTGCGGAGCTTGAGGCAGCGCGCCGCTATGAGACTTATCGCTTGTTGGTTGAGCTCGATGCGCTCATCATCAACGATGTCAATTACGCGCTCTATAGCGCCAAGATGCGCACGCTGGGCTTAGAGCCTTATGCGCGCGCGGTGCTGTGGCAGTTTAATATCGCCTATGTTTTTGGCGCTGGGGGCTTACTGGCGCGCGCGTTGCCGCACTATCGGCCGCGTCCAGGCCAAATTAGCTTTGCGCGCCATGTGGCGCAGGCCATGAATACGGGCAAGATTTTAATGGTCGAGGCTGGTACTGGTACCGGCAAGACCTTCTCGTACTTGGCGCCGCCTTTGATCGCGGGGCGTCGCATCTTGGTGTCGACCGGTACTAAGGCGCTGCAAGACCAGCTCACCGCTAAGGATATCCCTAATTTAACCAAGATGCTGGGGCTAACGCGCCACCATCACATGGCGCTTAAGGGCCAGTCGAACTATATCTGCCGCTATTTGATGGAAGGGCGCGGCATGAATCAGCTCATGGCGCGTGAGCAGCAGCTCATCAATGCCTATATCAATAAGTCGGCCGAGCAAATCGATCACCAGCGCTATCAGGCAACCTTTGGCGAGATTAACTTCCCGCTGCGCGAGGAGCAGCGCATGGCTGTTTCGTGTGACTCGTCCTTGTGCCAAGAAATGTCGACTCACTGCCCTTATGCCAAGCTGAAGTGGCAGTTCTTAAAAAGCTGCGGCGCCTCCGACGAGGAAGCCTCAGGTCAGGTCAAGCCCGGCGCCGGAGTCGAGTCGACGACTGCTTCGGTTTCTGGGCTGGAACCGGCCGCCGGTCCTAATTACAACCCCGATGATCTGCCGGATGTTTCCGGCGATCACTGCTTTATCTTTGCCGCGCGCCATGAGGCTAAGAAGCGCCAGATTGTAGCGATCAACCATGCCTTGTTCTTTGGCGCCTTGCAAAGCTCCAATGGTTTTAACGGGGTTAACTCGATTCTGCCGTGGCCTGAGGTCTTGGTCTTTGATGAAGCCCATACCTTGCCGGAGGTGGGGCGTACCTTCTTTACGCGCCACGTCTCGCTGCGTGAGCTCACTGATTTGCCTAACACCATGCAAGAGGCCTTTAAGGGCAGCTCGGTGTCGGTCAACTCCGGTGCCTTTAAAGAGGCGAGCTTCCGCTATGCGCTCTTGGTGCGCACCTTACAGCTTGGCCTGTCGGTCTATGATGCCGACAAGCGCAATGTACTGGATTTCAAGTATCGCCATACCTACTACCCATCAAGCTTTGAGCTCTTGGGGCCGTGCCTGATTCATCCGCGTGAGCGCGGCTTCTTAGGGGCGCAGTCCGCCTTAATGCCGGTGCTTGCAGAGCTGGAAGCAGCGGGGGTAGGTGCAAGTCGCGCTTTCTTTGCAGGTTTAGGCATTGCCGATCAAAGCAGCTTGCTGCAAAACAGCGCGGTGCTGGCGGCCCTGGGAATCAAGGGCTCCAG
>DXIF01000176.1 GCA_019113025.1 Candidatus Anaerobiospirillum stercoravium | reverse complement strand
GCTGTGAATGCGCTTAATGCGTAGCTATCAGCTGAATGGAGTTTTGAAAATTAGGTGGCGGATGCTCAAGATATTTGGTGTTATCCTGTCACCGTTCAAGGCGTGGTGTACCGATTCTAGAGAAATTTACGATTACTGTTTTAATCACTGTTTTATCAGACTCCGTCGCAACACTCTGCCCCATCTTAATGTTGTTATTTATTCTTAGACTTGAGCCCAAAGTTGTTGGTATCAGGAACTAATGAAAATGGCTTAAATAAGGGAGAAGAATCCAAGATCCCTTGAGACTGCGCGCGGGCTACCTGCTGATTTGGGCCCCCAACCATAGAGTTCCCATCCTAAGCCTCAAGCCTAATTACCACATAGGAACGCACATACAACAAGGCGGGATTGCCTGATGCACCAACACCAAACCACCCCGCCTCATGTGCACTTCACAGGACCTCAGCTGCCCAGCTGCAAACTGCGTTAACAGCTGCTAACGATCTTTGAGATAGTCCTTATAGAACTTCTTTGAATCACGCTCAAAGTTCAAAATAAACCACAATAAGGCCCCCACACCCACGGCAACCAAAGATCCAATAAGCAAATACGCAAATAGCATTACTTTATCTCCTCCTCAGTCTGTTTATTTAGTCGTCATCACCATAATCGTCTAAATTCTTGATTGTTACTATTGTTTTAGCCGATGGATTAGACTGTTCTAAAGTAAACTTCTGCCCTATATTGGTTACGCCGTCTTTATTTGAGTTGCATGCCTCTGTCCCTATCGAAGACTGCTTCATCTCAGAAGCTCTGAAAGCTCGCCAAGCAACTGATCGCGCAAAACTCAGAGACTTAAGAATCATAATGAACATTGCGAGAAAAGCAGTGCAAATCGAAAGCGCAAATAAAAAACCAACTGTTTGCTTAGTTATAACCAAGCCTTCACGCACGAATACAAGCAGCACTTCGGCATGTTCAATCAAATAAAGAAGTAAAGACGCTGTTGTAGCTAAAATAGCGACACCTAGGGCCAATAAGATCGAGATGTCTGTCTTAATCGGATGCTCGATATTCACCGGACTGCCTCCTTAAACTAAAGTAAGTAACAAGTGAAAACAGGGTGAGACCGAAGTTAGTCCACTTTCACTTCCTATAGTATACATCAAAAGCCGAACAAGTGGTGCTCTTGAGGATAAAAATCGTGTTTGAACGAGCGTCGTCTGCCCCTTTTGCATTGTCCACTCCCCTCAGCTCAGGCATCACAAATAGGGGCACAACGCGGGTTTATGGAGCACTTGCCCCTGGGAGCTTGCGCTGAGCAATCATGCTAAGATGCAGCCTTTCTTGTTTCCACTCAACGCTCAAGGAGGTTCTTGATGCACGCACCTACTACTAATGCCACCACGGCTCAACTCGACCGTGACCTGGAGGCTTTGAGTCAGGGGCTAAGTATGAGTAGTAGCTGGCGTCAAGCGCAAAACGCCCAGCAGTTGAACTTGCCTCATCCCACCCTTGAGCTTAAGCCCGATATGACGGCACTGCTGACCTTAATTGAGAGCGCGACGGCCTTAGGGCGCGGCCGCGCGGTGCTGCCGCAGCTGTTACAGGCTAAGCCGCAAGAGCTTGCGGACTTGTTGCAAGCAGGTTCGGTGCGTGAGTGGCTGTTACAGGGCGATCTGAATGAGCTGGAGCACGCCGCGTCCTTGGTGACCGCGTATTGCGCCCCGCGCAGCGCAAGTCTGTGCTCAATTACCAATGTCAAATCGGGCCGCTGCAGCGAAGACTGCAAGTGGTGCGCACAATCTAAGCACTACCCCACGCATATTGCCGCCTACGAGATTAAGCCCGCGGAGCAATGCCTGCGCGAGGCCCAAGACTATTACGCGCACGGAGTTGAGTTTTACTCACTGGTAGCCAGTGGCCGCGCCCCTAGCTCCAAGGAATTTGCCCAGCTCTTGGCCATTTTGGACACCATTCGTGCTAAGTACCCCATTAAGCTCTGCGTCTCGCTGGGCTTGGTCAATAAAGAACAGCTCAGCGCCTTAAAAGAGCATGGCGTGGTGCGCTATCACTGCAATTTGGAGACGGCTCCGAGCTACTTTGATCAGGTGTGCACCAGCCACACCTTTAATGAAAAATTAGCGGTGCTGCGCTCTGCCGCTGAGCTCGGGCTTGAGGTGTGCTCCGGGGCCCTTTTTAACATGGGCGAGAGCTTAGCGCAGCGCTTAGAGCTGGCCCTGACCTTGCGTCAGCTCAACATCAAGTCAATTCCGCTTAACTTCCTGCATCCGATCGCGGGCACGCCCCTTGAGCACCAAGCGCCACTGGATGAGGATGAGGTGCGACGCACCATTTACCTGATGCGCCTGATCAATCCGTGCGCCTATCTACGCTGGGCCGGAGGCCGCATCTTGCTTGCACCGGAGCTGATTGCCTCCGCCACCGCAAGCGCAATGAACGCTGCCATCACGGGCAACCTCTTGACCACCACCGGCAGCACCATGGCACAAGACCGCGCCCTCTTTGCCGCGCATTACGACCTGCCCCCGCAACCTGCTGCTACCGCAACTACCGCAGCTGCTACTGCCGCACCTAGCGCCATCTCTCAGCAAGCTATTCCGTGTGCCTTGAGCACAGCACAGCCTGTGGCACTAACGGGCGCAGCGCCTGCCCCTGTGCAGTCTACTCCGGCCTCGACCGCGTGCGCACCAGCGGCATTTAAGCTGGCTTCGCCTGCGCTAGCAGCTCCGACGGCAGCAACTCCTGCGCAGGATGCACCTACCCTGTCGGCAGCTGCTGAGTGGCAGCGCATTAAGGCGCGCCTGTGCCCTGATTTTGACCGTAAGCACTTATGGCATCCGTATACCTCGGCCTGTGAGCCCCTACCTGCGCTCAAAGTTAAGTCAGCCCAAGGCGTAACCTTGCGCTTGGACGATGGCACCGAGCTCATCGACGGTATGAGCTCATGGTGGTGCTGCAACCTAGGCTACAACTTACCTGAGCTTAATGCCGCATTGAGCAATCAAGCCCAGCAACTGGCACACGTCATGTTTGCCGGTTTCACCCATGAGCCCGCCATCGCTTTAGGTCAGCGTTTGCTTAAGTTGGTACCGGGCATGGAGCACATCTTCTACGCCGATTCCGGTTCGGTCGCAACCGAAGTAGCGCTCAAAATGGCGCTGCAATATCAGGTGGCCCAAGGCAAGAGCGCGCGTAACAGCTTCTTGACCTTTAAGGGCGGCTACCATGGCGACACTTGGAACGCGATGTCAGTCAGTGACCCCTGCGGCATGCACGAGCTTTTCCACGCCAGCAAGTACCAGCGCTACTTTGCACACGATGAGCTCCCACGCTACCACGACACGGAGTTACTAGCGACGGCTCAGCCTGAAGCCACGACGGAGCCCCTGACTGGAATCCAGACTAAGACCAGTCCAACGATCCTAATTCCTGACTTTGCCGCCAAGATCGAGGCGCTGTCAGGTCAGCTCGCCGCAGTGATTTTAGAGCCAATCGTGCAAGGCGCAGGCGGCATGACCTTCTACGCCCCAGAGGTGCTGCAAGCGGTGGCAACGCTATGCCGCCAGCACGACATCTTGCTCATCGCCGATGAAATCGCCACCGGCTTTGGCCGTACCGGTAAGATGTTCGCCTGTGAGCATGCGGGCATTACCCCTGATCTCATGCTCCTTGGTAAGGGCTTAACCGGCGGTTATATGACCTTATCGGCGGTGCTGAGCACGCAGCACGTCGCAGCCACCATCAGTCACAGCGCCTATGGCCCGCAAGTCTTCATGCATGGCCCAACCTTTATGGCCAATCCGTTGGCATGTTCCGTCGCGTGTGCCGCCGTGGATTACCTTGAATCACACCAAGTGCTGACTCAAGTTAAGCGTGTCAGCGCCCAATTAAAAACGGACTTAAGTCAACTGGCGGCGCGCTATCGTGAGCTTGACCCAAGTGTGGTACAAAATGCCATTACCAGCATTCGCGCCTTTGGCGCTATCGGCGTGGTGGAATTTGCCCAGCGCGTTCCGGTCGAGGCGGTGGAATATCTGTGCTATCACTATGGGGTCTGGCTGCGCCCGATGGGCAATCTACTCTACACCATGCCCGCTCTGATTATGGACGAGCAGGAGCTCACGCACGTCACCGCGGCCTTAAGCGCGATTGCGCTCAAAGTCGCCACCGGCAATCTGCCTGAGCTGTCCGCACCACCGCGCAGTATGTACGACAGCGCGGTCTAACCACCGGCGCGCCATCGGCGCTCCGCTTGAGCTGCCCCGGCTTTTACCATTCTGTTCCTTTTACCTGTTCCTTTTCCCCGCAGTGAGCGCGCCCAGCTGCGGGCGCCCGCACCTGGGCCGCCCGCCGCTCAATCCCTTTACCTGCCGCCACCTGCTCGCGCAAGCGCGCTACCATCCTACCCGCTTCTTGAAAAGTTCTCGGGCCCAACCAAACTTAATGGGCAGCTGCGTTCCACCGCCAGCTACTATTTTTGCCGTCTCTTGGTCGCTAACACGTTGCCGCACCCCCCAATGGTGCCCTGCCCTGTTCCCTTGGGTGCAGGAGGTATCGACCGCAAGCGTTTGCGCTGCGCACTGGCAGCAGGTGCCACCTAGGTCCGCGCCGCCCCTTGGTATGGCCTCAAGGGACCGGCCTTGCCCCCAAAGCAGCGGGCAGCACTGCCCGCGCTTATCTAGCAAGCGTTGCCCCAAGCTGATAAACTGGGCAGTGGCATGTAATTTGCCAAAATTTAGCCCGAAGCGGGGTCGAGTTGTAGTGTCAGATACAGCCCGTACCTTTATTAGTTAATTACACCATTAGTTAAGCACGGGCGTAAGCTGTGAGCCGCCTGCTGGGCTGTACGGGAACAGCAGCACTTAAACTGCGGTGTTCATGCTGCTCTTAGGCGTAGCTACGCTTAAGTCGCGGTACGGGCACAGCTGCGTTGAGCGCACCAGCAATGGGCTCACTGCCCCTACTCATTTCAAGCCGATACGCGGAAGCAAGCGATCAGGAGCAAGTCTAACTGACTCTAACCTAGCTGGCTCCATCCTAGCGGGAATCAGCTAGCTGGAATCAGCGCACTGATTGCGCGCTCGGCGACGTGAGGGGGTGAGCTTAGGCCCACTAAGAGGCGCTCAACCGTGACAACGGATCGTGTTTATGACCGCTTGGCAGTTTTAAGCGCGGCCCCAGAGGAACCAAGCGTCGGAGCTTTAGCCTCCGCCTTGGGGGCCACGCCACTGTACTTAGTTTCCCCACTTGTGGGACGCTATGCGCTCTTTACCAGTGCTCCTGCGCGGCGAGCCTAAGGAGCACTATGTCCACCTTCTCCTTTTCCAACCTCGCCATTAAGGCGGTGGCCACCGCAGTGCCCGCCCAGGTCCATACCTTTGACCCCAATTCACGGCGCGCGGCCCGCTTTAGCAAGCAAATGGGCATTGAGCAAGTGCACATCTCCTTGACCGAGCAAACCAGCTTGGACTTAGGCTATGTGGCGCTTAAAGATGCCTTGGCGCATGTGAGCTGGGCCCCCGACGAGCTGGACTTACTCGTCTTTAACACCCAGAGCCCGGACTTGCGCGGGGGCGTGGGCAACTCCCACCTCTTGCACAAATACCTTAAGCTCAAAGAATCGTGCGCCGTCTTTGATCTCACTGTCGGCTGTGCCGCCTTACCCTACCTGTTATCGGTGGTGGGATCACTTGCCTGCTGCGCTAGCGATATCACCAAGATCGCGATTTTATCCGGCGATACCAAGTGGATGCAGTACCAAAGCCCTGAGGAAATTAAGGCCAGTCCCGTGCAGCTTTCAGGTGAGGGCACGGGCGTGATGCTCTTAGAGCGCGTCAGCGCCGCGCCGCCGCTTAAAATTGAGCTCTACGCCCAAGGTCAGGGCTACTTGCACCTGTTTAATCTGCCCAGCCTCAAAAACTCATGGCAGCGCAGTGAGGATTATGTGCTGCCCGACGGCGCCCACTGGCATGTTGGGCCCTTGGATAACCGCAACTACATGAACGGCATGGCGATTCATGAGTTTGTCACGGGCAAGATCTGCGACCAGCTTAAGTCCTACTTTACGCAGGTCGATCCGGCCACGTTTAACTATTTCGCTTTTCACCAAGCCAATGGCCAAATCCTCAGCGCCTTGTGTACCAAGCTGGGCCTTGCCCCCGAGCGCATGCTCTCAAGTCTCAAGCATTATGGCAATACCTCGGGCGCCTCAGTCTTGGTCACCCTCAGTGCCAATGCCGACAAGCTCAACGACGGTGCTCACATCTTTAGTGCCAGCTACGGTATGGGACTGGCGTGGGGTTTTATTGAGTTCACGCTCCCACCGCACGCGGTGCTCCCAGTTAGCACCACTGAACTGTGCTTGACCGAGCATCAGCTCAAGCCGGTGCCCCCGCCTTCCGCCCAGCCGACGCCGCCAGCTCAGCCTGCGCAACCAGCCCAGACTGCGCCGTCTGCGCTGGCCCCCCAGCCTGCGCTAAGCGCAAAGGCGGCACCGCTATGAGCGCCACCTATGTCGTCACCGGTAGCACCTCGGGGATTGGGCTTGAGTGCACCCGCCTTTTGCTGCAACAAGGCGCGCAAGTGGTGAGCCTATGTCGCAATGAGGATAAGGCGCGCGCTCTGTTTGGGCTAGAGCTCAGCGCGGGGCAATTAATCGTGTATCAGCATGACTTTGCCCACAATGAGCAGCTCTATGCGCGCTGCTTACAGCTGCTTAAGCCCTATCGCGTCAATGGCCTGATTCATTGTGTGGGGCAAAGCTTAGTCAAGCGCTTGCTGAAGACCGACTATGCGCACACGCTCCAGCTGTTTGAGGTCAACTTCTGCTCCTTTAGCGAGTTGTGCCGGGCGCTGTTGCGCTTGCGCGCCCCAGAGCAAGAGCTGTCACTGCTGGCCATTTCCTCCATGGCAGCGCTGCGTCCTACCCCCGAAACGCCCCTATATGGTTGTGTAAAAGCCCTGCTTAACCAGTACATTCAGGGCTTGGCCGCGGAGTTTGCCGCCGTGCGCCCGCACCTACCGGAGGCTACGCCCTTAGAGCGGGCGCAGCGCGGGCATTTAGTGCGCGTCAATGCGGTGGCGCCGGGCCGCGTGGCCACGCCCATGATTGCCCCAACGCTTATGGCAGTGCAAGCGGGGCAACTTGAGGTCACAATGCTGCCCCCAGCTGCGGTCGCGCAACTGGCGCTTGCGACCTTGCACAATCGCTATCTCACCGGACAAATAATCGCGCTCGACAATAATTAACGCAGCAATTAGCAAGTAGTAAAGGAACAATCATGAAGATCTTATCTCGCTTCACGGCTCTCTGTGCCGCCGTGCTGCTCACCCTCTCCTTATCAGGATGCGGCCCGGAGGAAAGCAAGTCCGCTAGCGCCGCTGACGCCGCCTCAAACGTGGTTGCCCCCGCTGACATGGCCCCCAAGGGCAGCATCCACATCGCCTATCAGTACGGCATTGGCTACGCCCCGGCCATGATCGCCAAGGAAAAGGGCTATTTAGAGCAATTGCTGCCTAATGTTGAGATCACCTGGCAGCTCATGAACTCAGGTTCTACCATTAACGCCTCCGTCATTGCCGGGGACGTCGACTTTGCCTTGATGGGCACTGCGCCCTTTTTAATTGGCGTGGACAAAGGGGTACCCTACAAGCTCTTTACCGGCATGTCGACCTATATGCCCACGGGCTTAATCTGCGCTGATCCTAAGATCAAGCAGCTGAGCGACTTCAGCGCGCAAGATCGTATCGCAGTGGTGTCCTATGGCTCCATTCAGCACATTTTGCTGGCCATGGGCGCCGACAAGTACTTGGGCGATCCCCATGCCTTAGACACCAACATCATCGGCATGTCCAATCCTGAAGGCTTTGCCACCATGATCGCCGGTCAATCCGAGGTTAAGGCGATGCTCGCCTCCGTGCACTACTACCAGCGCTTAGTGCAAGAGCATGGCATGCGCGACATCATGCCGCTTGATCAAGTCTTCATGGCCGAGCCGACCTTGCTCTTGGGCGCGATCAGCTCGCAGACTTTAGAAGAGCACCCCGAGTACTTAGAGGCCATGCGGCAGGCCTTAGAGCAAGGCCGGACCTTTATCCGTGAGCACCACGATGAGGCGGCCGCAATCTTAGCGCAGATTGAGGGGACGACGGCCGAGCAAATGAGCTCGTACCTAAGCTACCCGACCCTCAAGTTTACCGAGCAAACCCAAGGCATCTTTGCCTTAGCTCAATTCATGGCCAAGGCCGGTTTCATCAACAAGGCCCCGCAGTCCTTTGCTGACTTTGCCACCCCTAATCTCGATCAATCAAACTAATCATGACGCTGCCGCTTAAATCTGTGTCCTTTTGGCGCAAGACCATCTTTGCGTTGGCAGTACTGATCGCCTGGCAGCTCACCTGCACCTTAGGTGCGCTGCCTCAGATCTTGCTGCCTGCGCCTTTAGACGTACTTTCCGCACTAAGCCACGCCTTTACCCATGAGCAAATGCTTGCGGTCTTGGGTTACTCGCTGAGCTTAATCTCCGTGGCCATGGCCTTAGGTTTTGTGCTCGCACTCATCTGTTCAATGCTGGCCATAGTCAGCGCCAGCATGCGCGATATCTACAATCTGATCCTCACGGTGATGGATCCGATTCCAAGCATCGCGATCTTGCCCTTAGCCATTTTGTGGTTTGGCACCGGCCTTGAGACCATTGTGATTATCATCATCCACTCGGTGATTTGGCCGGTCTCGCGCAACTTCATCGATGGCTTTAGCGCGGTGCCCAAGATCTATGTCGAAATTGGCCACAATCTGGGCTTTAAGCCCTATCGCATGTTCAAGGAGATTTATCTCCCCGCCGCGCTGCCTTATCTCATCTCAGGCATTAAGGTAGGCTGGGCGCGCGCCTGGCGCACCTTGATCAGCGCTGAGATGATCTTTGGTGCCACCGGCGCCTTAGGGGGCCTGGGCTGGTTCATCTTCAAAAAGCGCTATCAGCTGGAAACCGATGGCGTCTTTGCCACTCTGCTGATCATCGTCATCATTGGCTTGGTAGTAGAGTACGGCCTGTTGCAAACCTTAGAGACTAAAACGATCAAGAAGTGGGGCATGGTACGCTCATGACAGAACCTGAAACCGCGCCGACCCAACCAGCACCAACCGAGCAGGCGCAAACCAAGCAGGCGCCAACCACGTCATGGCTCGTCATCGACCATGTGCACAAGCAATACCCTGATGCGCCCACGGCCGTGCTCCAAGATGTGTCCTTACACATCGCGCAAGGCGAGTTTTGCTGCATCTTGGGCAAATCAGGTTGCGGCAAGAGCACCTTGCTGCGCTGCATCGCCGGCTTTGAGCCCTATGAGGGCACGGTGAGCCTCGCCGGAACCGTGCACAAGAGCGCATGCCCTGACATCATCATGGTGTTCCAAGACTTCAACCAGCTCTTTGCGTGGCAGACGGTGCGCCAAAATCTGCTCTGTGCCATCAAGTACAACGAGCAAGTGTCCGACAAGCAAGGCAGCATTGAGCTGGGTTACACCTTACTCGAGAAAGTTGGACTCAAGGATTACCTCGACTACTACCCACACCAACTAAGCGGCGGCATGAAGCAGCGCGCGGCGATTGCGCGCGCCTTGGCCTTACGGCCCAAGGTCATGCTGATGGATGAGCCCTTTGCCAGCCTCGATGCCATCACGCGCAAGCATTTACAGCGCGAGCTCAGCGCCTTAACCGCGCAAACAGGTACCACGGTACTCTTTGTCACCCACAACATCCAAGAAGCGCTGACCCTAGGCGACCGCCTCTTGGTTTTAGCCCAAGGGGGCAGCGTGGTCTACAACCAAAAAAACACGCTGCCACGGCCAGTGCTGCCCAGCACACCGGGCTTTAGTGAGGTCTGGAATCAGCTCTCGAGCATGCTCGATCGCTAACCTCGCGCCGCCAACCCGACGCGAGCATCCGCGGCGCCGTGCCGCAAGCTTCTGCGGCGCGCGCGCCCGCAGCGCGGGCTGCGCGCTGACACAAGGCAACGCCGCGCTAACACCGTTACCATTAGTTAATCCGAGATTTTAGTCATGGCAACTACTGAGCAAATCGCGACCTTATGCGACATCTTAGATATCGACAATGATGGCAGCATCACGCCCGATACGCCGCTTAATGAACTTCAAGGCTGGGACTCCATGGCCGTCATCATGGTCTCCTACTACATCTTTGAGCACTTTCAGCGCCGGGTCCAGAGCAATGAATTGCGCAATTGCACCACGGTGCAACAGGTGCTCGACTTGATGCAGGCAAAATAAGCGCGTTTCTGAGGTGACGGTTCCCATGATTTCCTTTGACCACCAAGACCCAAGCTCGGCCTTGGGCCAATGCCCCGACTTTCCGACCTTACTTCATGCCTTAGTACACCACGCGCGCACCAAGCCCCAAGGCTTAGGCCTCGCCGACGCCACGCGGCGCCTCACTTTTGCCCAATGGGCGCTGCGCGTCTGGGCGCTTCAGCACTTACTGGAGCCTGAGCTCACCGCCGCGGGCGTCACATGTGGCTGCAACCACTCCAAGGCGCAGTCAACTCCCAACGATCTAACCGTAACGCCGGGCGCTGCGGTGCTGCTCCCGGCTCTACCGCAGGTTGACTACCTGTGCCTTTATTACGCCTTATGTCTGTGTCAGGTCATCGTAGTCCCGTGCGATCCTAATAGCACCGCCGCCACGCTGGACTATTACGCGCAGCAAAGCGGAGCGCAGGTGCTGCTTGATTACGGCACGCCCATGGCAAGTGCCGCCATCCAAAGCTTAGACATCACGGCCCTGCTGCTAAAGGCGGACGCCTTGCTACCGCAGCTCGAGTCCGACGCACAAGCAACGCTTGCTGCCATGGCGGCGGCCCTGCCGTCGCCTAAGGCGTACGAGAGCATCTACTTTACCTCAGGCACCACGGGCAAGAGCAAAGCGGTGCTGCTCACCCACGCCAATACCTTACACGGGGGCCTCAACTCGGTCAGCACCTGCGCTAAGTTCAGCTCGGACATCGAGATTCTCACCACTCCGATCTTCCATGCCCAAGCGGCGAGCTCCTTTCGCGCCAACCTCATTTTAGGCGCGGCCTCGGTCTTGTTCCCCAGCTTCTATCGGCCCGAGGAGCTTCAGGCGTTGATCAACCAATACCAGTGCAATGCCCTGAACTTGGTGCCCGCGACCTTAAAGCTGCTCAATGAGAGCTTAGGTGACGCTGAGTTTTGTCAGCTGCTAAGCCCGCTGCGCTTAATTGAGGTGGGCACCGCGCCCACCGATAGCGCCAGCAAGCGCCATTACAGCACCATTTTGCCGCACACTTGGTTTCTGTATAACTACGGCGCCACCGAGTGCTCGCGCACCGTGTTTAACTTAGTCTGCGGCGACTACTTAGCGCGCAGCGAGCACAGCGCCCCACCCGGCTTTGTTTACGGCAAAAACCATCAGGGCCAATGCTTTGCCACGAACGCTGAACTGAGCGCCTTAGGGCGCCCGGTGCCGCTGTGTCAGGCCAAGGTCTTAGATGACTCAGGTAACGAGCTGCCTTGTGGTACCCCCGGCCGCTTGGTCTTTGCAGGCGGCATGGTGATGCAAGGCTATTTGCATCAGCCCGAGCTCACCGCTCAGACGATTAGCCCGGGCCGCTATTACTCCAGCGACTGCGGCTACCTCGATGAATATGGCTTTATCCATATCTTGGGGCGCATCGACGACGTGATCAATATGGGCGGCGAGAAGATCAGCCCGCAAGAAATCGAAGACGCGGTGTTGGGGGTGCCGGGCATTGCCGAGTGCTGCTGCATTGGCGGCGAGGATGCGCTCTTGGGCGTAATTCCGGTGCTCTACTACACGGTAAAGGCTGACGCTGAGCTCACTGAAAGCAGCCTCAAGCAGGCGCTGCGCCGCACGCTCGATCGCAGCCATCGCCCGAAGATCTACGTGCAGCAAACCAGTTTGCCCAAAAATCACGTAGGCAAGGTCGACCGCAAGGCGCTCAAGCAGCTCTGGCAGCACAGCGCCGCCTACCGCAATCTGCAAGCCAGCCGCGGCGCGTAAGCAGCTGAGCGCTGCGCTTAATGCTGAGCCTTGCGCTGAGCGCTGAGCTGGGCGCTTAGCCTAGTAGGACACAGGCGCGGGGCGCACAAAGAGCTGTTGCAGCGGCACCCGGCTGTTTAAGCTGCGCTGACCTTGGGCCACGGTGGCGATGACCTTGGTTTGGGTAAAGCGCTCGATCATGCCCAGGGTGTCGCGGTGGTCGGAGGATTTGGCGTTATAGCCATTGACGATGATGCCCACCGGGTTGATGCCATTGGTCTTGAGGTAATGCACCGAGAGCGAGGCGATATTGACCGCGGCGGTGGTCAGGCGCACCACTAAGAGCACCGAGAGCTTTAGGCGCGTGATCACGTCCTCTTGGAGCAAGATTTGGTTGGGCTCAAACATGAGCGGGGTGATAACCTCGCCTGAGCCTTCCACCACCATGACATTGTGGGTGGCAAAGTTCCAACCGTAGCGCTCACTAAGCGTTTGGGTGGCAATCAGCTGCTTGCTCTTGCGCGCGGCCAAGTAGGCCGGCCCCGGTTGCTTTAAGATGTATGGGCACATCTCGGCGGGGTCTTGATGCAAGTGACAGGCGCGCACCACCTGGGCGGCATCAGACTGTGAGAGCTGCGCTTTGCCCGTATCCACCAGCTTGAAGTAGCCAGGGTTGAGCCTTGCCTGTTGCAAGGCCTTAATGAGCAAAATCGAGCAATAAGTCTTGCCCGCCTTAGGCTCTAAGCCGAGCATAATCACGCCTTGCGGTGTCATAAATCCCCCTTAGCGCCGCACCACCAAAAACATTATCACAGCAACACATCAAGCCACACAGCACGCCGCGCTTAACGTCACGCTAATCTTACTTTTGTCCCGCCACTTTGTCTAACCTATCTCAGAGTACAATACCAAGCCAGAGCACAAGAGCATGCGGCGCGCCTCCCCTCAGCGGCGTCTAACCGCGGCACCCGCCCCTAGTCCAACCAATACCACTGACCTACGAGGTACCCATGGCCGATTATGCCTTACTCAAAAAGTTGAAGCTGACCAATCCTTGGCATCTGTTAGCCGTCGGTTTGGGCACGGGCCTGTGCCCTAAGGCCCCGGGCACCTGTGGCTCTTTTGGGGCCATGCTCATTGGCATGGTCGTAGTGACCTTAGCCCCGTGGTATGTCCTTGCAGGACTGGCCGTCATCCTGTACTTTTTGGGAGTCAAGGCCTGCAATGAGGCTGAGCGCGCCATGGGCGTTCATGACCACGGCGGCATCGTGGTCGATGAATTTGTTGGCATGTTTATCTCCATGCTCTGGATACCCCAAGGGCAGTGGCAGCTTGCCCTCATCGCCTTTGTTTTATTTCGCATCTTCGATATCGCCAAGCCTTTCCCGGTGGGCTGGGCTGACCGCAATATCACAGGGGGCACCGGCATCATGGTCGATGATGTGCTCGCCGGCCTTTACGCCTTAATCTGCGGCGCCCTGCTGTGGTACTTTAGCGGTGACCTGCTCTTAAGCTAAGAGCAGCTAAGAGCCTAAGAAGCCGCCCACCTGTTGGCGCCACAGGCGCGCGTACAAGCCATTGTGGGTCAAGAGCTCTTCGTGAGTGCCTTGCTCAACGATGGTGCCCTGATCGAGCACGATTATGCGGTCCATCATGAGCAAGGTCGACAAGCGGTGGGCAATGGCAATCACGGTGCGCTCGTGCATGATGGTGCCCAGGTTCTTTTGGATGATGGATTCAGATTCAGAATCCAAAGCCGAGGTGGCCTCATCCAAGATTAAAATCGGGGCATTTTTCATCACCACCCGCGCGAGCGCAATGCGCTGGCGCTGGCCGCCCGAGAGCTTGACCCCACGCTCTCCGACCATGACATCAAAGCCCGAGGCGCCCTTAAAGTCGGACAAATTCTTGATAAAGTCCATGGCGTCAGTCAGCTGCGCGGCGTGCTTGAGCTCCTCTTCGCTAAAGTCAGTGCAGCCATAGGAGATGTTCTCCCCAATGGTGCGATGTAAGAGCGAGGGCTCTTGCGCCACCATGGCAAAGCAGTCGCGCAAATCGTCTTGGCGCACCTTTTTGATATCAACCCCATCTAAGCTAATAGTGCCGCGCTCAATATCGTAAAAGCGCAGTAAGAGCGCAATTAAGGTCGACTTGCCTGCGCCCGACGGCCCCACTAGGCCCACTTTCTCTTTAGGCTTAATCGCCAAGCACAAATCATGGAGCACCGGCTTGCCCGGCCGATAGCTAAAGCTGACTTGATCAAAGGTAATGCCGCCTAACACGGGACTTGGGAGCGCCACCGGCTGCTCTGGGTCATGAATCTTTTGGGGCTGAGCAATGGTGCTGATACCGTCGTAGACCATACCGATGTTTTCGAAGATGGCGCCCACCTCCCACATCATCCAGCGCGACATATTGATCACGCGAATCGAGACTGCAATGGCGATGGCAATGGCGCCCGGGGTAATCGCGGATATCGCCCATAAGTAGAGCGCAAGCGCGGTGGTGGCAATGAGTAGCGCATAGTTCATCAGCTGCACGCTGACATCAAAGAGGGTGAGCACGCGCAGCGCGTTGTATTCGGCCTTGATGTAGCGATTCATTGAGTCTTGAGCGTACTTGCTCTCGCGTCCCTTACCGCCAAAGAGCTTGACCGTGGAAATATTGACGTAGCTGTCGACAATCCGCCCCACCATGTCCGAGCGGGTATCTGACTGCGCCTGCGCCATATGACGCAGCTTGGGGATAAAGACAAAGAGCGCGCTGCCATAGAGCACCAGCCACACCAAGAGCGGCAGCGCTAGGGACCAGTCGGCGTCCGCGAGCATCCACGCCATGGTCGCAAGGTAGACGCCCAGATGTACCGCGACATCCATGAGCTTGAGTACCGAGGTACGCACGGCCATTGCCGTCTGCATCACCTTATTGGCGACGCGCCCGGCAAATTCCTCGCTAAAAAAGGACAGGCTCTGCCCGAGCAAATAGCGATGCACCTGCCAGCGAATCTGCATGGGGTAATTAGGCGAGACGCTTTGGTGCAGCAAAAGAGAGTGCAAGATAGTGGCAACGGGCAAGATGAGACCTGCGAGCACCAACATGCCCGCTAAGGCCGAGCCATGCACGGCTAAGAAAAAGGAAGGGTCAACCTGCCCGGTCCAGTCGACAATGAGCCCCAGGCAGATAAAAAACAGAGCTTCACCGGCGGCCATGAGCGAGGTTAAGAACGCCAGCATCAGCAAAAACGGCCACAGGCCATGGCTGTAGAACAGGATAAAGCGGATGATGCCCCGAGGCGGCTCGCCCAGCCGCTCGTTATCAGGAAAAGGCGGCACTAAACGCTCAAAGAAGCGCCAGATTCTCTCCACTACACCCCCCACAAACTGACCACAACTGACCACAACTGACCACAAACTGTTCCAACCGGGCCGTGCCCCCAACCTCATCTTACGGGGCTCGGTCCGCTAAGGCAAGACAAAAGCAAGCCTCAGGCAAGCTCACGGCAAGCTCAAGGTAAGACGGCAAGTCACCGCCGCGCCCAGGCCGCGCCCCGCCCAAAAGTTACCCCCAAAGTCGCGCGCCTCACCACATGGTGAAGTGCAACCTTGGGGGTAAGGCCCATTAAGCTTAAGACCACAGCCCTAAAGCGCGTTAGCCGCGCCGACCACTGCGTTTCAGCCGCTTTTAAGCTGCGTTTAGGCTGCGTTTAAACAGCTTTTAGCGAATCATCGACTGGAGCATGTCGTTTAAGCGATTGTTGGTGATGTCGATGTGGCGCGCTAAGGCCGCAACGTGGTTTGGCATCATGGCGTCACCGACGGTATTGCCACCTGCCATCACATAGATCGGATTAAACTCCTCAATGTAATCTAAGCGCTGCAAGGCCTCTTGTAAGTTCTCGGCGCCGCCACGCTCACTTAAGGTGCTGTCAACGGCCGCTAAGGCACGCAGGACGTTGCCCACCACCGCGCAAATGCCCTTAGCGTAATAGACATTATTGTCGGTGCTAAAGTGGCCCATTTTATCGTTATTGAGCACGCCTAAGGCGTAATCGGTCATGGTGACGCAGTACTTGATGATGGCGTAGATGTCATCTGAGCGAAGGTTGAATACCGCGGCCTTCTTGCCGCTGCCACCCACAGCGCTGGCCCAATCGGCCCAGTTCTTAATACCGGCGCGATACTTACCCTCAGCATCGTAGATAAAGAGGAAGCCCCAAGCAAACTCCGAGTAGCTAAAGTAGCGCGAGGTGGCGTCGGCCAGGCGCGGATCGATGGTGTCACGATTACCAAAGCGGCCGACTTCTTGGGCTAAGACCTCGGAGGCGGGGCGCGTGGCATAGACCACACCGCGCTGATAGTACGGCGTATTGTCCAAAATCCACGGTGCCAGCAAATCGTTCGGCAAAAAACCAAAGAAGGAGGACAAGCTCTCATCTAAGGCGTAGGTCAGACCGCGCGCTAAGACCTGAGCGCGCTCCTGGTCGGTGGCGGTGGCAGCCAAAGGCTCAGGCTTATAGGCCGTAGTATGAGGCGAGCTGATGATACCAATGGCCAGCACCCACAACACCACGAGGCCAACGATGCCGCCTAGACCGTACTTGATTAATTTAACTTTATCCATAAACCAACACTCCCACTACCAGCGCGAACCGCCTTGCTCCCAGCATGCTCACGTGCAGCTTAGGCTGCAGCTTACGTGCAGCTCACGCGCTTGCGCTCCCACATGATAGCCTCATGATAGCATGAGGGCGCTTAGGCCAAACTAAGGTGATGGTGGCCGAACCAATTTGGACGCCGCGCGCGCTCATTATCGCGTTTGATATTTCCAGATTACGGCAGCCAAGCAAAGCGCTCAGACTTCAGCTTAAGCCGCGCCCAGAGCGCGCTCCGCTCGCGGTCAGAGCACGCACAGACTTAACGCCGACCTCATAAAAAGCCGGTACAATAGGGCACCTTCCTTTTGTCCTTGCCGTCTTACGGCCAAGGAGCTTGTGTAAGTAAGGAGAGCTCATGATCTACACCGTTACCACTTCACCATCCTTAGATCTGGTCATGCAACTGTCCAGCCCCTTAACCCAAGGGCAAGTTAACCGCGTGGCGCATGAAGAGCTAAGGCCGGGTGGTAAGGGCATCAATATCTCGATCATGCTCCATAACTTAGGCGTAACCTCGACCGCCTTTGGCTTTGTCGCAGGCTTCTCGGGCGATGAGCTGATGCGTCTTACGGCCGCCTTAGGCGTCAAGACCGGCTTTTTGCGCGTGCGCCGCGGTAGAACCCGCATCAATGTGCGCTTAAAGAGTGAGGGCCAAAGCGGCCAAACCAGCATCAATGGTTTGGGCCCAGAGGTCTCAAGCGATGATATCGCCTACTTAGTGCGCAAAATCGCCAAGCTCACTGCCGATGACTACTTAGTGCTCGCGGGCATGGTGCCGCCCTCGCTGCCCCAGGACATCTACTCGACCTTCTTTGAGTGTTTAAGCGCCCAGCCGCCGCTTAATCGCCCCAAGGTCATCGTCGATGCCCCAGCCGAGCAATTTAAGTACGTGCTCAAGTACGGTCCCTTCTTACTCAAGCCCAACCTCAAGGAGCTTGAGACCTACTTTGCGCGCGAATTGCCCGACGCTCAAACCGTGCTTGAGGCCTGCACCCAGCTGCAGCACGAGGGCGCGCGCAACATCTTGGTTTCCTTGGGCAAGCACGGCGCCATCTTCTTAGATGAGTACCAAAACTCCTATCGCATCGCCGCCCCCGGCGGTTCGATGAGCGATAAGACCGGCGCGGGCGACTCGATGATTGCCGGCTTCTTAGCCGACTACCAGGTATCCCACTCTTTAGAGAGCGCCGTCTATATGGCCGTGGCCGCAGGCTCTGCCACCGCCACGACCGCGGGCATTGCCGACAAGACGCGCGTGATGGAACTGCGCGCCCAAATGAAGGATCACTCCGACTGGGGCGAGTCCCTGATCTAACAATCCCATCCTAGCCTTGGCGGTGGCACGCGGAATACTAGGTGCCACGGGCCCGCTGCCGCACGATTTTTCCCCGTACCAAAATGCCCGCAGGCTTAAGCGTAACGCTTGCCGGGACGGCGCGCCTGAGACGTCGGCAAGGCGTGCTGCGGCGCCTAAAAGGCGCTTAGCGCCTTAGCACTGCGCCCGGCTGATGCCGGGCGCAGTGACAGCAAGACCCAGCCTGGAACCAGGCTGGGTCTTGCGTGGCAAGGCCTAGGGCCTTGCGGGGGTGGCTTTGAGCTTTGCTTTGCTTAGTTTAGCTTAGCTTAGCTTAGCCCTTGATGACGGTGGCTAAGGCGTCGGCTAAGTAGTCAACGTTGTTGTCGTTGATACCAGCGACACAAGCACGGCCCGAGCTTACGATGTAGATGCCGTACTCTTGACGTAACTTCTCGACCTGCTCCTTGGTGATGCCTAAGAAGGAGAACATGCCGTTTTGGGTGACGATGAAGCTGAAGTCACCGGCACCGGCGGCACCTAACTTGTCAGCTAAGAGCTCACGCATGCGGCGCATGCGATCACGCATTTCAGCTAACTCTTGCTCCCATTGCGCCCGCAGCTTAGGGGTGGACAGCACGGTCACAACGACCTTCTCACCGTGGGCTGGTGGGTTGGAAATGGCGCAGCGAATCGAGAGCTTGATCTGGGACTCAACCTTCTTGGCAATCTCAGCGCTGGCGCATACGGCGGTTAAAGCACCCACACGCTCGTTGTACATGCCAAAATTCTTGGAGTACGAGGAGGCAACTAAGAACTCAGGGCAGTGCTTTAAGATCTGACGGACACCGTAGGCGTCTTCCTCTAAGCCGCGGCCAAAGCCTTGGTAGGCAAAGTCGATTAATGGTAAGAGCTTCTTGTCAGCTAAGAAGGCGGCAAACTGCTCCCATTGCTCTGGAGTTAAATCAAGGCCAGTTGGGTTGTGGCAGCAAGCGTGGACGATGACAACATCACCGTGAGCGGCACCGCTTAAGTCCTTGAGCATAGCGTCGAAGTCTAAGCTCTTAGTCTGGGCATTGTAATAGGTGTACTTAGCGGTTTCTAAACCGGCCGCGCCCATGATCTGGAAGTGGTTGCCCCAAGTTGGGTTAGAAATCCAAACGCGCTGAGCGATCTTTTGCTGGACTAAGAAGTCACCGGCAATACGCAGGGCACCGGTACCACCTGGGCAGTGGAAGGTAACAGCACGGCCGTCGGAGACGACTGGGTTATCCTTGCCAAAGACTAACTCGCGGGTTAAGCGACCGTACTCAGGCAGACCCGAGATTGGCAGGTAGGACTTGGACTGCTCTTCGTTGACTAAGATTTGCTCGGCAGCCTTGACGCACTTTAAGACTGGGGTTACGCCATTCTCGTTTTGGTAGACGCCAACACCTAAATTAACCTTCTTTGGATTGGTGTCAGCCTTGAATGCGTCAGTTAAGCCAAGAATAGGATCTGCTGGAGCTAATTCCAAATGATCAAAAAACATGTAATTCCGTCCCTGACATCGGGGCGCTTAACCAAGCACTCAAGCCCCACGCCCCCACAAAAACGGCCCCCACTTCGGGGCGCTGGGCTGCGCTTACCGTGGCTTCTGACTTTGGCCAGCGTCAAATAAACTAAAACGAGAGTCAAAGTAGTGCAAACGGCTTATATAAGCCGACGGCACCGGACTTCAACGGCTCTTATTATAGCCACCGCACCGATAAATTTGCGCTATCTCACAAAAAAGCCCGCGCTGAGCAAGGGGCACCCGGCCCGCCATTGCCCGCACAAAAAAGGCGCTAAGCCCGATAAAATCAGGCCTAGCGCCGTTAGCACCCGCGGCGCCTGCGCCCTCGTTCCCCTGTGCTTTTGCACCAAAATAGGTCGAGATTTTTACCTTTGCCCTACGCGGTATCAGCGCGGCGCGCTTGTGGTGCGCGCCGCGGCACCGGGGGGGGGCCGCGCGGGGCGCGAGCGCGGCGAGGCTTAGGCCGCTTGTGCGGCGGTCTTAAGCTGGGAGCGGGTGCGCTCTTGGGCGAGGGTTTGCTCGTAGACGCGGCGGGCGGCCTTTTGCCACGCCTTGGAGCGCCAACGCAGCACCATGGCAATGCCTCGAACCCACTCGTCTGCGGCAAAACCAATCCATACGCCCATCAAGCCCCACTCTAGGTAAACGCCAAGGAAGCAGCCTAATGGCACCGAGATGCCCCACATCGAAATCACTGCCATGATGACCGGGAACTTGGTGTCACCGGTGGCACGCAGCGAGTTGATAATGATGACATTGAGGATGCGGCCCGGCTCTTGGAAGACGGTGATGATGAACAAGGTCGAAGCGACCGCTAAGACCTGGGGATCATCGGTAAAGAGCGAGACCAAGAAAGCGCCGGTGCCCAGCGGCATCGAGAAGGTCAGCAAGATGGTGGCAACCTCACCGATCTTGACGCTGCGAATCAGCTGGCGGTTAGCTAAATCCAGCTTCATCGCGCCGGTGTAGTGCGCTACTAACAGCTCGGTACCCATGCCGATCGAGGCGGAGAAGATCATCAGCACCATCACGATTTGGAAGTAGATGCCATGGGTGGCTAAGGTGATCGCGCCCATCGAGGCGATGATGCCGGTCATGAACATGTACTGGCTTTGCCACGATAAGTTTTCACCGGCGCCGGGCAGACCGATGCTTAAGATCGAGCGGATGACCTTGCGGCTAAAGACAAACATGAAGCGCGGTACGATCCGGACCTTGGTGCGCTTGATGATAAGCGGCACAAAGATGAAGACCGCGACCGCACGGCCAATCACGGTGCTAACCGCCACGCCCTCAACTCCTAAGACCGGTACGCCCAAATAGCCAAACAAGAACAGGGTATTGCCGCAGATAGTGATGAGATTGATCACCATGGTGACATACATCGCATCGCGAGTGCAGTTGTGAGCACGCAAAATCGCGGCACACACCAAGCAAATCGCCTCAGGCAAGAAGCTTAAAGCGAGGATGCGCAGATAGTTGTGCGAACTCTCAGCAATCTCCGGCGGCACGTTCATGACATCGACGATGAGCCCCGAGCACAGGAAGATGCCCACCGACACCAAGGTCCCCATGATGATATTGATACCAAGGCCGACGTGGATTAAGCGCCGCGCCAAGCGCTTGTTGTTGGCACCTAGGGCCTGCGCGCAGACCACGCACACGCCAATGTTAAAGAAGTTGAAGATAATGAGGGCCAAATCAAACACTTGGTTACCAATGGTCAGCTCGGCCACGGCCTTGACCGACACCATGCCCACCATCAAGGTATTGATGATTAAGGTCGCAAAGTGGAGCGAGATGTCGATGAAAATCGGCCACGTGATAGACAGAAGCGAACGCTGCGGCTCCTCCAGATTGAGCTTCTCAATACTGGCATCCACCGCTTGGGTGACCTGCTCAACCTCGCGCTCAGCCGCATTGCTCGGCAGGCTCGCCTCGGGCGTGGTGACGTTAATGGCAATGCCACCATTACCGGCGGCAGCAGCCGCAGCCGCCACGGCCGCGGCCTCTTGCAGGTGCTGATCGCCACCTGCCTGCGCCGCCATAACCGCCGCCATTTGCGCGGCGTCTAAAGCGTGCTCATTGGTGGCGACCACAATCGGCGCGGCCGCCTGAAAACCAACTTGCGCCGCCTGCCCCTGCTCCTCACTCCAACCGCTGCCCTCGGGTGCGGACGCAGCCTCCGGGCTTAAGTCAGCTTGAGCCAAGGCTTGAGCCACAGTTTGAGCGTTAGTGACACTTTGGGCTAAGACCTGCTCATGGGAGGCAGACGATGCCGACGGCTCAGGGGCCACCGCAGGACCTGAGTGCTCAGCACTAGGCATAGCACTAGACGCAGGGACTACTCCCGACTGAGACTTAAGTTGGGACTGATCTTGAGGAAGGGTGTGGTTGGGCTTTAGTTCCATACAAACCGCGCGCACAAAAAAGCCGCCACGCACATCAGTACTGCGCCGCGACTTTGTAAACAAACTGTAACGACAAAATAAACCGGCCCACAGCGCCCACCGGTGCCCCCTAGGGCCCAGCGCGCTGCGGGTAAATTGCGCGCATTATAGTGAGGCCGCGTGCAATGTGAGCACTGCCCCAACAAAAATATTCTCGTGCCCCAGCAAGGGCCCAATTACGGGCCAAGCAGGTGCCCCCAGCCGCGCCCGACTATGCGACACAAAAGGGCATCATTCGGCCGCTGGCGCCGCGGGCGGCCCGCTCCTAGGCCCGAACTTAGATCAAACGTAGCTCGAACTTAGGTCGAGCTTGCACTAAATTAAGGCAAGCACGGGCGCGGCCCAAAAAAGCCCCAGTTCCGCCGCCGCAACCGAGATGAACCTAGGTTGCGCCGCCGGGCTGAGGCTTAGCATCTAACTTGGAGTCTAGATTAGTGAATGGCTACCTGGTGTAGAGCTACCTGCAAAGAGCTGCATGGGGAAAGCTACATGGTGACGCCATCTTTCCAGATGACGATTTCGTGGTAGCCCTTTTCCTCGGACTTGGTGAGCTGACCTGAGGCCACGGCGAGCACGTAGTCTAATAGCTCTTGGGTCAGGGTGTTGAAGTCCTTACCGTCGACCACGGCTCCGGCATTGAAGTCGATCCATGAGCCCTTGCGCTCATAGAGGCTGGAGTTGGTCGAAATCTTGACCGTTGGGATCACGGTGGCAAACGGGGTACCCCGGCCGGTTGAGAACAGCACTAAATGGCAGCCGGCTGCGGCCAAGGCGGTGCACGATACTCCGTCGTTACCTGGGCCTTGCAGCAGGTTAAGACCGGTACTTTGCAGCGTGTCGCCATAGTGCAAGACGTCGGAGACTTGAGCCTTACCGCCCTTTTGGACACAGCCTAAGGACTTATCCTCTAAGGTGGTGATGCCACCGGCCTTATTGCCCGGGCTTGGATTCTCCGAGACCACTTGGCCGTGCGAGGTAAAGTAGTGCTTGAAGTTGTTGATCAGGGTGACGCACTTGTTAAAGGTGGCCTCATCCTGCGCGCGGTTCATCAAGAGCTGCTCGGCACCAAACATCTCCGGCACCTCAGTCATAACCGAGGTACCATCCGAGCCTACAACCACATCACTTAAGCGCCCAATCAATGGATTGGCGGTAATGCCCGATAAGCCGTCGGAGCCGCCGCACTTTAAGCCAATGCGCAGCTTGGAGATAGGTACCGTGGTGCGCTCGTAGCGCTGCACTTGCGTCAGGAGCTCATCAATCTTGGCCTTACCAGCCTCGACTTCATCGGGAACTTCTTGGCTGTTTAAGAAAACGATGCGCGGATCATTTTCATCCAAGAACTGCTTGAACACGCCAATATTGTTGTTTTCGCAGCCTAAGCCCAAAATCAGCACGCCGCCGCAATTAGGATGGCGCGCCAGGGCCGCGAGCACGCGCTGGGTGGTGGTCTGATCCTCACCCATCTGCGAGCAGCCGTAAGGGTGGGTGAGCGCCAGACAGCCATCGACGTGGCTAAACTTATCGGGGTGGGCCTTAATCTGGTCGTTGGCGTATTGTTCTAAGACCTTGGCGACATTGTTGACGCAAAAGACGGTGGGGATAATCCAGAGCTCATTGCGAATGCCCACGTCCCCGCTCTCACGCACATAACCTTGGAAGGTGGCCTCAACCCGGGGCAACTGTGCCTTAGGCAGCGGGTTAAAGCTGTACTCTTGCTCGCCGTGCAGATCGGTCTTGACGTTGTGATTGTGCACGTGCTGACCTACTGCGATCTTGCTCTTCGCGCGCCCAATCGCAAAGCCGTACTTGATGACGGGCTCGCCCTCAGCAATCTCCTTTAAGGCAAACTTATGACCGCGGGTGATGGCATCTTGCAGCACAATCTTCTGACCTGCGACCTCAACCGTGGTACCGGCGGCTAAATCTTGCAGCGCGACCGCGACGCTATCGGCGTCATTAATCAAAATTGCTTGCATGGGGTAACGCCTATCCTTAGTTGTGCTCTAACAGGTCTTGCATGGTGGCAATGACGCCATCGGAGATAATGGCGTGTAATAAGCGGGCGACCAGGGCGGTGAGGTCGACATCCGAGGAGAGGTCGCAGTCCCACAGCTTGGTGTCAGAAAGCACGGTCTTAACCGTGAACAGGGCCGAAGCTTCGGTCTTTTGATAAACCGACCAAGCCTTGGTCATGACCTCAGCGGCATAGGCGTCATCCATAAACTCGCCTAACTTACCCTGAGCGCGGCTGACCTTAACTGGGACGCCTGACGAGCCGTAATACAGAGCGATGTAGGCGGCTAAGGCAAAGCACAGCTTCTTAGGCAAAATGCCCTTAGCGCGGGCGTCGAGCACGGTTGGGAGCACGCGCGCCTTAATCTTGGAGGTCGAGTTCATCAAGATCGAGGCTAATTGGTGGTGCATGGCCGGATCGCTAAAGCGCTTGACCACATCATCGGCAAAGGAGACCAGCATCGAACGGTCGAGGTTGACCGCCGGGATAATCTCATCGTAGATGACCGAGCGCGCAAACTTGCCGGTGACCTCATGGGCCATCATCTGATCGACGGTATCGAGACCTGCTAAGAAAGCCGCCGGTACATTGGCGGTGTGAGTACCGTTTAAGATGCGAACCTTGCGCAAACGGTATGGGGTGATATCAGCGGCAACGACCACATTGAGCCCGGCTTGGGCAAAAGGCAGCTGCGCACTAACCTCTTCATCGCCTTCGAGCGCTAAGAAGTGGAAGGTCTCGCCGCAGGTCATCAGCTCGTCCTTGTAGCCGAGCTTGGTCTCAACCTCAGCGGCATTGTCCTTAGGATAGCCCGAGACCACGCGATCAACCAAGGTATTGATGAAGCGGCATTGTGCAGTAACATACTGCTTAAACTCCGCGCCTAATTGCTGGTCGTCAGCGTGCTTGAGCACAATCTCACGCAGCAGCGTGCCGTTGTTATCTAACAGCTCGCACGGGACGACCCACAGGCCCGGTAAGCCCGCCTTGAAGCGCTCATGTAAGATTGCGCTGAGCTTGCCGGGGTAGGTCTCAGGGCAGACATCGGTATTAAAGGCCTGCTCGGGGGCATAGGTGATACCAGCTTCGGTGGTGTTGGAGAAAACAAACTTAAGCTCAGGGTTCATCGCAGCCGCGAGTACCTGCTCCCAGTTCTCGTATGGGTTTAAGGCCTCAGCGATGGTGTTGATAACCTCAATTTCCTCGTGCGGCGCGCCGGACTCATCGACCCCATGCAAAATGGTGGTGTACAAGCCATCTTGAGCCTTAAGCTTAGGCACTACGCGGCCGCGCGGCGTGCATTGCAGGGCCAAGACGCGGCCGTTAAACAGGCCTTGTTGATTGGCCTTGAAGATCATCCAATCAATAAAGCCGCGTAAGAAGTTGCCCTCACCAAACTGTAAGGCCCGAATAGGTAAATCCGACTTGGCCTCAGCCTTAGCAACTAACGATAAGCTATCCATCAAGAAACCTCACCTCAAATCTTTGGCGTGCCACAGTCACACCCACGCCCAGACTACCATACAAGTTGCGCGTTAACCGCGTAAATATCAGCATCTAACGCACACTACCATTTCAGTTAACCCTATTATAGTCAGCCCACTAACCCCATGGGCTAACTGTCGGTAACTTTTTTGAAAAGTGCATACCGCGTCACACTGAGCGCGCGGCCAAGCGCCCCAGGGCGGAGCTCAAGGTAAGGACGGATAAAGACGGATAAGGACGAATAGCGCCGGAAAACGGTGAGTGCCTTGCGCTGACGCAAAGAAAAGGCCAAACGGCCCGCCCGGACGCCGGTAGCGCCCGTGGCGCCAGAGGCGCCCGGGGTGACGGGAGCGCCGCCGCGCGGCAAGATGCAACGCGCGCACAGGCTCAGTGCCGAGCTGATAAGGACGAGATGAAAAGGTGGGGCGCGGCAGAGGCGGCGCGGCAGCGCGGCAAAGCTTGCGTGGCCCAGTTTTACTTGGCCCAGAAACAAGAAAACCACCTGACGGTGGTTTCTTGGCCTGCCGCAGCTTTAGTGCCACTGCGCTCAGGACTTTAAGCTTAAGCTTGGCGATGACCTACTTTCGCACAATCGTACGTTGCACTATCATCGGCGTGACTTCATTTCACTTCTGTGTTCGGAATGGGAACAGGTGGGACTAAAGCACTATGGTCGCCAAGCAATTCGTGAAATCGGTGCTGCGTATTATAGTGACTTTTGCGGGGCGGTCAATTTTTTTGACCACAAAAACTCCGACGCACCTCACCATCTTATCCACGCAGCGCTAAAAAGGGGCCCGCCTGAGGCGCACGCTCACGCGCGCGCCCCAAGCTGGCCCCTTGGGCAGAGCAGGATAGGCCCGCTCGGCTTTCTGTTTGCTTGTTGGGTTCGGTTACAAGGGTGCTAACTGCGATTAGCACCGTGAGCTTGCGCTCACTTTGAGACTGGTCTCACTTAGAGATTGGTATAGCTGCGCTCGCCGTGGTAGGAGAGGTCTAAACCCATGCGCTCATCGTCTAACTCAACGCGCAGCCCACGGCAGCACAGTGCGGCAATCTTGAAGGCAAGGTAGGAAACCACGGCCGACCAAACGATGGCGATAACCACGCTGCCCAGCTGACCCATAAACTGGCTGACGATGCTGTCGTGGAAGCCCTTAAAGCCGGTACCGCCCAGCGCCGGGCTGCAAAAGATGCCGGTAAGCAGCGCGCCGACAATCGCGCCAATGCCGTGGATACCAAAGACATCTAAGCTGTCGTCAATCTTAGTTAAGCGCTTGAAGCCGCGGACACCCCACAGGCAGGCCAGAGCTGAGAGCGCACCGATGATGACCGCACCGACCGGGCCCACAAAGGCACAAGCTGGGGTAATGGCAACTAAACCGGCTAACACGCCCGAGACTGAGCCTAAGGATGAGACCTTGCCGTTGAGGCAGTATTCGCCTACAGACCAGGCTAAGGCGCCGCCCACTGGGCCAAACACGGTGTTGGCAAAGGCTAAGGCGCTGGAGCCATCCGGGGTTAAAGCAGAGCCGGCGTTAAAGCCAAACCAGCCGATCCAGAGTAAACCACCGCCTAAGAAGGTGAGTGGCAGGGCATGTGGTGGTAAGGCGACCTTGCCTAAATCGGTGCGTGGGCCTAAGAGCTTGGCACCAACTAAGGCGGCGACAGCAGCGTTGATGTGGACGACCGTGCCTCCGGCAAAGTCATAGGCGGCACACAGCTGCTCAATTAAGCCGACGCCCCAGACCATATGGCACAGTGGGATATAGGAGAACAATACCCACAGGGACAGAGCAATCATCAGCGCCGAGAACTTGATGCGCTCAACCGTGGCGCCCACAATCAGGCACGAGGCGATGGCGCAAAAGGCACCTTGGAAAATCACGAAGTTGTACTCGCTGATGGCGCCCGATAAGGTCTCAAGTGAGATGCCCGCAAGCAGCGCCTTGTTCAAATCACCATAAATTAAGTGCAGATAATCAAGAGGTCCTGAGGCTGCGGCCATGTCGCTTGAGCTACCAAAGGCGAGGCTGTAGCCTACGATGAGCCAAATGACGTAGCTTAAGCCAAAGAAGACCAAGCTTTGCTCCATCACCGAGAGCACATTTTTGGCCCGGACTAAACCACCATAGAACAGAGCAATGCCCGGAATCGACATCGCGATAACCAAGATGGCGCAGATGAGCACAAAGGCGTTGGCGGCGCCGTCCGGTGCGGCGGCCTCAGCTGGGGCCTCAGCAGCAGCTTCAGCTGGGGCGCTCTCAGCTGGTAGCGCGAGCTCTTCTTCCTCTTCCTCGCTGACGGCGACCGGGGTATCGCGGTGCTGCCAGGAAACCGGCACATTGAGCGCACCGGTGATCGGTCCTAACTGGGCCGCGGCTTGAGCTTGACTGCTCTCGGCGCTAGCCCAGGCTAAATTACTGCTGATACTGGTGCCCAGCACCACCAGCAGCCACAACAGAGGGGTAATACTACGCGCCATGCGGCGCAGCACTAAGGCAAGTAAGGGTGAACGTATCATGAGCTGACTCCCAAGGTCATGAGCACCGCACTTCGGTGCCCGCTGTCTGGGAATCATTGTGGGCTGAGGGCGAATTTCGTGACAAACCTCACGCTCAGTTTGCACCATGGACAGGGGCCTCACGCCCCCTTTTGCTATGTCTTGATACAGCTTTTGCGCCATGTCACAGCAAAAGGCGGGGGCGTGCACTATGACAGCGCCCTGCCCGCGACCACCCTCGCCCCAGCCGCGGCCCCAGTTGTGGGGCCGGCCGCGGGGCTTGCCGTGGGGCCCTGGCCTGCTATAAGCCGACCGCGGGGCCCAGCCGTGAGGGCGGCTTAATTGGCTACAACATCAAGGTAGGTCAGGTCGATCTTGGAGAGGTCATGGTAGGACGGGTACCAGCCAATAAGACTTGCGATCTTGGCGTTGACTGTGAGCAAGGTGCGCGGATAGAAGTATTGGCTCAAGGTATTGATTGAGCGGCCATTCATAACATCGCAGATAACTTGCGCCTGATAGTGGCGGAAGGCCTCAGAGTAACCATAGCTGTAACTCATCAAGGCCCCGGCCTTGACCTCGGCGGTACTGCCGCGCGAGAACACCGCAATGCCGCGCTCAATAAATGGCCACAGCTGGCTGTAGAGGCGGTTGATGGTGGTGGCACTGGTGCGCGTGAGGTACACCGCGTCAACCCCGCCTGCGATGAGCTCAGTGGTGCAGCGGGCAAACTCGGCTTGCGCCTTAGCCCGATCCTTAGTGATGAGCTCGCCGGTGCAAATCTGAAGCTCGACGTTGAGCGGCTCCATGGTTGATCTGATCTCCTCAATTGAGTGCAATTGACGGAAGGTGTGGCTGTGATCGACGATCACGCCCAGTTTTTTAAAGCCCATCATATGGTAGAAGTTGACTAGGTCGTCATAGTGCATGATCGGATCAAGATGGACAAAGATATTGCGATACGGCGAGAACTCGCCCAGCGAGAAGGCGTGGTCCGTGACAATGCCTAGGGTGACCTCGGCCTTAGGGCCTAACTGCGCCAATAACTCCTCGGGCGAGGCATCAAAGCCATGAGCAATCCCAAAGCCCTTGGCCCGCTCTTGCTGCACTTGCTGGGCAGGGCAGGTGCTAACCTCGGGGCTTGTTGCGCGCACCATCCCCTCTTGAGACTTTGGCGGCACAAAGAGCGAGGAGCCATTGACCGTGACCTTAAAGTCATCGGCACTAGGCGTGGACTCACGCGCAGTCGACGCCTGCTCGGCCGGCACGATAGCAGCGCGGCGCAGCCGCATGCTAGTCGCATCGCGCTCAACCTCTAACACCGCGGTCTCACGGGTGCTTGAGTCCTCGGTGTGGCTATGATCGGAGCTGACGGTCCAAGTGGGCGGCGTGACCTCTTGATTGCGTGGCTGGGACGGTTGCGGCGCGGTCAACCCCGAGCTAACCCCTTGAGCCATGCTGTTGTAGAGAATGTCTTGATCATGGCCAACCACGATGATGGGAATGTCAAAATGCATCTGATCGAAGATCGAGATGTCATAAAGACCAAACACTAAGATCAGATCGATTTCACCCTGACGCGCCCGCTGGTAGACCTGAGCCACCTGCTGGCGGTGCAAGTCGATATCCCACTCCGAGCTGTAATAACCATCGGCTTGCAAACTAAAGCAGCTATTGCGGGTTAGCTCGACATAGTAGGAGTAGCCGTCGGCATCGGTGAAGTTCTTAAACAGCGGCATGTAGTAGTCAGAGCGGTGCGTATGATCTCCTTGCTGATGCCACAGTTCATAGACGTCGCTTGGCACCAGATCGGCCGCGGGCAAACCAAGGGGCTCGGTCCCAGCACTCACACCAATGCGCTGATGGTGCGGGCCCAGGGCCGCGCTCTTGGCATAAGGATCGGCAGTCAAGCCCTCAAGCACCTCCTGCGCGCTCTTTTGGGCCAAGCTTTGAGCGGCGTGCGCTTGCTCGTGGTTAAAATTCGAGTACAGATCGAAATTGGAGGCGGGGCTTAAGCTGCTCGTAGGAAGCGGCGCGCCAGTGCGGCGCGCGCTTTGATGGGTCACCACCATATTGTAGTTGGCACCAAGGCCTTCTAAGCCCTCTAAGGCATAGATGCGACCGCGCTCAGTGGTACGCACGTGCGGACCTTGCTCAATGCTCAACTGCGAGGTATCGATCAGCTTATGGGCAATGAGGCCGGTAATGGTCTGGTAGAACTGCTCGTCGTAGTAATAATTGGTGCCAAAGCGCATCACCGCAATGCGCCACTGATGGCCCATCGGGCACTGACCATAGGGATGCTCGGCCCCTTGATCCGCCGCCCCAGTGGACGCGGCAGCACCAGCGACGGCGGCTGCGGACGCTGCTGTGGAAGCGGCTGCGGAGGCGGCTGCTGACGTGGACGCGGACACGGCCGCGGGGCGCTCCTGATCCTGATGGTCCGTGGGGGCAATGGGGAGTACATCTTCCGGCGTGGTCTGCTCAGCGCTTTGGGCCTCAGCCGTACTTGACGCGGCCGCTTGGGCCATGGTTTGCAGCTTGGTTTGGGCATCGACCACCGCCGGGCGCCCCGCCACTTGAGCGTCCGCTTGCTCGGTGGCATGGATCAGAGCGGCCTCTTGCAGGGGCGAGAGCGGCTCGGACGGATTCTGGTTTTTAACCGAGGCGCGGGTTAAGGCGTCAAAGCCAATGATTTGATCATCAAAGCCGACGCGAATGGTGCTGCTCGAGGCCGAGCTCGCATCTCCAATATAGGGAACCGCTAAGTCGGGGTTCACCCCTTGGCCGCGGGTGAGGGCATGGCTGGCATCCAGCCCCGTGCCCGTGCCACTGGAGCGCAACGAGCCCTTGGCGCGCCACACGCGCTGAAAAGTAGTGATAGGAGGCGGGGGGTCAAACTCTGAGATATCGTCGTTATGCGCGGCCGGTGCCAGCGCCGCGGAAAGCTCATTTAAGTCGTCTTTAAACAGCTCTTCGAACAGGCGCGGGGTCCGCTTGAGCTTATGGCGATCAATTGCGACGACCGAATTTGCCCCAAGGTCAAAGCTCAAATCAATGCTGGAGCCGCGCCGCGCCGCCTCTGATAACGTCGCCTCAACCGGCGCGCTGTCAGCGCAAGTAAACGTCCACAGCGCCCCAACTAGGGCGAGTGTAAGCTGACCTAGGCGGCGTACCCCCGCCGTGACCTGAGCTGACCCACGTGCAAGCATGACCCTACCTCCAATGAGTTCGCGCACTTACTTCACACCTTAGCACCGCCCGGGCCCCGGCACCAAGCCCCGATAGTCCTAAAATGGGATCGGCCGAACTTTTTGTGGTTTGAGCGCTGCAAAAAGCGCGCGCACTTGCATAAAATAAGGAAATCCGCGACTGGAAGTTTAGGCGCCAGGAAGTTTGGGCGGCAGAAAGTTTAGGCAGCAGAAGTTTAGGCAGCAGAAAGTTAAGCGCAGTAAGCTCCTACCATTGCAGTCGGGGCGCAGATGAGGTGACAGTCAGGATGGGTCATTTTTCCAGCATCAGACGGCGCACGCTTTTTTACTCGACGACCTTTTTCATGGCATCGTTGTGCACGTCGGTGGGTATTAGCTATTACTACCTCAATCGGGAGAATGTCATTGAGCAATACCTGCTACAACAAAACACCCTCAACTTCTGCTTACAAGAGCTGGAGAACAATATCTTTTACTCCAAGCTCTCGGAGCTGTCGAATCTGTCGATTATCCGCAATGAGCTCTACCGCCTCTATCGCATGGTCGACATGTCGCTGGTGCCCCCCGATAAGACCAAAAGTGAGACCTCGCCCTATCAATTCAATGAGCGCTTATTAGCACCAACCGCTAATCCTTATGTCATTACGCGTGATGTTGAGCAAGCCCGCAATATTGAGAACGCGCAGCAAAACTCGAGCTTAAATCAGCTGGCGCCCTCACTCACCAACTTCACCCACACCGATTTAGACGCGCTCATCGCCGCCTCTAACCGGACGCGGGAGCTCACGCCCAAAGCTTCCAGTCCCGAGCGCCTCATTGAAAACAGCGCGGTGCTGCAAAATGCCCATGATCGGGCCAGTTCTAGTGCGCCCATCATCAGCGGCTTAAGCGAGCTTTCGGCGCAACTGCAAACGGGGCGCACGCTACCAGCCCAACCAAATGCTGCTAGGACCAATGCTGGGCTTAGCGCCCAGAGGCCAGTCTCAAGTGGCGCGCCGGATGTTACCCGCGCCGATAGCCCGAGCTTTCATAGCGCCGCGGACATCATTGCCCGCGCCAACGTACGCTATGACCAAATGCGGGCGCATTTGTCGGCCTTAAACTTCGCGGGGGGCAATGCCAACACCAATTTCATCACCGCTTTAAACCAAAGCAATGATGTGATGGCCCCACCGGGCCTGAGCCCATTTGGCCCGGTTGACCCCAACCGCCTCGTGCTCTACAAGCACTTGAGTCAATTACAGAGCTTAGGCTTTATCGCCTTTTCGGTGAACACCAAGAGCTCATCGCAGGACATCTTTATCCACCGCGGCTATGAGCAGCTCTTAGACAGTCTGATGAACGAGCAGCGCCGCCTGCGCGACCTCTTGTATCACACCCCGATCCCGAATAATGGCTACTTTGTCATCTTAGAGAGCACCCGCGGCTTGATTGCGCGCCCTAATCCGGCCTTAAGCCCGGAGGCACGTGCGCTTCAAGAGTACAGCATCCAGCAAAGTCGGCACCAGCTCCAAGAGCACCGCAAGCAGTCAGCCGCCGCATCTGAGGCCAAGGCCCCTTCAGCCCCGGCTGAGCGCGCTGCCCCGGCCGTACCGAGCGCAGGCCCGGCCGCGCCAAGCGTAGCCCCTGACGCACCTAACGCGGTTCCGGCAGCGCCGAGCGCAGCGCGTACCCCTAATCTCACCGCTTTGCGCACCAGCTTGCATGAGCCCAAGGCGCGCCCCGCCTTGGCAGCGGCCCAGGCGCCGACCGGCACCGGGGACTTTGACCGCCGTGAGCGCACGCAGCACGACCTTCCCCTCACGCCTGAGCCCATAAACGAGGATACCGGCATCTTGATGCACGCGGCCGATCTCGACCACGGCATTGCCGCCGCCGCACGCCCGCAAGGCACCTGGAAGGCCGAAGCGATTGAGGAAGAAGAGCAGATCAAGGCGCTTGACCAAGAGTTAGATCAGCTCTTAGTGCGCAGCGAGCAAGTGCAGCAATCTATCTTGCTCCAACAGGCGCAAATTGAGGGGAGCCCCACCTACTCCTCGGCCTTATTTGCGCTCAAGCAAAGCGCCACGGAACCCGACCCCAGCGCCGCTAACTTAAGTAGTGGCAGCGCTGACCCTGAGGCGAGCGCTAGCGCTGCGGTTGCCCCAGAGGCTGAGGGGACGACGACCATGGTAGCAGCGGCGCCTAAGTCTTATGCTGACAGCGAATTTGAGGTACGCTATGAACTGGGCAAGAATAGCAATGATATTGCGGCCTTGACCGACCATGGCACCTGTTTGGGCCTGATTGCCTCCTTGAGCTTTGACCCAGATCAAGTCTTGGTCATCATCACCGATATCACTAAGCTCCAGCAGCAAGATGAGGTCTTAAAGCGCCTGATTGCCAACTCCTTAAATGAGCTGGTACTGGCGGTCGGGACCACCACCCCGGTGTCCATCACCCTGCTCGATCCGAACTTCAATCCGCTCGCAGGCGACCTGTCCAAGAGCGAGATTACGCGCCTTATCACCCCGGCGGTCTTAGAGCAAACGCGCACCCACGGCATGTTCCAAGGCTACAACCGCCATTGGGGCCACTACCTGACCACGGGCTACTTTAAGCCGTACGACTGGTACTTGCTCATCAATACCGATAATGTGCGCACCAACAGCCCGGTCTGGCAGTACCTCATCATCATCTTCACGGTGCAACTGGTGCTGTCGATTATCTGCGTCTTTGCCATCGGCGAGATTGTCGATAAGGACGTCAAGGATCTGGTCCTCATCAACAACAAGATCAAGAATATGGCAAGCTTGATTCAAGACGCCGACTTGGTCGAACGCATCAGCGAAGGCCTGCCGCGCCGCGAGGATGAATTAGGCACCCTCTCAAACTACGTGCGCTTACTGGGCAAGACCCTCTATCAGTCCATTCAGGAGATTACCCGTACCGCCGGGCGCCCTAGTGCCGCCGACCCCAAGGACAGCGCGCGCCTGCTCTATGACCGCATGCGCCAAAACAGCATCAACCGCGAAATCTTCTTAAAGGAGTACTACAAGGATCGCATCAACGTCCACACCGAGCATGTTGCCGAAAGCACGGGCGACTTCTTTGATGTGATTGAGTTAAGCTCGGACAAGCTGGCCTTAGTAGTGGGCTCCAGCAGCGAGCGCGGCCTCACGGCGGTCAACCTAGCTATGATCAACATCGCCCTGTTCCGCCAGATGATTCGCCTCACTGAGAGCATCAAACTGCCACTGGGCAAGGCAGTGACTGAAATCAACCAGAATATTGTCGACAACAATATGCAATCGGCTCTGACCTCGGTGTGCATTGTGATCATCGAGCAAAGCACGGGCAAGGTTGAGTACCTCAACGCCGGTCACACCCTACCGATGCTCTATCACAAGAACTCAGGCTTTGAGTACATCGACATCAGAACGGGCTCCGTCTTAGGCGCCAACGGCAACCAGCAATACACCTCAATTAACTTTGAGCTGCAAGAGGGCGACAGCCTCTTGCTCTACAGCGATGGCTTACTTGACTGCATCAACCACCGCCACGAAAAGCTGGGCCAAGAGGGCTTTGAGTCGATGCTGCACGATGAAAACTTTGACAGCGCCGCCGACGTGGTCAATAACCTGTGCGCCAAGCTCAAGCGTTACACCAAGGACGCCACCTTGGACAAGGACTACACCATCGCCTGCTATCACTACACGACGCAAACGCGCAAGGACAAAACCAGCTCCAGCCTCAACCTCAAGTAGCATCAGCGTCGCCCATAGGCACGGCACGCCGCCTACGGCCCGTACCGGGCGCGCGCGCCGTTAGGCCTTTAGGCCGTTAGTGAAAGTAGTCCGCGATTTGGTCGGACTCAAGTGGCGGCAAGCCGCGGCGGGCGCGCTCTTGGTTGAGCAGGTTTTCCTCAACGTCCTCAAGGTCGATGCGCAAAAAGTAGCCCTTGGCGTCTAAGGCGTCATTGAGCTCTTGGGGCGTGACCTTGGGGAGCTTGCGCTCGGGGCGCAGCGCAAACACCATGACAAATTGCGGCGCGCCAAAGGCATCCATGAGCCCGGAGGGGATGTGCGAAAACACATCCTTTTCGGGCACATACAAGTAAGTCTTGGTCTTGCGCAGGCTCTTATAGACGTAAACCAGCCGTTCCATGGCACCTCCCCAATTAGGCCAACTCAGGTGCGCCCAACCACAGCGCACGTCGTGCGCTGAGCTGAGCGCACTGAGCTTAATGCGCTTAGCTTAGCGCACTTAGCACCTGGGGGCAAAAAGTCGCTCCCGGCGCCCCGGCAAGCTGCGCCCGACGGGACGCAACACCCCCGCTGCCCCGGCGCAATGCGCCGCGGCCGCTTGAGATGGCTGTGCTAAAATAAGGCATCATGCTAGAATTTGGCCCTTTGGACAGGTCAGGCGACCAAGGCTCAAGCTAACTTGAGGTAACTTGAGATAACTCAAGGTAACTTAAGGTAATTCAAGGTAACTTGCATCTTGGTCTGGGATAAGGATTGTTACTTGTGATGGACACAGCGCCCCAAGCGCAACAAGAGCAAGAGCACGCAGAGCTCAGTGTGCGCCAAAAGGTGTCACCGGTGGGTGACATCTCGCACACCGGATTCTCTCTTGCCGCCATAAAGATTCAAAGCGGCAGTCAAGACGAGTTAGAGCTCATCTTAAGCTCGAAGATTGACCGCGCTCATGGTGCCTACCGTAACGCTGCTGTAGTGCTCAATGTCGAGGACGTTGCTAACCTCAACGATCTCGATTTTTTCGCGCTGCAAGAGCAGTGTCGCCGTCACGACCTCTTTTTGCTGGGGGTGACCGGGGTGGTCAACGAGGATCGCGCCGCAGCCTTGGTCCGGCGACGCATTCCGGTGGTTAACTCCAACCGCTATGCCCGCATTCGCGAGGAAAACCTCAAGCCCAAGATCATCACCCAGTTTTTGGAGGTCAAGGTCCCCGTCCCGGTTGAAGTCCCCTACGAAGTGAAGGTGCCCTACGAGGTCAAAGTACCGGCGCCCTTAAAGGTCGTACGGCGCAATATTCGCTCAGGCGAAACGGTCACCGGGCAAAACAGCTCGATTGCCATTTACGGCTCGCTGGGCTCGCATGCGCGCGTCATTGCCTCGCACCATATTTTTGTTTTTGGCAATGTCAATCGCGCCGACCTCTTTGCCGGAGCCCCCAAGGACAACTCCGATCCGGGACTTACTGACGCCATCATCCATATTCAGGGCAATCTCAATCCGGGCATCCTCGCCATTGCTGGTAACTACCGCACCGCCGAGGATCTCGATAAAGATCCCGGGCTGACCCAAATTCGCATGCAGCAGCGCGGCATTGTGGTGACCTTAGAGCAAGCCAATCTGCGCTACTTTGCGGCCCCCGATTTTGCGCTCAGCTAACCCCAGCCTAAGCGCTCACGCTGCACCAGCGCAGCAACGCTCACGGCCCCGACGCAACGAAAGCACCATGCTCAAACTGCTGGGACGTAAGTGTCACAGCATCCATAAGATTTTGTCAGAAGGCGGCGCCTGCTTTAAGCTTTGCAGCTGAAAGCGCGTCGATGACTCATGAAGAAAAATAACTCTCGTGCCAAGAGCAAAAGCTCGCCTGCCCCAGCTGCCGTCGCGCCTGAGGTTAAGAGCGGCGCGGTCACAGACGAAGCCGCCGCCTCACCGGCTGATACCAAGATTAAGCCGCACGACGCGGCAACCCCACCAGCCCAGCCTGACACTAAGCCTGAGGTCAAGGCTGAAACCACTGACGCTCAGCCTGAAGCCCAGGTCGACGCCCCAGCTGACCCTAAGGCGCAAAAAGCAGAGGCTGCGACGCAAAAAGCAGAGGCTGCGGCGCCTGAAGAGCCTGAAGCTAAAAAAGAAGAGGCTAAGGGCCAGGAAGAGGCGCCAAGCGCCGCTCAAAGCGCCGCCACGGATCAGGCTCCCGCTGCCGCTGAGGAGCAGGCTGCGCCAAGCGCGGAGCAAGCGCCGGAGGCTCAGGCGGATGATAAGAGCGAGGCAGCGCAGAGCGAGCCTAATCAGGCGGATGCTGCTACGGCGGAAGCCACTACGGCAGCTGCGCCTGACACCAACGATTTAACTAAGACCCCTGCTAAGTCAGCTGGTTCTGAGGAGAGCCCTAAGCTGGCACCTAAAATCCGCAAACTCACGGCGACCAAGAAGAAGGAGGCAAAGAGCTTGGCAACGACTGAAGACACTCCAATTGCTGAGGCCTTTAAAGCCCGCATTATTGTGGTCACCTCAGGTAAGGGCGGCGTCGGTAAGACGACTTCGGCCGCCGCAATTTCCACGGGCTTGGCCTTAAAGGGGCACAAGACCGCGGTGATCGATTTTGATGTAGGCTTACGCAATCTCGACCTGATCATGGGCGTCGAGCTGCGCGTAGTCTACGACTTTATCAATGTTATCCATGGTGAGGCCAACTTAAATCAGGCCTTAATCAAGGATCGTCACACCGACAATCTCTACATTCTGCCCGCCTCGCAAACCCGCGACAAGGACGCCTTAACCTACCATGGCGTGGGCAAGGTGATGCAAGAGTTATCGGACATGGGCTTTGAGTACATCATCTGCGATAGCCCAGCGGGCATCGAAGCGGGCGCCCTCATTGCGCTGTACTACGCGGACGAGGCGATTGTCACCACCAACCCAGAGGTCTCCTCAGTACGTGACTCCGACCGCATCATTGGCATTTTAAATGCCCGCAGTCGGCGCGCGGAGCAAAACCTAGAGCCGGTGCGCCCTAAGCTCTTGCTCACCCGCTATGTCCCAGAGCGCGTCGAGAGGAAGGAGATGTTATCGACCGATGACATCCAGGAGCTGCTCTCCATTCCGCTCTTGGGCATCATCCCAGAGTCGCCTGATGTCTTAAAGGCCTCAAACGCCGGTGTCACCATTATCTTGGATAAGGAGTCCGAAGCCGGTCAAGCCTACCAAGATGCGGTCGACCGCTTATTGGGCGAGGAAGTGCCATTGCGCTTCTTGCAAGTCAAGAAGAAGGGCTTCTTAGCCAAGCTCTTTGGCGGCAATTAAGCCCAAGCAGCACGTGCTGCACGAGCCGCACGCGCAAGCAGCCCGCACCGCCTCGCGCGACGCGCGTGCCGCCCCCCATTACCTATCCCGGAGCCAACTGCACCATACCAAGGCCCAATATAACCAATATAAGTAGGCCATATGATCAAACCAAGCTCCGGGGCAACCAAGTGCAGGCATGAGACCTTGTCATTACGTGCCGGGAAGCTAGCCCAGGAGCTGCGCTAACCTTAGCGCAAGCGCTAGTGGCGCGCCCCCGCACGCGTAAGCACGGCACTTTTAGGTACGACCAAAATGTCTTTATTCTCAGCTATCAAAAGCGCGCTGGCGAGTGAAAAGAAAGCTCCCAACGCTGAAACCGCCAAGCAGCGCTTACACGTTTTGTTGATCAGCGACCGCGCGGGGCAAAATCCCGACTTTTTGCCCCAGCTGCGTCTTGAGATCATCGAAGTCTTGAAAAAGTACATCCCGATCGTGGAAAACGAAGACGTCGAGATCAAGTACGACAGCAACGACGATGAGGGCACCCACATCCTGGAGATGTCCGTGTCCTTAGAGGGCAGTGACACGACGCGGCACAACCCGAGCGCCCGCTAACCGTCAGCTCTCACCTCTAAGATAAGCGGCCCCGCCCTTGCGCGGCCCCGCCGTTTTCTGGCTTAAGCTCTTGCTTAAACTCTCAGCGCAGCGCTTCAAGCCACCCTCTTTTCCCAGCCCGCGCCCGGCGCGGCTGGGCCTTCACGGCACCACGCAAATCACGCCAACCACGCTCTAAGCGCCCCGGCGGGTACCACATCACGCCCCAGCGCCCTCGCCCGTCCTGCGCCGACGCGTTAGCCTCGCCAATAATTTAACGTAATCGTGAGAAATAGTAAGTTTTAATAGGGGCGGCACCGCCTGCTTCGGGGCCCCATGTGCCCACGTGACGTCAGCGGCGCGCTCAGGTGGTGTCCGGGCAGCAGCGCGCTGGGCGGCAGCTTAGCTCGCGGCGCTTTTGAGGGATTCCTCGTGCTTGCGCAGATGCATATAGATGACATCGCGCGAGATATTGAGCACCTTTGCAATACGCGGCACCGCTTTGCGGATTTTGAACACGCCCTCGTCGCTTAAGCGCACGATGATTTCGTAGGTCTTGCGCCGCACGGGAATATTGGGGTCGTTTTTGACCTCCTGCTCTACTTGGCGCACCTTGGTGAGGAAGAGGTCATCTAAGTCGATGGCAAAGTGCTCTCCGCCGCCCTCGCCCTCACTCTTGGTCTCAACGAGGATGTGCGCGAGCTGGTTAAACGGCATTGAGATGTCGAAGTTGATGCAAAACAGGCCGATCGGGTTACCGGCAATGCCTTTAATCACAGTGGTGGTCGAGCGCATCGTGGCACCATTGACCGTTTGGGTTAAATAGAGCTTGCTGAAGTTACTCCCCGTCTGCTCGCACTGGCGCAGCACGCTCAAAGCCTTGTCCGTCACGGGCGAGCCGATTTTGCGCCCAGTCTTGGCACCATTATGAATCCAAATCACGGAGTGGGAGAGGTCTTCTAAGGAGTGCAATACCACCTCGCAGCAATCCCCAAAGAGCTGCCCGATGGCATCAACTAAGGGCTTATAGCCCTCTAAGATCAAGCGATCTTGTGGACTCAAACTCACCGCACTTTCTTTGACTACGCTTGCGTTCATCTCCCCTCCTGCACAACTCAAGTTCACAGCCACCCCAGCGCCCAGCGCCCCAGCTACCGCTAACGCTGACACTTACGCTAACGCTGAGGTTGACTCTTACGCTGACGCTTACAGATGGGCCGCGCTGCTCGGGCTTAGCTGCGGCTCAAACCATGGCCGCTACGCTCCTACTAGCTAGTAGGTAACTAGCGAGTAATTAGTATGTAATGTTCTGGCGCTTCTCACAAGATTTACTTTGTTAGCACGCCCCTCGTCTCACGCTTGGTCTCGCGCTTCGTCTCACGTTCTCCCCAACTAAAAAGCCCAGTTCCGCTGGTGTGGTGTGCTCGTGCGCTCCGGCGAAACTGGGCTTTACGGCCGCCTGGGCTCAAGCGGCGGCTGTATTAAGCTAGGATTGTTGTGTAACCTTTAGGTAGTAAGCGCTATGCGGCGGGCTCAGCAGGCCGCGCTTAGGCTTGCGCTTGGCCCTGGGCTAAGTACTTGGCCATCTCCTCAGGTGGCACCATACCACCACCGGTGGCCCAGACTAAGTGGGTGGCATGCTCCAGCTGCTCTGGGGTGAAGCCCATGCGGCTTAAGTACTCCTCGTTTGATAAGACGCGGGAGATGCCCGGCATACCGGCTAAGGCCGATGGCTCTAAGCGAATGCCCTCGCTCTGGTCTAATAAGGACAGGAGCTGATACATTTCCTCATCCTTTAAGGTGTAGTAGCCATCGATCAGGCCTTGCATAGCGTGACCGACAAAGCCCGATGGGCGGCCTACCGCCAGACCGTCTGCGGCGGTCAGATTGTCGATACCCAGATCTTGGACGCAGATCTTCTCATGCAGACCGGTGTAGACACCTAAGATCATGCATGGCGAGTGCGTCGGCTCGGCAAAGAAGCAATGGACGTTATCGCCGTAGGCGTTCTTTAAGCCAAAGGCGACGCCGCCCGGACCACCACCGACACCGCATGGGAGGTAAACAAACAGAGGGTGCTCGGCATCGACCTTGACGCCCAATTCGGCAAATTGAGCCTTGAGGCGGCCTCCGGCGACCGAGTAACCTAAGAACAGAGTACGGGAGTTCTCATCGTCGATGAAGAAGCAGGTTGGATCGCTCTTAGCCTGCTCGCGGCCGTTAGCGACCGCGACGCTGTAGTCGGTCTGGTACTCGACCACGTTGACACCACACTGACGCAGCTTATTCTTCTTCCACTCGCGGGCGTCGGCGGACATATGGACGCTCACCTTAAAGCCGAGCTTGGCGCTCATGATGCCGATCGACAGGCCCAGATTACCAGTCGAGCCCACGGCAATGCTGTACTGACTAAAGAACTGACGGAACTCATCGGAGAAGAGCTTGGCGTAGTCGTCTTCGTACTTTAATAAGCCCGCCTCGAGAGCTAAGTCCTCAGCGTGCTTTAACACCTCGTAGATGCCGCCGCGGGCCTTGATCGAGCCCGAGATTGGCAGGTGGCTATCCTGCTTTAACCACAGCTTGCCCTTGAGCTTTAAACCATAGCGCTCTTCTAAGGCCTGCTGCATCTTAGGAATAGGACGGACCACCGACTCGATGATGCCCCCCGAGGCCTCCGTCTCCGGGAAGGCCTTGCGAATATAAGCGGCAAAACGGGTTAAGCGGGCGCTTGCATCCTCGATATCAGCTGGGCCCAGACCAACCTTAGTCATGCCCTCAGCGGTGTTGCCCGGGGCAATTGCCGGGTTAAACCAGCTGACTTCTTCCAGCTTGACTAAGCTTTGGATCAGAGGGTGGGTCTTGATGAGCTCAGCAATTTTATCCTGGGACAGACTCATAGTTAGACTCCTAAATGATGGTAGACAGCAGGAAGGTACCGCCTAAGGCCACGACCGAGGCGATTAAGGTGGCAGTGGTGTAATACTTTAAGATTTCGTTCATGGTCGCGCCGCAGTACTGCTTGACTAACCAGAACAGCGAATCGGTCACGATGGTGCAGCCAATAGCGCCCGAACCAATCGCCAGCGTGATGATCTCAGGGCTAATCTGAGGGTACAGGGCCAGCATCGGCTGCACAATGGCGGTAGCGCCCATCATGGCGACGGTGGCCGAGCCCACGGCGGCGTGCAGGATGATCGCAACTAACCACGCCAGCAGAATGGGGTGCATATCGAGGTTAGCTAAAATCTGAGCTAAGCCATCGCTGATGCCGCTGGCGCTTAAGATACCATTGAACGCACCGCCGGCGCCGATGATCAAGAGGATGTTGGCAATCGAGGAAAAGCAGCCTTCGGTGTGGGTTAAGAGCTCGCTCATGCCCATATTGCGCTTGAGGCCTAACAGATAGTAGGCGCTAAAGGCGGCCAAGAACAAGGCGGTGATTGGGTTGCCAAAGAACTCTAAGACCAGATAGAAGGTCGAGTTGTTGTCGACATTGAACTGAGCGACGGTCTTGATCAGCATTAAAGCGATCGGCAAGAAGATGCAGAACAAGGTGACGCCTAAGCCCGGCAGCGAGCTCTCGTCGCGGACCTTAACGTCAGCAAACTCCTCAGGCACCTTCTTAAATGGTACCTTGTCCTTGAGCAGGCGCAGGAATAAAGGACCGCCGACTAAGGAAGCGACTAAGCCCACGGCTAAGCCCGCGACAATTACGGTGCCGATATCAGCCTGTAACTGATTGGTTACGAACAAGGCGGCTGGGTGCGGCGGCACGATGCAGTGAACAGCCATCAAGGCGGTGCACAGTGGGATGGCGAGCTTTAGCAGCGAGGTATTGGTCTTCTTAGCAATCGAGAAGGCAAGTGGAATCAGCAGCACCACACCGACCTCAACGAAGAGGGTGATACCGCAGATTAAGCCCACGATTACCATAATGACGTCAGGCTTCAAGAAGCGGCTGCGCAACAGGGTAATACCGATTTTCTCGGCCGCGCCCGAGACCTCGAGCATCTTACCTAAAATCGTACCGAGGCCAATGATGGCCGCCAAGAAGCCCAAGGTACCGCCGATGCCGTTTTCAATCGCACCGAGCAAGTCATTAGGCTTCATCTGCATTAAAAGGCCGACATAGAAGCTAGCGAGCATCAGGGCCAAGAATGGATGCAGCTTAAATTTGACGATCGACACGATGATGAGCAGGATGCTTGTCACCAAGACGCCGACGATTAAAACATCAGGAGCCATAATGTGCCTCCGATTTAGGGGTTAGGATCAAGGGAAAACAGAGCAGAGCGCGCCACCGCGCATCAGGCGCAATCTAGCGCTAGCAAGCGCCCAGCAAGCGCCCAGCAAGCGCGCTCCAGCCCGCCGAGTTAGGCTAAGGCGATGCACTCAATCTCAACCTTGGCGCCCTTAGGCAAAGCGGCGACCGCAAAAGCACTGCGGGTTGGGAAGGGAGCGGTGAAAACCTTGCCATAAACCTCGTTCATGGCGGCAAAGTCGTTGATGTCGGCTAAGAAGACCGTGGTCTTAACGACCTTATCAACCGACGAACCGGCCGCCTCTAACAGGGCCTTTAAGTTGGCCAGCGACTGCTCGGTTTGTGCGGCGATGCCCTCCGGCATCTCACCGCTAGCTGGGTTAATTGGGAGCTGGCCCGAGACGAAAATCAGGGAACCAGTGGAGATGGCTGCGCTGTATGGGCCGATGGCAGCTGGGGCGTGAGGCGAGCTGATTTGAGTTTTCATGGCTAAGACTCCAAAGCAACACTGAAACTGACCAAACGTAGGGGCTGAGCTCAACAAAAAGTAAGTTGCTCACCCGTTTGACTAAAGCGATTGTAAAGTTAAGAAATCAAGATTTTGTTGAGCAAAATCAAACTTTTGACAAGCTCAACAAAACAATTGCTCACTCAACACTACAAAATAC
>DXIF01000175.1 GCA_019113025.1 Candidatus Anaerobiospirillum stercoravium | reverse complement strand
ATGGGGAGATTGGCATCGTATAAACTTCTCGGAATTTCCAAACCTTCATTAGTTGTTATTAGTTGTTTAGATTTCCAGCTTGAGGGAGCTGAACTATAGGTCGTGGTGGCTCGATACTTTAGGTGCTTGCTAGTGCGCTTTATTGATTTGCTCTAACTGTCATTGTCATTGCTCTATTTGGAATAAGGTGGTGAAACAATGTCTGATTCTAATTTCTTGTCAGTGTTTTTGCTTGTTGTATTTGTGCTTTGTATCGCTTTTTTGGCTGTGGCTATGGTCTGTTGCGTTAAGTTGTTTATTTCGTTATATGGTGAAAAGAGTCATAAGACGCTAAAACAAAGTGAGATTGAGAGTCAGCGCAGAGGAAGTTTTTAACGTCCAGCCGCGAAATCCCTATGCGTAAGGGTATAGCGGTAGTATCAAGTCAGTAAACCAAGGGTGGATCATAGTCTGTACAAGACTGAGAAAGCTAGACGTATCCAGTCGACGATGTTTTAACGTAATTTGCAATTTCTTTGGTAAACGCATTCTCAGATGGGGCGCAAAAAAGCCCGCTGACGCGGGCTTTTTGGGGGGCGGCCTCAGGCCGCGTGCGGAGCGCCTAGTCCTGACGGGACTTATTGTGGCGCTCTAAGGCGCGGTGCGCGATGTCGTGACGGTAGAACATGCCGTCGAACTTGATATGGTGGATCATGCCGTAGGCATGCGAGGTGGCCTCGGCAATGTCGCTGCCCATGGCGGTGACGCATAAGACGCGGCCACCGTTGGTGACGATCTTGCCGTCAACTTCCTTGGTGCCGGCCTCAAAGACCTTGCCATAGGATGGCTGCGGCTCATCTAAGCCGTAAATGACATCACCCTTGCGTGGGCTTTGTGGATAGCCTTCCGCGGCTAAAACCACGCCGACTGCCGGACGTGGGTCGTAAGAGCAGACCTTGCCCTCTAAGCCGCCGGCCTTGCAGCCCTTGTAGCACAGCTCGACTAAATCCGAGGTCATGCGCAGCATGATCGGCTGGGTCTCTGGGTCACCAAAACGGCAGTTGAACTCAACGACGCGCGGATCACCCTGATCATCAATCATCAGGCCCGCGTAGAGGAAGCCGCAATACGGGATGCCATCTTGAGCCATGCCACGAATGGTCGGCTCAATGATGCGCTCCATGACCTTTTGATAGACCTCGTGGGTCACGATCGGGGCTGGGGAGTAGGCGCCCATACCGCCGGTGTTTGGACCGGTGTCGCCGTCGCCGACGCGCTTGTGATCTTGCGAGGTGGCCATTGGGACGACATTGATGGTGTCGGACATGACGATGAAGGATGCTTCCTCGCCTTGCATAAACTCCTCAATGACGACGCGGGCGCCGGCATCACCAAAGGCGTTATCCTCGAGCATCGACTTGACCGCAGCAATGGCCTCATCCTCGCTCATGGCAACGACCACGCCCTTACCTGCGGCTAAGCCATCGGCCTTGATTACGATCGGAGCGCCTTGCTCCTTGATGTAGGCGATCGCAGGCTCAACCTCCGAGAATACCTCGTAGGCCGCAGTTGGGATGTTATGGCGCTTTAAGAAGTCCTTGGTAAAGGACTTGGAGCCCTCTAATTGTGCCGCGGCCTTGGATGGGCCAAAGACGCGTAATTTGGCGGCCTTAAAGGCATCGACGATACCGGCGACTAAGGGCGCCTCTGGGCCGACAATGGTGAGGTCGATATTACCCTTTTGGGCAAAATCGACTAAGCCTGCAATATCGTCCGCGGCGATATTGACGTTCTCGATCTTCTGCTCGGCCTTGGTACCAGGATTGCCCGGGGCAACATATACCATCTCAGCCAGGGGCGATTGGGCGGCGCGCCAAGCCAAAGCGTGCTCACGACCACCATTGCCGACAACTAAAATTCTCATGGAAAATCCTTCTATCTGTTCGGGCCTCAGGCCGCACTCATCCTCACAGTCAACTTTAAGCAATCTCTAAGTCAACTCTAAGTAGGCTCTGAGCTAAACTCTAAGCCAAATTCTGGGCTAAATTCTTAGCTAAATCCTTAGCATAGCACCGCCCAAGGCGGGGCGCAGCGGCGCACGCTCAGGGCGTGCGATGGTGCACAAGTTCGCCTTGGGGGTGCCTAGGGCGGGAGGAGGGCGGGCTTAGTGGCGGAAGTGGCGCACGCCGGTGAAGACCATGGCGATGCCGTGCTCATCGGCGGCCTTGATTACTTCCTCATCGCGAATCGAGCCACCGGGCTGGATGATGCACTTGATGCCCGCAGCGGCAGCGGCATCCACGCCATCGCGGAATGGGAAGAAGGCATCCGAGGCAAGCGCGGCGCCTTGCAGCGAAAGCTTAGCGTCTTCAGCGCGTAAGCAGGCAATGCGCGCCGAGAATACGCGCGAGGTCTGGCCGCAACCGATGCCTAAGGTACGCTTGTTGTTGGTGTAAACAATGGCGTTGGACTTGGTGTACTTGCAAACGCGCCAAGCAAATAAGAGCTCGTCTAACTCTTCCTTGGATGGGGCGCGCTGGGTGACGACCTTGAGCTCGTCTAAACTTACGTTGACCAAATCAGCCTCTTGGACTAACAGGCCGCCGTTAACGCGCTTGAAGTCGTAGCGTGGCTCACGCACGGTTAAGTCACCGACCTCTAACAGGCGGATATTCTTCTTAGCAGCCACCGCGGCCTTGGCCTCCTCGGAGACCTTCGGGGCGACGATCACCTCGCAGAACTGACGGCTGACAATGGCTTGCGCGGTCTTGCCATCTAACTCGCGGTTAAAGGCGATGATGCCACCAAAGGCCGATTCGCTGTCGGACTCAAAGGCCTTGATGTAGGCGTCGGTTAAGTTGTCGGCTAAGGCGACACCGCATGGGTTGGCGTGCTTGACGATGACGCAGCATGGCTCCTCTAAGAACTCGCGGACGCACTCGATGGCGGCATCGGTGTCAGCGATGTTGTTGTAGGAGAGCTCCTTGCCTTGGAACTGTTTGGCGGTAGCGATGCTGGAGTTGGTTAAGCTCAGGTCTTGGTAGAAGGCGGCCTTTTGGTGTGGGTTCTCGCCGTAGCGCATGCCTTGGAGCTTGACGAAGTTTAAGTTTAAGGTGCGTGGGAAAGCGCGCTTTTGTAACTTGAGCTCGCCGTGCTCGGTTGGCACCTCGCAGGTTTCCTCGCTCTCATCGATAATGCCGTAGTCCGAGGCCATGGTGCCAAAGTAGTTGGCGATGGCGGCGTCGTAAGCGGCGGTGTGCTCGTAGGCGGCGATGGCTAAGTCAAAGCGGGTCTTGTAGGTTAAGCTGCCGTCGTGCTCGTCCATCTCTGCGATCACGCGCTCATAGTCCTTAGCGTTGACCACAATCGCGACGTCGCGGTGATTTTTAGCCGCAGCGCGCACCATGGTTGGGCCGCCGATGTCGATGTTCTCGATGGCGTGCTCTAAGGTGCAGTTAGGATCGCTGACCGTCTTCACAAATGGGTAGAGGTTAACGCAGACCAAGTCGATGGGCTTGATGCCATGCTGCTCCATCACGGCCTCATCGGTGCCGCGGCGCCCTAAGATGCCACCATGGATCAAGGGGTGCAGGGTCTTGAGACGGCCAGACATCATCTCTGGGAACTTGGTGTAATCGGAGACTTCGATTACTGGGACGCCATTGTCTTGCAACAGCTTGGCGGTACCGCCCGTCGATAAGATCTCAACTCCGCGCTTGTGTAAGGCCTGAGCAAACTCAAGCACCCCACTCTTGTCCGATACCGAGATTAAAGCTCTCTTGATAGGACGGGATAAATCCATAGCCATGAAACCAGCTCCTTGCAGCGCATACGATCGCGGCGCTCGACGCAACGATCCAAAAGAACCCGAACCTCGATGTTTTGTGATGAGGTTCGCAAAAAGTGGCGCTATTTTATCATGTTTGCCCCCGAGCGCCGCATTAAATGGCGCTTTAAGGCGCCACTTTGCGCCCAACTTTGCGCCCAAGTTGGCGCGGGCGCAAGGACAACGCGCGAGTGCAACCTAGGGATGAGATGGGGTGATGGTGGTTAGGTGAGGTGGGGTGATAGTGGGCCCGGGACACGAGCCGGGACATGGGCAGGGACACGGTGCGGGACGGTGGTTGCTTGTTGCGCCATCAGGGGGCAAAAAGGGCGTTGCAGGCGGAATTTAGGCCGTCCCATAAGGAAAAGTGGCGCCAATTGCAAGCGCGATCCGTAAAAAAATTTTTTGTGACGCGTAAGTTGGGGCCGGCTGGGCGCGTAAATGGCTTATTTATCGGATTTTATTGCGGGGTGGGCTTGGGGACT